>CALMOR010000037.1:0-335 GCA_937872165.1 uncultured Burkholderiales bacterium | reverse complement strand
GCACCTCGTCGCCCTGCGCGCCGGCCGCCAGCGGCACCGAAGCCGGCGATGCGGAGAACGTGATCGACTGGCGCTCGTCGCGATTGAAGCTCGTCGCGACCGTCGCCCGCTTGCGGGGCGACTCGGTGTAGCGATCGGGCGCGAGGCCGTTCGCGGTCACGCTCCCTTCGCTGTGCGACGCGAGGACACCGAGCTTGAACAGCAGGAAGTCCACCGCGGCCGTCAGGTCGCTGCGATAGCGGCCGTCCGCGATCGACCAGTCGATCGTGCCCACGCCGTAGTAGCGGACCGGGTTGATGCTCTTCGCATCCACGTAGACCACCTTGTACGAAAGC
>CALMOR010000036.1:2374-14318 GCA_937872165.1 uncultured Burkholderiales bacterium | reverse complement strand
ACGTTGAGGAAGCCGTTGTGCATCCACACGTTGACGAAAGGCTTGCCGCTCGCGCCCTCGCTCTGCGCGATCTCGTTCTCGTGATGCGGGAACTGCAGGTCCTCGCCGCCGCCGTGGATGTCGAAGTGTTCGCCGAGGAACGAGCAGCTCATCGCCGAGCACTCGATCGCCCATCCGGGCCGGCCTTCGCCCCATGGCGACGGCCACCTGGCGTCGGCCGGCTCGTCGGGCTTGGCCTTCTTCCACAGCACGAAGTCGAGCGGGTCGACCTTGCCGCCGCCGACGATGGCGCGATCGCCGGCACGCTGTTCGTCGACCGAGTTGCCCGACAGCTTTCCGTAGCCGGCGAACTTGCGGACCGAGAAGTTGACGTCGCCGTTCTTCGCCGCGTAGGCGAGCTCCTTCGCTTCGAGCCGGCCGATCATGTCGAGCATCTCGTGCACGTGCGCGGTGGCGCGCGGCTCGTGGTCGGGCCGCTCGATGCCGAGCGCGTCGGCGTCCTCGTTCATGGCCGCGATGAAGCGCTCAGTCAGAGCGGCGATGGACTCGCCGTTCTCGCCGGCGCGCTTGATGATCTTGTCGTCGATGTCGGTGATGTTGCGCACGTAGGTGACGTCGAAGCCCGACGCGCGCAGCCAGCGACGCACGATGTCGAAGGCCATCATCATCCGCGCATGCCCCACGTGGCAGTAGTCGTAGACCGTGATGCCGCAGACGTACATGCGGACCTTGCCCGGCTCGATCGGTTCGAACGACTGCTTCTCGCGAGTGAGGGTGTCGTGGATCTTCAGCATGCGGGGCGAACGCGGTGGAGGAACGTCGGATCGGGCATCGCCGGGGAGGGGCGATCGCATGGCGGCGGGGAGGGCGCGGGACGCGCCGTCGCCGGCGCCGGATCGGACCGATACGCGAGGCGGCTTCCGCTGGAGCGATCACAGACACCCGGACTCATGGCCTCTGCACAAATAGCAAGCCACTCGACGAAGGGACGCTCGTACTGCAAGCGGGCGTCCGTCGAGTGGCGGGTGTTTGTTAAACTTTTGTCGTTCTTATGGCCGCCGAGTATAAACGAAGACGCGGTCGGAACGCGGTGACGAAGCCCTGTCCGCGTCGTTGCCCGGCGTCCTGATCCACCGTCCGAACACGGACCCGCATCGACGCGCGGGCACCGCTTCGCCGTCGTCGGATCGCATCCGATGCCGCGTACGATGCAGGCCCCGCTCCGCCGAAGACCCACCATCCGGAACCTCCACTTGCCGACGTCCCTCCTGCATCGCGCTCCATCCTCCGCGACCGTCGCTCGCATGCTGCGGCGGCTCGCGTTCGCGGCCTTCGTCGTGATACCCGTCGTCCAGGCCCATGCGGACGAGCTGCAGGACGTCTCGAAGCTCGTCGCCGCGGGCAGCCTCGACGATGCCGAGAAGCGTGCCGATGCCTTCCTCGCGAAGATGCCGAAGGACGCGCAGATGCGCTTCCTCAAGGGCGTCATCCTCGCGCAGCGCGGCAGGCGCGACGACGCGCTCGCGATGTTCACCGGCATCACGCAGGACTTCCCCGAACTGCCCGAGCCGTACAACAACCTCGCGGTGATCCACGCGGCGCGCGGCGAGTACGACGACGCGCGGCTCGCGCTCGAGATGTCGATCCGCGTGTCGCCGCGCTACGCCACGGCCTACGAGAACCTCGGCGACGTCTACGCGGCGCTCGCGGCCCGCGCCTACCAGGACGCGCGTCGCTACGACGCGAACAACGGGGCGGCGGTCCGCAAGCTCGACGCGACGCGCGCGTTGCTGACCGTCCCGGCGTCGTCGGCATCGTCGACTCCGCCGGCTCCGTCGGTCGCGAAGCCCGCCCCGGTCACGACCGCCTCCCCGGTCGTCGACACGACGCGCTCGCAACGCAACGTCGGCCTGCCTAGTCCGGCCGGTCCGCGCGTCACCGTCGGCGGCACCGGCGCGGTCGCGCCCGAGATCGTGGTGCCGGCCAACGCGACCTCGGTGCCGCAGGGCTCGAACGTCGTCGCCATCGAGGCGCCGCCGGCCGCCGAGGAGCGCAACGCCACGGCTCCGCTCGCCGGCGCACGTACCGTCGTCGGGGCCGACCCGGCACCGGCGCTGGCCGTCAACTCGGCGGTCATGGCGGCGGTCCAGCGGTGGGCGAAGGCCCATGCCCTGACGACGACCGACCTCAGCATCCGCATCGACGGCGACACGGCGGTCGCGCGCTTTCGCGAGACGTCGTTGAAGGGCAGCACCGCGTCGATCCTGACGCGCGCGCTGACGCTGAGGAAGGACGAAGGCGCCTGGAACGTCGTCGAGGACCGGAAGGACCCATGACGACGCTGCGTTCGCTCGTCGCGGCGTCGTTGTCGGCGCTGCTCTTCCTCTGCGCGTCGCCCGCGGCGTCTGCGGCGGGCCCGCGCGTCGCGCTCGACACGACGATGGGCCGCATCGTCGTCGAGCTCGATCCGGTGAATGCGCCGATCAGCAGTCGCAACTTCATGCAGTACGTGTCGGAGGGTCACTACGACGGCACGCTCTTCCATCGCGTGATGGTGGGCTTCGTGATCCAGGGCGGAGGACATCTGCCCGACATGAGCGAGAAGCCTCCGCGGGCGCCGATCGCCAGCGAAGCGAGGAACGGCCTGTCGAACCTGGCCGGCACGCTGGCGATGGCCCGCGAGGTCGGCATCGACACCGCCGCCGCGCAGTTCTTCATCAACGTCGTCGACAACACGCGGCTCGACCACGTCGAAGTGCCGCCCGAAGGCGTCACGGTCACGCGCGGCGGCGAGGACGTCTTCATCGCGCCGGCCGAGGCCGATCGCGTCTATGGCTCCGCGGTCTTCGGCCGCGTCGTCGACGGCACGGACGTCGTCGAGAAGATCCGCCACGTGCCGGTGCACACCGTCACGCGCGGCGACGACGTCTTCGAGAACGTCCCGGTCGACCCCGTCGTCCTCATCAAGGCAGCGCTGCTGCCGTCCACCCACTGAGAAAGCCCCATGGCCGACAACACCACCGTCCAGCTCCACACCAATCACGGCGACATCACGATCGAGCTCGATGCCGACAAGGCGCCCGCCAGTGCCGCCAACTTCGTCGCGTACGTGAAGAAGGGTCACTACGACGGCACGGTCTTCCACCGCGTCATCAACGGCTTCATGATCCAGGGCGGCGGCTTCGAGCCGGGCATGAAGCAGAAGCCGAGCGACGCGCCGATCGCCAACGAGGCCTCCAACGGTCTCAAGAACACGAAGTACACGGTCGCGTTGGCGCGCACCAACGATCCGCATTCGGCGACCGCGCAGTTCTTCATCAACGTGGCCGACAACGACTTCCTCAATCACACGGCGCCCAACGGTGCGGGGTGGGGCTACGCGGTGTTCGGCAAGGTCACCGACGGCACCGACGTCGTCGACAAGATCAAGGCGGTGAAGACGAGTCGCGGCGGCGGTCATGCCGACGTCCCGGTCGAGGACGTGGTGATCGAGAGCGCCGAAGTCCTCTGAGCGTCCGGTGGGCTCGAACGCGAGACCGGAGTTCGACGCCGTCTTCGCATCCGACGTGCATCTGTCGGACGCGCATCCGGCGACCACCGCCGCCTTCCTGCGCTTCGTCGACGAGGTGGTCGTCGGCCGCACCACCCGCTTCTTCGTCCTCGGAGACCTGTTCGAGTACTGGGCGGGCGACGACGACCTCGACGACCCGCTCGCGCACCGCATCGCGCTGCGCCTGCGCGAGCTCGAAGGGCTCGGCATCGACGTCGCCTTCATGGCCGGCAACCGCGACTTCCTGATCGGCGACGCGTTCGCCGAAGAGGCGCGGTTGCGGCTGCTGCCCGACCCTTATCGGGAGACCATCGGCGGGGTGGACCTGCTGCTGTCGCACGGCGACGCGCTCTGTACCGACGACGTGGACTACCAGCGCTTCCGGTCGATGGTGCGGCAGGCCGCATGGCGACGGGACTTCCTAGCGAAGCCGCTGGCCGAGCGCCGCGCGATGATCGCCGGCGCGCGCCAGCAGAGCGAAGCGGCCAAGCAGTCGAAGGCCGCCGCGATCATGGACGTCCACGACGACGCGGTGATCGCGATGCTGGACGAGCATCCCTGTGCGACGCTGATCCACGGACATACCCATCGACCCGCGCATCACGTGACGACCGTCGGCGCGGCACCGCGCGAGCGCTGGGTGCTGACCGACTGGGATGCCGAAGCGACGCCGCGGCGCGGCGGGGGACTCGCGTTGAAGGCCGGGCGCCTGATCGAGATCGCCGCGCCTGCCGGGCCCTAGCTCAGTCCACCATCTCGCTCAGCCGCTTCGCATCGAAGCCGGCCTCGTCGCGGCAGTCGTCCGGGCATGCGCCCAGCGCGTCGAGCGCGGCGGCCATCTTCTCGACCTTCTGCGTCAGCTCGGCGGTGTGGTCGATGAGGCCGTGCAACGCGATCGACAGCGGGTCGTCCGCGTCGCGCGTGACGGCATAGGCCGAGAAGCCGAGGCGGGCGGCGTTCTGCTCGTGCTGCTGCGCGGCGCCCTCGCTGATGATGCGGGCGGGGATGCCGACCGCGGTCGCGCCGGGGGGCACTTCGCGGACCACGACCGCGTTCGAGCCGACCCGCGCGTTCTCGCCGACGACGAACGGGCCGAGCACCTTCGCGCCGGCGCCGACCACGACGCCGCGATGCAGCGTCGGATGGCGCTTGCCGCCGTTCAGCGACGTGCCGCCGAGGGTCACGCCCTGATAGATCGTGCAGTCGTCCCCGACCTCGGCCGTCTCGCCGATCACGACGCCGAGGCCGTGGTCGATGAAGACGCGCTTGCCGATGGTCGCGCCCGGGTGGATCTCGATGCCGGTGAGGAAGCGGCCCCAGTGCGACAGCCAGCGGCCGAGCCACAGCCAGCCGCGCTGCCAGCAGCGGTGCGCGATGCGATGGAGGAAGAGGGCGTGCAGGCCCGGATAGCACGTCAGCACCTCGAAGGAGCTGCGGGCGGCGGGGTCGCGATCGCGGATGGTCGCGATGTCTTCGGAGAGCCGGGTGAACATCGGAGCATTCTAAGGGCGTCGGAAAAAGCTTGCCGGGCGCGGCCCGCCTTCGGACACGCGCGCGGCGGTGTCCCGCCCGGGCCTGTAATCCCGTGACGAAGAGCACGACCGAGGACGGGCCCGTCCATCGTTTCCACCGCCCCGTGCGTGCTAGGCTTTTGCCCGCGTCCGCATCGTCCGTCGTGGCCCCGGCCGCCTTACATCCAGTGGAGCAACACGCATGTCGTCGATCACCCCGCTGCGTCGCTACGCGCCGAGCCCGCGCCAGGAGAGCCGCGACCTTCGCAAGACCGGTCTCGACCCCGACTATTGGTATCCGCTCGCGCGCTCGAAGCAGCTGAAGCCGGGCAAGTCCCTCGCCGTCACCTTCGCCGGCGAACCGATCGTGGTGGTCCGTCCGAAGGAAGGCGGGATCTTCGCGCTCGAGAACCGCTGCGCGCATCGGCAGGTGCCGCTCAGCCTCGGCGTCGTCCGCGGCGAGCGCCTGCAATGCCACTACCACTGCTGGACCTACGACCGCACCGGCAAGTGCGTCAACGTGCCGTATCTCGACGAAGGCAAGGAGCTGCCCAACGGCGTGCGGAGCTATCCGGTACGCGAGGCCTACGGCCTCGTCTTCGTCTATACCGGCGACCGCGCGGCCGCGGGCTTCGAGGCCTTCCCCGACGTATCGACCTTCGCGAAGGGCGAATACAAGACGCGCACGCTCGATCGCACGATCGGTTGCCACTACTCGTTCATGCACGAGAACCTGATGGACATGAACCATCAGTTCCTGCATCGCAGCCTGATGGGGTCGATCCGCGCCACGCTGCTCGAGGTGCGCTCGGGCGACGGCTGGGTCGAGGCCGACTACACGTTCTCGCGCGCGGCCGGCAAGCAGCCGCTCGGCGAGCGTTTCATGATCAATCGCAAGAGCACGCCGGGAATCGAGGGCGACATCGACAAGATGACGATCCGCACCGGCTACCCGTACCAGACGCTGCAGTTCTGGACCGCCGGCAGCAGCGAGCCCGCGCTCGACCTGTGGAACTGCTACTTCCCCACCGACCGCGAGCAGCGGAAGAACCAGACCTACGGGCTGATGATGATCAGGAAGCCCGGCATCCCGGGGATGATCCATCTGATCTGGCCGATCATCGTGGCCTTCACGAACGGCATCTTCGGCCAGGACACCGACATCGTCGAAGCCGAGCAGGCCGCCTTCGATGCGCAGGGCGAGGACTGGAACCAGGAGATCTTCCCGGCCATCCAGGCGCTGCGGGCATTGCTGATCGAGAAGGGCGTGCCGATCGACGCGGGACCGCCGACGTCGTCGGTGGTGCGCTTCGTCGACATGCCGCGGGCCTGAACCGCCGCCGCGATCCGCACGTCAGTCGTCGACGCGCTGGCGTCCCGCCTTGACGCGTGCCCTGAGGCTCTTGCCTTCGAGACGTCGCTGCTTAGAGCCGTAGGTCGGCCTGGTGGCGCGACGGACGACCGGCGCGACGGCGACGCTGTCGATCATCTCCTGGAGGCGCAGCAGCGCGTCGGCGCGGTTCGCCTCCTGGCTGCGCGAGCCCTGCGCCTTGATGACGATCACGCCCGCGGCCGTGATGCGGCGGTCTTCGAGAGCCAGCAGCCGTCGCTTCAGGTCTTCCGGCAACGACGATGCTCCGACGTCGAAGCTCAGGTGGACGGCGCTCGACACCTTGTTGACGTTCTGACCGCCGGCGCCCTGCGCGCGGATCGCGGTGAACGCGACCTCGTCGGGATCGACCGCGGGGCCGCTCACGACGCGACCCGGTCGACCATCGCGTCGAGCGCGGCCCGGCTCACGCGCCGCAGGGAGGTCGCCGGCGCGACGCTCGTCCCCGCGCGCTCGGAGAACGGACCGGCGATGCTAGCTGACAGCAGGACGTCCTCGCCGGCGCCGTGCGCGGAGGAGGTGGACTGTCCCACCTTCGCGCGCTCGACCGCGATGTGCTCGTAGCGTTCGGTACCGACCGGCTCCCCGAAGGGGAAGAGCGGCGTGCCTCGCGTGCGCCGCACCTGGAGTTCGGGCCGAAGCGACGGGCGCTCAGCCATCGCTCGTGTGTTGCCGGACGACGGGCGCTCGACGTCCCGCATCTCGCATGACGCAGCCCTCGACCGCGACAGAAGACCAAAGACGACATGGGCAATCGAACAAAATGGACGAAATGGACGAAATGGACGAAGTGCGCGAGTTGGGCGAGCCGGGCGACCGCCGCGGCCTCCGCCGTCTGGACGCCGGAGGACGAGCCGGGTCGTGCTCGCGCAGGGCGCGTGAACGTCGAGGTCGCGCTGCCGATCAGTCGCGCGCGGACGATGGCGATCAACGCGGCGCGTACACGGTTCCGTCCATGAGGCGGCGCGCGCTGCGGCTCATCACCGCGCGGTCGACGTGCCAGGCGTCGCCGCGCCGTTCGAGCACGGCGCCCACGGCCAGCACGCCGGACGCGTGACCGATGCGGGTCGGAACGCCGGGCAGCGTGCGGGCCACTTCCGACACCACCGTGCCCGGCAACGCGGCCGCGACCGCGAGCGCGATCGAACCGGTGCCGGTGAACGCGTGATGCAGCCGGCCCATCGACACGATGCGGGCCACGACGTCGGTGGCGCCCTTGTCGATGTCGGCCCCGGCGCTGGTGCGGTAGCCGACCGGCGCCGCGACGAACGCGATCTTCGGTGTCGCGGGCCGGACGCGCGTCGCCTCGTCGACGCTGCGTGCGAGACCCATCGCGACCGCGGCCCGTGCGCGGATCGCTTCGAGACGGGCGAGCAGCCGGGCATCCCGATCGACCGCGTCGGGCAGCTCGCGTCCGCTCAGCTTCAAGGCCTCGGCGCGGATGAAGACCGTCGGGTTGCCGGCGTTGATCATCGTCGCGCGAACCGTGCCCGCCCGCTGACCGTCGATCGCCGGCAACAGCTCTTCGAGCTCGGGCACGTGCAGGAGGTCGCAGGCTCGACCGGTCGGCAGCAGCCCGCCTTCGCCGGCGTCGGCCGGGTCGATGAACTCGAGACGGATCTCGGCCGCGCCGAACGGCACGCCGTCCTCGTGGAACGTGCCGGCCTCGACGACGCGCCCGCCGCAGGTCGGCACGTGCGCCACGATGCGCTTGCCGATGTTCTGCTGCCAGATGCGGACCACGGTGCCGGCCACGCGCGACGGGTCGCCGTCGACCGGCACCCAGCCGCGTGCGATCGCGAACGGACCGATGGCGGCGCTCAGGTTGCCGCAGTTGCCCGACCAGTCGACCAGCGGCTGGTCGATGGAGACCGCGCCGAACAGGAACTCGACGTCGCAGTCCGGACGCAGCGACCGCGAGACGACCACGACCTTGCTGGTCGACGACGTCGCGCCACCGAGCCCGTCGGTATGGCGGCGATAGGGATCGGGGCTGCCGATCAGCCGCAGCAGCAGCGCGTCGCGCACGCCCGGTCGCTGCATCAGTCCGGACGGCAGGTCGTCGGCCGCGAAGAAGAGGCCCTTGCTCGTCCCGCCGCGCATCCAGGTCGCGCGGATCGCATGACGTTCGTCGACCATCGGACGAGGCAGCGCGCTCATCGCGCCGCCTCCATCGCACATCCTTCGATGTCGCCCTCTCGTCGTCTGTTCATCGTCGAACCCTCGTCGTCGTCCGGCGGTCGTCGACCCGTCGCTGGCGGTTCATCGCGGCACCGGCTCCTTCGCGCGCAGCATCGCCTTCGCGATACCGCGCAGCCATTGCACCTCCTCGTGCTCGAGCCGCGCCCGCGCCAAGAGACGCCGCAGCCGCGGCATCAGCTTCTTCGGGGCGTCGGGGTCGAGGTAGCCGATCGCGAGCAGGCCTCGTTCGAAGTGATCGATCAGCGCCTCGCGCTGTTCGTGCGTGGCGGCCGTCGGCGCGTCGTCGGCGACGGCTTCGCCGCATGAGACGAGCGCGGCCTGACGGCATTCGTAGGCGACCAGCTGGACCGCCTGCGCGAGGTTGAGCGACGCGTAGTCGGGCGAGGTCTCGATGCGGCAACGCGACTGGCAACGGAGCACGTCGTCGTTGGACAGGCCGTAGCGCTCGCTGCCGAAGACGAAGGCGATCGACGTATCGGGCGGCCTGCTCATCGCGTCGACGGCGGCCTCGCGCAGCGACGACAGCGGCGGCGCGTACTCGCGGTCGCGCGCGCTCATCGCGATCGCGTGCGTGGTGCCGGCAAGGGCCCGGTCGAGCGTCGCGTGCACGTGCGACGCGTCGAGCACGTCGACGGCGCCGCTCGCGAACGCGATCGCGTCGGGCCGGACGGTCACGTCGGCGTAGCGCGGGGCCACGAGCGCGAGCCGAGACAGGCCCATGACCTTCATCGCGCGCGCCGCGGCGCCGACGTTGCCGGGATGACTGGGCTCGACGAGGACGACGCGGATGCGGTCGAGGGACGGGAGGTCGGGTCGGATAGAATCGCGCGCTCTCGATCGGCCGTCCCGTTCCCGACCTTCGCAGGGCGCCTGCGGGACGAGGCGATCGACGCTCTTTTCACCGTCGCTTCCAGACCCGCGGTTCGTTCCAGCGCCCATCACGCCATGTCATCCCTGCATCCGATGTTGAACACGGCCGTGAAGGCCGCCCGCCGCGCCGGCGCGATCATCAACCGGGCGAGTCTCGATCTGGAACGCGTGAAGGTGAGCCGCAAGCAGCACAACGACTTCGTCACCGAGATCGATCAGGCCGCCGAGAAGGCCATCATCGACGTGCTGCTGACGGCCTATCCGGACCATCGGATACTAGCAGAGGAGAGCGGCCGTTCCGCTTCGGCGAAAGGCGCCGCGGCGGAGGGGTCGGCAGGTCAGCAGGTCGCCGCCGACAACGACGCCGACAATCTCTGGATCATCGATCCGCTCGACGGCACGACCAACTTCATCCACGGCTTTCCGCAGTACTGCGTGTCGATCGCGCTGATGCAGAAGGGCGTCGTCACGCAGGCCGTGATCTACGACCCGAACCGCAACGACCTCTTCGTCGCCACCAAGGGTCGCGGGGCCTTCCTCAACGACCGTCGCATCCGCGTCTCGAAGCGACACCGGATGAACGAAGCGCTGCTGGGGACCGGCTTCCCGTTCAAGAATCTCGAGACGCTCGATCGCTACCTGGCGATGTTCCGCCTGCTGACCGGACAGAGCGCCGGCATCCGCCGGCCCGGTGCCGCGGCGCTCGACCTCGCCTACGTCGCGGCGGGCCGGCTCGACGGCTTCTTCGAGATCGGACTGATGCCGTGGGACATCGCGGCCGGGTCGCTGCTGGTGACCGAAGCGGGCGGACTGGTCGGCGACTTCCAGGGCGATCCCGAATACCTGCATACCGGCGACATGCTCGCGGGTACGCCGAAGATCTTCGGCCAGCTGGTCGCGATGCTGGGGCCGATGTTCCCGAAGCGCCCGCCGCAGACGACCTGAAGGCCGTCACTCCGATGGCCAGCGCCGGAGGTGGTAGTAGTCGAAGAATTCCTTCTTAGATCGCGTCGACGGCCTCGACCGAAGCCTTGATGGCGGCCTCGCTCGGTCGTGTCGCCTGCGTGTCGGGCGTCGACGAGGCGCCCTGGGACTGCCTGCAGGCCTGCAGGTCGCGCTGGATCTCGAGCGCGTGTGCGAGCGGCAGACGCTCGTCGGCGCGCACGAGCCCGCGCAGTTCGACGAGCAGCGAAGCGGCGGACCGATCCTTGTAGTCCTCGAGCGCGACCGCCGCGGGACGGGTCGACTGCACGCCGTCGAGCGCGTCCGCGATCACCGCGCAGGTCTGACCGCTCGTCGCGAGCAGCTCGCCTTTCGCGACCCGGCCGCGGAGGACGAGGACCGCGTAGTCGGCCAGTCCCACGCGTCCCGACATCTCGATGTCGAGCCGCTCTACGGTCTCGGCCCGCTTCGCCTTCATCGCGGCGTTCGTCTGCAGCTGGCCGTAGAGGAAGCCGGCCGCGCCGACGACCACCGACGACGGGAACCACAGCACGAACGGCGCGTTGGCGGCGGCGAGGATGCGCTCGGCGCGGGTCTTCGCGACGGGCGTCGCGAGCGTCCTGCGGACTTCGTCGCGATAGGTCTCCTCGAGACGGATGCGGTCCTTCTCCTCGTCGGTGAGCATCGATGCCTCCGTCGCTTCGTCGTGTCTGTGTCGTGACGCCGGTGCGCCAATGTAGCAGTAGGAAGGCGCGCGCCGTCGAAGGATCGTGCGATCGCAGGATGGCGACGGAGAGGGCCGTTAACATGACAACCGGCAGCGGGGCGGACGAGGACGCGGAGCGAACGTGGGGCAAGGCAGCGACTTGATGACGGACGCGCGCGACGACGCGTACCGCGGCCACACGCCGATGATGCAGCAGTACCTGCGCATCAAGGCCGCGCATCCGGGCACGCTGCTGCTCTATCGGATGGGCGACTTCTACGAGGTCTTCCACGACGACGCGAAACGCGCGGCGCGGCTGCTCGACATCACGCTGACCGCGCGAGGACAGTCCAACGGTGCGCCGATCCCGATGGCCGGCATCCCGTTCCATGCACTCGACGGCTATCTCGCGAAGCTGATCGCCGAGGGCGAGTCGGTGGCGATCTGCGAACAGGTCGGCGACCCGGCGACGTCCAAGGGGCCGGTCGCGCGCGAGGTCGTCCGCATCGTCACGCCCGGCACGCTCGCCGACGCGGGACTGCTTCCGGACAAGGCCGACCGCCTGCTGGCCGCGATCCGCGTCGGCCGCGCGGCGCGGACGCGCGCGCGGCGGGCCGGGCTCGCGTGGCTCAACTTCGCGTCGGGCGACCTCCACCGGATCGCGTGTCCGTTCGACGCGGGCGCGCGCGTGCTCGACCGGCTGCAGCCGGCCGAGACGCTTATGGCCGACGGTGCGGACGACGACGCGGCCGACGCCGCGCTCGGCGCTCGCG
>CALMOR010000036.1:1114-2364 GCA_937872165.1 uncultured Burkholderiales bacterium | reverse complement strand
GTCGGGCGCAGGGGGGCCGACGAGTTCGACGACGACGCGGGACGTCGCGCGCTGTGCGGCCACTTCGGCGTGCACGACCTCGCTGCCTTCGGAGTGGTCGACGAGACGCTGGCGCTCGGGGCCGCCGGCGCGCTGCTGCACTACCTGCGCCGCACGCAGACGCCGGCGGGCGGCGCGATCCCGGACGGTCCGCATCGCTCGCTCGCGCATATCCGCAGCCTGGCCGTCGAACGGCCCGACCGGACCATCGCGCTCGACGGGCCGACGCGTCGCAACCTCGAGATCAGCGAGAGCCTGGCGGCGGACGAGCCGCGCGCCGGCGCGTCGGCGACGACGCTGCTCGGCCTCCTCGACGTGTGCGCGACGCACATGGGCAGCCGGCTGCTGCGTCGATGGCTGCACGAACCGCTGCGCGAGCGCGACCTGCCGACCCGTCGCTCGCTCGCGGTCGAGACGTTGATGGCCCGTGCCGGCGCCGGGACGCGGGCCGAAGCGCTGCACGCGCTGCTCGACGGCACCGCCGACGTCGATCGCATCGCCGCGCGTGTCGCGTTGCGCAGCGCGCGGCCTCGCGACCTCACCGGTCTGCGGGCCGCGTTGCGGAAGCTCGACGGCCTGCGCGAAGGTCTCGCGGCGGCGGTGCCGATCGCCCTCGGCGAAGGCGATCGCTCGTTGATCGACGAACTGTGCGAAGCGCTCGCGACGCCGACCGCCGTGCTCGACCTGCTGGTGAGCGCGGTCGCCGAGACACCGGCGACGCTGGTCCGCGAAGGCGGCGTCATCGCCGAAGGCCACGACGCCGAGCTCGACGAGCTGCGGGCGCTGTCGTCGGATGCGGGCGCCTTCCTGGTCGAGCTCGAGACGCGCGAGCGCGCCCGCACCGGCATCGCGACGCTCAGGGTCGAATACAACAAGGTCCACGGCTTCTACATCGAGGTCTCGCAGAGCAAGGCCCATCAGGTGCCCGACGACTATCGCCGGCGCCAGACCACGAAGAACGCGGAGCGCTTCATCACGCCGGAGCTGAAGGCGTTCGAGGACAAGGCGCTGTCGGCGCGCGAACGATCGCTGGCGCGCGAGAAGCACCTGTACGAGCGGCTGCTCGATGCTCTCGCGCCGTCCATCGGCGACCTGCAGCGGATCGCAAGTGCGCTGGCCTGCGTCGACGTGCTGTGCGCCTTCGCCGATCGTGCCGACGCGTGGCGCTGGACGCGACCGCAGCTGGTCGACGAAGCGGGGCTGGTCGTCGA
>CALMOR010000036.1:0-1104 GCA_937872165.1 uncultured Burkholderiales bacterium | reverse complement strand
CGACGAGCCGGGCCTCACGATCGACGGTGGCCGGCATCCGGTCGTCGAGGCGCAGTTCGGCGAGCGAACCGCGGATGGCGGCGCCGACCGCTTCATCGCCAACGACAGCCGGCTCGGGCCCGACCGTCGCATGCTGATCGTCACCGGCCCGAACATGGGCGGCAAGTCGACCTTCATGCGACAGACCGCGTTGATCGTGCTGCTCGCGTACTGAGGCAGCTTCGTGCCCGCGACCCGTGCGGTGATCGGACCGGTCGACGCGATCTACACGCGCATCGGCGCGTCGGACGACCTCGCCGGCGGCCGCTCGACCTTCATGGTCGAGATGACCGAGGCGGCGGCCATCCTCAACCAGGCGACGTCGTCCAGCCTCGTGCTGATGGACGAGGTGGGCCGCGGCACGTCGACCTTCGACGGACTCGCGCTCGCCTGGGCGATCGCACGGCGCCTGATCGAGCACAACCGCGCGATGACCTTCTTCGCGACCCACTACTTCGAGCTGACGCGGCTGGCCGACGAGTACCCGGCGGTGTCCAACGTCCACCTGTCCGCGATCGAACACGGCCGCGACATCGTCTTCCTGCACGCGGTGGAAGAGGGCCCGGCGAGCCGCAGCTACGGACTGCAGGTGGCGCGGCTCGCGGGCGTGCCGCACAGCGTGATCCGCGGCGCCGAGAAGCAGCTCGCGATGCTGGAGGCCGCCGCGCGCGACCACCAGCCGCAGCGAGATCTCTTCGACGCCCTGCCCGAGACGGCGGCGCCGACGACCGGTCCCGACGAGCGACGCGTGGCGATCGACGTGGTGGACGCGCTGGCGGCGCTCGACCCGGATCGCATGACACCGCGCGACGCGCTCGATGCGTTGTATCGGTTGAAACACATCGGTGACGGCGGGCGCCCGTGAGTGCGATGCGACGGTATCTGAGCGCGGGGTCGCTCGCCTTCGGCGTCTGCTGCGCGTCGTTCGCGCAGGCGCAGGGCGAGCGTGGCAACGACGGCGCGACGCCGGCCGAGGTCGCGGCACCGTTCAGCTTCGCGATCGTCGGCGGCGCGATCGGCGACGGCGACCGCGTCACGCGATCGACGCTGCGCGCGGTCGACGGC
>CALMOR010000035.1:9353-25799 GCA_937872165.1 uncultured Burkholderiales bacterium | reverse complement strand
GACTTCGCTCGACAAGCGCCTGTCGAACTTTCCGAGCGGCGACCCCGGTGTCCTCGCGGCCTTCGCCGAACGCGAGAAGATCGCGCTCACCGTCGTCGGGCCGGACGCGGCGCTGGCCGACGGCATCGTCGACCTGTTCCGCTCGATGAACCTGCGCATCTTCGGGCCGACGAAGGCCGCGGCCGAACTCGAATGGTCGAAGGACTTCGCGAAGGCCTTCATGCAGCGTCACGGCATTCCGACGGCGCCTCACCGGACATTCGACGAAGCGGGCGAAGCGCACGGGCATGTCGATGCCGAGTTCGCGGCGAGACCTTCGACGCCGGTCGTCGTCAAGGCCGACGGGCTCGCGGCGGGCAAGGGCGTCGTCGTCGCGATGGACGCCGACGAGGCGCACCGCGCGATCGATCGATGGCTGCCGGCCGACGCGCAGGGCGCGCGGCTCGTGATCGAAGGCTTCCTCGACGGCGAGGAAGCGAGCTTCTTCGCGATCTGCGACGGCAGGAACGCCGTGCCGTTCGCGAGCGCACAGGATCACAAGCGTCTTCTGGACGGCGACCTCGGACCGAACACCGGCGGCATGGGCGCGTACTCGCCGGCGCCGATCGTGACGCCCGACGTGCATGCCCGGGTGATGCAGCAGATCGTGCGGCCGACGCTCGCCGGCATGGCCGCCGAGGGACGACCCTTCACCGGCTTCCTCTACGTCGGCCTGATGATCGCCGGCCACCGTCAGCCGCGCGTCGTCGACTTCAACGCCCGCATGGGTGACCCGGAGACGCAGCCGATCGTGATGCGGATGAAGTCCGACCTCGTGCCCGTCCTCGAAGCCGCGCTCGCCACGAAGCTCGACAGCGTCGAGATCGAATGGGACCGGCGCACCGCGTTGACCGTCGTCATGGCGAGCGACGGCTATCCCGACGCCCCGCGGAGGGGCGATGTCATCCGGGGTCTGCCGAAGACCGGGAACGACGACGCGATGGTCTTCCACGCGGGCACGGCGCGGCGCGACGAGGACTTCGTCACCGACGGCGGTCGCGTGCTCGGCGTGACGACGTTGGGCGACAGCGTGAAGATGGCGCAGAAGCGCGCGTACGAGCTCGTCGAGACGATCGCCTTCGACGGGATGCAGTTCCGGCACGACATCGGCTGGCGCGCGGCGGGGCCCCGCGCCCGCGGCGGCGCCGAACGGTCTTGATCGACGTCGCCGCGGTCGAGGCCTACCTGCGCTCGCTGCAGCGGCGCATCGTGGGCTCACTCGAAGCGATCGACGGGGGGCGCTTCGAGACCGATCGCTGGACCAAGGCCGCCGGCGAACCGCTCGGCGGACAGGGCGTGACCTGCATCCTCGAGGACGGTGCCGTGCTCGAACGCGGCGGGGTCGGCTTCTCGAACGTCGACGGGCGGACCATGCCTGCGTCGGCGACGCAGGCCCGGCCGGAGCTCGCAGGTCGCGGCTTCGACGCGATGGGCGTTTCGCTGGTGCTCCATCCGCGCAATCCGCAGGCGCCCACCGTCCATCTGAACGTGCGCTTCTTCATCGCACGACCCCCGGCGTCCGCGCCCGACGCGCCCGCCATCTGGTGGTTCGGCGGCGGCATGGACCTCACCCCCGCGTATGGTTACGACGACGATGCCGTCCACTTCCATCGCACCTGCCGCGACGCGCTGCTACCGTTCGGCGAGGACCTGCATCCGCGCTTCAAGGACTGGTGCGATCGCTACTTCCATCTGAAGCATCGCAACGAGATGCGCGGCGTCGGCGGCATCTTCTTCGACGACTTCAACGCGCTGCCCTTCGACGACTGCTTCGCGATGATGCGTGCCGTCGGCGACGCGTTCCTGCCGGCCTACCTGCCGATCCTCGAGCGCCGCAGGGGTCTGCCCTTCAATGACGCGCAGCGCCACTGGCAGGCGCTGCGTCGCGGGCGTTACGTCGAGTTCAACCTCGTCTTCGATCGCGGCACGCTGTTCGGCCTGCAGTCGGGAGGCCGCACCGAGTCGATCCTCATGTCGATGCCGCCGACGGCCGCGTGGCGTTACGACGTCAGACCCGCGGCGGGCAGTCCGGAAGCGCTGCTGACCGAGCGTTACCTCGTGCCGCGGGCATGGGTCTGACGACGACCGCGAGCCGGTCGAGGACCGTGTGATCGGTCTCCTCGGCGGCAGCTTCGACCCGGTCCACACGGCGCATCTCGCGATGGCAGATGCGTTCGCCTCCGCGTTGTCCCTCGAAGAGCTGCGCTTCCTGCCGGCTTCGCGCCCCTGGCAGAAGCACGGGCTCTCCGCAAGCGGCGAGCAACGGCTGGCGATGCTGCGACTGGCGCTCGCCACGCACCGGCCCGCCCACGGCCACTATGCGATCGACACGCGCGAGCTCGATCGCGGCGGCTCGACCTACACGGTCGACACGCTCGCGCACCTGCGCGGCGAGATGACGTCGGACGAGCCGCTCGTGTTCCTCTTCGGCGCGGACCAGCTGGTGCATCTGGACACGTGGCATCGGTGGCAGGACCTGTGGCGATACGCGCACCTCGGCGCGGTCACGCGACCCGGCTTCGACGCCGACGTCCTGCCCGCCCCGGTGGCCGCGGCATGGTCGCGCCGGGCGGGCGACGCCGATGCGTTGCGATCGACCGCCGCGGGACGCAGCTTCCTTCTCGAAGGTCTCGCGCTCGACGTGTCGGCCACCGACATCCGCGCGGCGCTCGCCGCGGGCGACGCTCGCGACGACGGTGCGCCCGATCGATTGGTCCCGCGACCGGTTCTCGACTATATTCGCGCGAATCATTTGTATCGGAGCTGAATGGACATTCGTAAACTGCAGCGCGTCGTCGTCGATGCCCTCGAAGACGTCAAGGGCGCCGACATCCGCGTCTTCAACAGCACGGGCCTGACGCAACTGTTCGACCGCGTGATCATCGCGAGCGGCACCTCCAATCGCCAGACCAAGGCGCTCGCCGCATCGGTCCGCGACAAGGTCAAGTCGGCCGGCGGCCAGATCGTCAGCGTCGAGGGCGAGGAGACCGGCGAATGGGTCCTGGTGGACCTCGGCGACGCGATCGTCCATGTCATGCAGCCGGCCATCCGTTCGTACTACAACCTCGAAGAGATCTGGGGCGCGAAACCGGTGGCGCTGAAGTCGCTCGACGGCGCCGAGGGTACGGCCGCACGCAGTGCCGCTTCGCGCGAGGCCGCGGCGTCCGATCCCGAGCGCGCGACCGTCGCGCGGAAGTCCGCGGCCAAGAAGGTCGGCGTGAAGAAGGTCGCGGTGCGGAAGCTCGCGACCGCGAAGGTCGGCGCGAAGGCGGCCGCCACGAAGGATGCCGCCGTGAAGCGGTCCGCTTCGCGCAAGACGCCCACGGCGCACTGACCGCCGTTCCCGCGAGCCTCCCGTCCAGCCGCATCGCTCCCTTCGATGCAGCTCGTCATCGCAGCCGTCGGTTCGCGCATGCCGTCCTGGGTGGACATGGCGTTCGACGACTACGCGCAGCGCATGCCGCCCGACCTGCGCATCGTGTTGAAGGCGGTTCGACCGGAATCGAGGACGGCCGGCAGAACGGTCGACGCGATGATGGCCGCGGAAGCCGACCGGCTGCGCGCGACGCTGCCCAGGCACGCGACGTCGATCGCACTCGACGAGCAGGGTCGTGACCTGTCGTCGATGGACCTCGCCGGGATGATCGCCCGCTGGCGCGACGAGGGCGACGACGTCGCGTTCATGATCGGCGGTCCCGATGGGCTGGATCCGGTGCTGAAGGCCGAAGCCGGCCTGCGCCTGCGGCTCTCGACGCTGACGCTGCCGCACGGCATGGCTCGCGTGCTGCTCGCCGAGCAGCTCTATCGCGCCTGGTCGATCACGCAGAAGCATCCTTACCACCGCGCCTGAACGACCGCATGGAACGCCGCCCTCCGCCCGCCTTCGTGTACCTCGCGTCGCAGAGCCCCCGCCGACGCGAGCTGCTCGACCAGCTGCACATCCCCTATCGCGTCCTTCCGCCCGACGACGACGAGGATGCCGAGTCGCTCGAGATCCGACTCGACAGCGAGGCGCCGCGGAACTACGTGCGTCGCGTGACCCGACTGAAGGCGGAGGCCGCGCTCGCGCGCGTCGAGAGACGAACGCTGGAGCCCGCGCCGGTGCTGGTGGGCGACACCACGGTCGCGATCGATCGCGAGCTGCTGGGCAAGCCGGTCGACGACGACGAGGCCCGCGCGATGCTGCGCGCGTTGTCCGGTCGGCCGCACCGCGTGCTGACGGCGGTCGCCGTCGCTCTTCCCGGTCGGATCGAGGAAGCGCTGTCGGAGTCGCGCGTGCGCTTCAGGGTCGTCGACGATGCGGAGATCGACGCCTACGTCGCTACCCGCGAACCGTTCGGCAAGGCCGGTGGCTACGCGATCCAGGGTCGTGCCGCCGCCTTCGTCGAGCGCATCTCCGGCAGCCACAGCGGCATCGTCGGCTTGCCGCTCTACGAGACGACACAACTGCTCGATCGCTTCGGCGTCGTGCCGGGTTGACGTACGGGTTCCCGTACAACGTCCCATCCGGACCGCGAACGATGAGCGAAGACATCCTGATCAACGTGACGCCGCAGGAGACGCGGGTCGCCGTCGTGGTCCAGGGGGTCGCACAGGAACTCCACGTCGAGCGCACGGCGTCGCGGGGACTGGTCGGCAACATCTATCTGGGCAAGGTCGTGCGCGTGCTGCCCGGCATGCAGTCGGCGTTCATCGACGCGGGGCTCGATCGTGCCGCTTTCCTGCACGTCGCGGACATCTGGCGACACGAGCCGCGACGCGAATCGCCGGTGCGACCGCACGGCGTTCCCGACGAACGGGCGCCGCGGCCGCCGACGACCTCCACCGCCAACGGCGTCCACGAGCCGATCGAGAGACTGTTGCACGAAGGGCAGGCGCTGCTGGTGCAGATCGTCAAGGAGCCGATGGGCACGAAAGGCGCACGGCTGTCGACGCAGATGTCGATCGCGGGTCGCCTGCTGGTGTATCTGCCGCAGGAGCCGCACGCGGGCCACGTCGGCGTCTCGCAGCGCATCGGCGACGAGGCCGATCGCGAGCAGCTGCGGCATCGCGTGCTCGCGTTGCTGCCTGCCGACGAGCGTGGCGGTTACATCGTGCGCACGCTCGCCGAGGACGCGAGCGATCGCGACCTGGCCGCCGACGTCGCGTACCTGCGCAAGTCCTGGGACGACATCCAGAAGGCGAGCCGGACGGCCCGCGCGCCCACCCTGCTCTATCAGGACCTCGGTCTCGCGGAGCGGATGCTGCGCGACTTCGCCGGCGAGACCACGACGAGCATCCAGGTCGATTCGCGAGAAAGCTTCGACCGGCTGCGCGACTTCGCGACGGCCTACACGCCGGAAGTCGCCGCACGGATCACACACTACGTCGGAGACCGGCCGCTCTTCGAACGCCACGGCATCGACGGCGAGATCGAGCGCGCGCTCGCGCGACGGGTCGACCTGAAATCGGGCGGCTACCTGATCCTCGACCAGACCGAGGCCATGACGACGATCGACGTCAATACCGGCGGCTTCGTCGGCGGGCGGTCCTTCGACGACACGATCTTCAAGACCAATCTCGAAGCGGCGCAGTCCATCGCGCGCCAGCTGCGCCTGCGCAACCTGGGCGGGATCATCGTGCTCGACTTCATCGACATGGAGAACGGCGAGCATCAGGCCGCAGTGCTTGCCGAGCTGCGCCGCGCGCTCGCCGGCGATCGCATGAAGATGACCGTCAACGGCTTCACGCAGCTCGGCCTGGTGGAAATGACCCGCAAGCGCACGCGGGAGTCGCTCGCCCACGTGCTCTGCGAACCGTGCCCGACGTGCAAGGGAACCGGGCAGGTGAAGACCGCGAGGACGGTCTGCTACGAGATCCTTCGCGAGCTGCTGCGCGAGACGCGGCAGTTCAATCCCCGCGAGTTCCGCGTGCTCGCTTCGCAGTCGGTGATCGACCTCTTCCTCGAGGAGGAATCGCAGGGCCTCGCGATGCTCGGCGACTTCATCGGCAAGCCGATCTCGCTGCAGGTCGAGACGCTGTACATGCAGGAGCAGTACGACATCATCCTGATGTAGCGGCCGCCTCGTCGCCTCAGCGCAGGTGCGGACCCGGCACGAGGCTGTCGACCAATCCGCTGGCGAACGACGAGCCGAGGGCGGTTCCCGCTTCGGCGCCGAAGCGACGCGCGAAGCGTTCGCCGAAGGTCTGCTTCTCGGTGTAGTCGACGACGTCCTCGGCCTTCACCACGTCGCGCGCGACGCTCTCGACCGTGCCGAGCTCGTCGGCGAGTCCGAGCGCGATGCTCTGCTCGCCGGTCCAGAAGAGACCGCTGAAGATATCGGGCGTCTCGTGCAGTCGGGTGCCGCGGCCGTCGCGGACGACCTTGATGAACTGCTGATGGATGTCGTCGAGCATCGCCTGCAGGTGGGCCTTCTGTTCGGGCGCGATCGGACTGAACGGGTCGCCGATGCCCTTGTTCCGGCCGGCCGTCTGCAGCCGCCTTTCGACACCCACCTTCTCCATCGCACCGGTGAAACCGAAGCCGTCGGAAAGCACGCCGATCGATCCGACGATGCTCGCCTTGTCGACGTAGATGCGGTCGGCCGCGGCGGCGACGTAGTAGCCGCCCGACGCGCAGACCTCCTCGACGACGACGTAGAAGGGCTTGTCCCGATAAGTGGAACGCAGCCGCCTGATCTCGTCGTTGATGATGCCGGCCTGCACGGGACTGCCGCCCGGGCTGTTGACGCGCAGGATCACGCCCGCGGTCGAGGTGTCCTTGAAGGCGGCGTTGAGCGAGTCGTTGATCTTCTCGGCCGACGCGTCGCCGTCCGCGTCGATCACGCCCCGCAGGCTGACGAGTCCGGTGTGGCGCGTCGAGAGCCCGGCCTTGTCGACGCCCTTCGACGCGCCGCTCCAGATCGCCGCGACGAACATCAGCAGCACGACGACCCAGACCAGCCGGAAGAAGATTCGCCAGCGACGCGCATCGCGTTGCTCGCGCAGGGTCGCGAACATCAGTCGCTCGAGGACGTCGCGCTCCCAGCCGACCGGCGCGTCGCGAGCGTCGACGGCCGCTCGCTGGAAGGCGGGTCCTCTCGGGGCGAACTCGTCGTTCGGATTGGAAGGCGTGGAATCGTCGGACATGGCGGCTCAGAGAGGTGGAATCGCCGGCGGGGCGGCGGCAGGGACGTCGAGCCCGGGCGGACGGACCGATGCGTCCGGAAACCAGGCGATCGTACCGCCGCGTTCCTCGATGCGGATCGGGCGGAGGCCCGCTCCGCGACACGGACCCCCGGCGCAGCGACCGGTGTCGGGGGCATACACCGCGCCGTGCGTCGCGCACAGCAAGTATAGGCCGCTGCGGTCGAAGAACTTGCCGCGTTCCCAGTCGAGCTCGATGCCGACGTGGGCGCAGCGATTCAGGTAGGCATGCGGCGTTCCCCGATGGCGGACGACGAAGCCGTGCGCCGGTCCGTCCCTCGTCGCCACGGCGAAGCGGATGCCGTCGCCGCCGTCGACCAGCGCTTCGGAGGCACAGATCGGAATGGCGGCGTGAGCGACGGTCGAGGGGTTCATGCGTTGACGGCGAGCCATGCGCCGAGCTGGACGGTCGACCCGACGATGGCCAGAGCGCCGTGACCCTCGAGCGAGCGGGCGTCGTGCGCCCCGTAGCTGACCGCCAGCGACGAGGCGCCTGCGTTCGACGCCATCAGCAAGTCGTGCGTCGTGTCGCCGATCATCAGCACGCGTTCGTTGCGCACGCCGAGTGCGTCGCCGAGATCCCACAGCATCTGCGGATCGGGCTTCGAACGGCACTCGTCGGCGCAGCGCGTCGCGTCGAAGAGCGGGCGCAGGCCGGAGTGGTCTAGCGCGCGTTCCAGGCCGACGCGGCTCTTGCCGGTCGCCACCGCGACGGAATGGCCGGCTTCCTTCAACGCCACGATGATCTCGCGTACACCGGCAAAGAGCGGCAACTGCGCGTCGCGCGACAGATAGTGATGGCGATAGCGCTCGACCATTCGCGGCAACAGGGACGACGGCAGCGCCGGCGCCGCATACGCGAGCGCGTCCGTGAGGCCGAGTCCGATCACGTGGCTCGCGCGCTCGTCCGACGGCACCGGCAGACCGAGGTCCGCACACGCGAACTGGATGCTCGACGAGATCACGGCGGTGGAATCCATCAGCGTGCCGTCCCAGTCGAACGCGATCAGGTCGAAGCGACGCTCGCGACGAGTCGGACGGTTGCGCGGCGGCTGCACGGAGAGCGTCACGCGCGCGGTCCCTGCCCGGCGCGCAGCCGGTCGAGGAAGACGCGACATTCGTAGGGCAACGCCGCCGTGAACTCCATGAGCTTCCCGGTCGCCGGATGGGTGACCTTCAGCATCGCGGCGTGGAGGAACATCCTGCGCAGCACCGGGTGCGGCGCCGCGGCCGGCCCCGACCGGGCCAGGCGGTGGTTGAGCGCGAAGTCGCCGTACTTCTCGTCGCCGACGACGGGGCGGCCGAGCGACGCGAGATGGACGCGGATCTGGTGCGTGCGGCCGGTCATGAGCTCGACGTCCAGCAGCGCGAAGTCGCCCGCTGCGCCGTGGAAGCGTTCGATCAGCGTGAACAGCGTGTGCGCCGCCATGCCGTGCGGATCGTCGCGACCGGCGACCCGCACGCGCCGTTCGCCGTCCGCCAGTTCGTACTTGACGAGCGGCGCCCTGACCTGCCGCCTCGCCTCCGGCCACGGGCCGACGGCGCAGGCGAGGTAATGCTTGCCGACACGTCCCTCGCGCAGATCGTCGTGCAGCCGGACGAGTGCGCTGCGCTTCTTCGCGATCATGAGGAGGCCGGAAGTGTCGCGGTCGAGTCGATGGACGAGTTCGAGGAAACGCGCCTGGGGCCGCAGCGCGCGCAGCTGTTCGATGACGCCGAAGCTGATGCCGCTGCCGCCGTGCACCGCCACGCCGGCGGGCTTGTCGACGACCAGCAGCGCATCGTCCTCGTGGACGATGCGCAGATCGAGCGGCTTTTCGCGCTTGCCGGCCGCCACGCGGACGGCGGCGTCACCGCCACCGTCCGCGACCCGCATCGGCGGGATGCGGAGCAGGTCGCCGATCGCGAGCCGGTACGCCGCCTCGACGCGCTTTCCGTTCACACGGACTTCGCCACCTCGAACGATCCGGTAGATGTGACTCTTCGGCACGCCCTTGGCGCGTCGGAAGAGATAATTGTCGATGCGCTGACCGACCTCTTCCTCGTCGATCGTCACCTGCGTGACGCGATGAGCGGACGAGAAGGACTGCGCATCGGTCGCTGGATCGGGAGTCATGATTTCCGTCTACGGCCGGGGGCCGGCGCCAGCCGATCCGGCGACCTCCGAGCGCGTTCGCCTAAGCCGTTCATCCTGAACTATAATTTGCCGCGTTGTCAGGGCCGGCAGGCCGCGCGGATCTCGAACTGGCGCGGCGGCGTGGATGCAAGGTGGCAGGTTCACCGATCCGGAAACGGCGCCCGACGACACTGATGCACGTGAACCGGCCGATGACACGCTCGCCTTCGCAAGACCACGGCGAGCGCGTCGACGGCGAGTTTACATGCCGGTCGTGATGCCCACCGTGACGGGCACGCGCGCGACCATCGTGCGGCATGCAGGGAAGGCGCCCCAGCGCGTTCCGGCACAGCGCCCGATGGATGCGGAAAGATTGAGCGGTCGTACAAGAATCCGTGGAGCGTCGATGGTTCGACGCTCGGCCCGAATGCGTTGCTGTCCCGTCCGAGTCCCCTGCATGTTCATGTCGGCTCCCCTTTCGCCTCTCGCCTCGCGCCTCTGCGCAGGCCGGCGAACGGTGTGGCCCGCGTGACCGTCGTCGTGACGATGAACCGGCTCCTGCGCATCGGACCAGTGGCCTAGACACGAGGTGGCTCGCTGCGGAAGCCGCAGCGCTGTCCTCGTGTCCCACGGTCGTTCCCTGCCGCTTCCGTCTTTCCTCGCGCTTTCGAAGCAGTTGTCCGCTGCCGGGTGCCCGCATCCGCGCGAGGAGCCATTATGAAACGCATGTTGTTCAATGCGACGCACGCCGAAGAGCTGCGCGTCGCCATCGTCGAAGGTCAGAAGCTGATCGACCTCGACATCGAAGCCGCTGGCCGTGAGCAGCGCAAGTCCAACATCTACAAGGGTGTCATCACCCGCGTCGAGCCGAGCCTCGAAGCCTGCTTCGTCTCCTACGGCGAAGACCGCCACGGCTTCCTGCCCTTCAAGGAAATCTCCCGTTCCTATTTCCGCGAAGGCGCGGACCCCAAGACCGCCACGGTCAAGGACGCCTGCAAGGACGGCATGGAGCTGTTCGTCCAGGTCGAGAAGGAGGAACGCGGCAACAAGCGCGCGGCCCTCACCACCTTCATCTCGCTGGCCGGCCGTTACCTGGTGCTGATGCCGAACAACCCCCGGGGCGGCGGCGTTTCGCGCCGCGTCGAAGGCGAGGACCGGCAGGAATTGCGCGACACGATGGACCAGCTCGAGGTCCCGCAGGGGATGAGCATCATCGCCCGCACGGCCGGCATCGGGCGCAGCGCGCCGGAGCTGCAATGGGACCTGAACTACCTGATGCAGCTGTGGCGCGCGATCGAAGGGGCGGGCAATTCGCAGAACGGCGCCTTCCTGATCTATCAGGAGTCGAGCCTCGTCATCCGCGCGATCCGCGACTACTTCCAGCCGGACATCGGCGAACTGTTGATCGACACCGACGACGTCTACGAGCAGGCGCGCCAGTTCATGGCCCATGTGATGCCCGACATGGTCGCTCGCGTGAAGCGCTATCGCGACGACGTGCCGCTCTTCTCGCGTTTCCAGATCGAGCATCAGATCGAGACGGCGCACTCGCGTACCGTGCCGCTGCCGTCCGGCGGCGCGATCGTCATCGACCATACCGAGGCGCTCGTCTCGATCGACGTCAACTCGGCCCGGGCGACCCGCGGCGGCGACATCGAGGAGACGGCGACGCGGACCAATCTCGAAGCGGCGGACGAAGCCGCTCGCCAGATGCGGCTCCGCGACCTCGGCGGCCTGATCGTCATCGACTTCATCGACATGGAGTCGGCGCGCAACCAGAAGGACGTCGAGCAGCGTCTCAAGGACGGCCTGCGCTACGACCGTGCCCGCGTCCAGACCGGCAAGATCAGCCGGTTCGGCTTGATGGAGCTCTCGCGCCAGCGCCTGCGTCCCAGCCTGTCCGAAGGCAGCCACGTCGTCTGCCCGCGCTGCAACGGGACGGGCCACATTCGCGACACCGAATCGTCCGCGCTCCATGTCCTGCGCATCATCCAGGAAGAGGCGATGAAGGAGAACACGGCCGCGGTGCATACGCAGGTGCCGGTCGAGGTGGCGACCTTCCTGCTGAACGAGAAGCGCGGCGACATCGCGACCATCGAGGCCCGTCTCAAGGTCAACGTCGTCCTGATCCCGAACAAGAACCTCGACACGCCGCATTACACGCTCGAGCGCCTCAAGCACGACGATCCCCGTCTCGAGACGACCAAGGCCAGCTACGACATGGTCGAGGCGCCGAGCGAGCCGGACGCCTATCAGCGCAAGCTGGTCGATCCGAACGCGAAGCCGCGGCAGGAGGCGGTCGTCCGCGGCATCACGCCCGAACAGCCCGCTCCGATCGTCGAGCGTCCGGTCGCGCCGGCCCCGACTCCTGCACCGGTGGCCGTCGCGGTCGCGGCACCGATCGTCGTTCCGCCCGCGAAGAGCTTCTTCGATCGCATCGCCGACTGGTTCAAGGGTCCCTCGGCGCCGATCGTCGTCGCACCGGCGCCGGCACCGGAGCCGATCGTCGCGCAACCGGCCGACGTCGTGGCGCCGAAGCGCAGCGGCGCCGGTCGCGGTGACGGCTCGCGCGGTGCCCGAGGCGGTCGCACCGGTCGTGGCGAGCGTTCGGAACGTCCTCGCACCGAGCGCCCCGAAGGCGAACGCAATGCGCAAGCCGAGGAAGCACGCGAGCCGCGAGCGCCCCGAGAGGCGCGAGCGCCGCGCGGCGAAGGTCGCAGCGCCGAAGCTCGTGGCGAAGGCCAGGCCGAGGGTCGTCGTCGTTCGCGGGCCGCACCGAGCGAAGGGCCCGACGGTACGCCGGGAGAAGCCGCGCCTCGCGAACGCGCAGAGCGCGGGGATCGTCCCGAGCGTGGCGACCGTCCCCGTCGACCGCGCGGGGAGCCGCGTCCGGTAGCAGTCGATCAGCCGGTCGACGAGGCGCTCGTCGCGTCCGGCGATGTCGGCGATGTCGGCGTTCAAGGGGGCGCCGGTCCGGCGACGACCGCGTTCCCGACCGACCTCGCCATCGAGGGCATCGGCGTCCAGGGGGTCGAGGCCGACGGCATCGAGAGCGGCGAGGCGGCTGGCGACGCGAGCGGCGTCGACGGCGACGGCGCGACCGCTGCGAACGGCACCGGACGCCGTCGTCGGCGTGGTGGTCGTGGTCGCAACCGGCGGGAACGCACCGGCGAAGGCGACACCGCCTCGACGGAATCGGAGAGCGCGATCGCGGCCGACGAGTTCGCGGACCGCGCGTCGCAGGAGACGGCCGCGGCGCCGGCGCAGGCTCTGACGATCGCAGAGCCTGCGACGGGTGCGACGCCGGAACCGGAAGCGCTCCGGGAGGTCGACACGCCGGTGGTGATGGAGGCGATCGCGGCCGAGAGCGTCGCCGTCGTCGAGCCGTCGACAGCGGCCTTGCCGGTGGTGGCCGAAACGGCCGCGGTGGAGTCGACCGTGGCACCGATCGTCGGCGAGACCGAAGCCGCCGTCGCGATGGAAGCACTGCCCGCCGAGCCCGAACCCGAACCCGAACCCGTCGAGCCAGCGGCCGAGAAGCCGGTCGTCGCGACACCGGCGACACCGGCGACGCCGGCGACGCTCCCGACGCCCGCACCGGTCGAGGCCGCGGAAGCTCGTGAGTCGCTGATCGCGAAGGCGATGGCCGCACCGACGTCCGCGCCTGCTCCGATCCGGGCGGCCGACCTCGACGGGATGCTTTCGAACGTTGGCCTACAGATGGTCAATACCGATGCGCGCAGGCTCGAGTCCACGCGCGCCGAAGCGGCGCAGGTCGCTCCGCCGCCGCGGCCCGCGCGAGAGCGGAAGCGAACGGCCCCGCCGCCGCAGGAACCGCTTGCGCAGGTCGAGACCCGCAAGCACTGAGCGTACGGACCGGCCCGGTCCGTCGAGAGCTGACGAGAGCGATGGCGATCAAGGCGACACCGCAACTGCTCGGGTGGGTCGACGAACAACTCGGCCGGGGATGCATCCCGGCCGAGATGATCGAGGCGATGGTCACGGTCGGCCACGCCCGCGCATTCGCCGAGTCGGTGCTCGCCGAGGCGTCGGGCAAGCGGCAATCGGGCGAAGCCGTCGTCGTCGATCCTGGCGACGACGAGCGCACCGTCGAGGTTCCGGAGCCGCTGCAGGCGCCGCTGTCGTCGGGCGCCAGTTCGATCGTCGTCGACGATCACGTCGTCGATGTCCTCGTCAACATCCACCATCCACGCATCGTCGTCTTCGGCAATCTGCTGTCGAAGGACGAGTGCGAGGAACTGATCGAAGCGTCGCGGCCGAAGCTCGAGCGCTCGGAGACCGTCGATCGCGAAAGCGGCGGCACGGAACTCAACGAGGCCCGCACCAGCGAAGGCACCTACTTCTTCCACGACGCGTCCCCTCTCCTCGAGACCATCAACCGACGCATCTCGCATGCGACGCGCTGGCCGCTGGCGCACGGGGAACCGCTGCAGATCCTTCATTACGGCGTCGGTGCCGAGTACCAGCCGCACTACGACTACTTCTCGCCGGAGGACGCGGGGACGGCGGCGCTGCTCAAGCACGGCGGACAGCGCGTCGCCACGCTGATCGCCTATCTCAATACGCCGGCCCTCGGCGGCGCCACCGTCTTCCCGGACATCGGGCTCGAGGTGGCGCCGATCCAGGGGCACGCGGTCTTCTTCGCATACGACCGTGCCACTCCCGCCAGCCGCACGCTGCACGGCGGCACTCCGGTCGTCGCCGGCGAGAAATGGATCGCGACGCGCTGGATGCGCGAGAGTCCGTACCTATGACCACCTTCATGCCGCATCCGATCATTCCGATCATCGACCGCCGCGACCACGTCGTCCTCGCCGAAGAGGCGTCGCTCGCGACGCCGGACGGTCGTCTGCGCGACGTGCTCGATCGCCCGCTGCACGACCTGCGGATCTCGGTCACCGATCGCTGCAATTTCCGCTGTACCTATTGCATGCCGAAGGACGTCTTCGATCGCGACCATCCGTACGTCCCGCACAGGAACCTGCTGACTTTCGAGGAGATCGCCCGCGTGACGCGGGCCTTCGTCGCGCACGGCGTCGTGAAGATCCGGTTGACGGGCGGCGAGCCGCTGCTGCGGAAGGACCTCGAACGGCTGGTCGCGATGCTCGCGGGGATCGAGTTGCCGCCGGGCCCGGCGAGCGCGTCGGGTCGCAAGCCCGACCTCACGCTGACCACCAACGGCTCCCTGCTCCGGCTGAAGGCGAAGGCTCTGAAAGCGGCAGGGCTCGAGCGCGTCACGGTCAGCCTCGACGCGCTCGACGACCGGCGCTTCCGGGCGATGAACGACGTCGACTTCCCGGTCGCCGACGTGCTCGACGGCATCGATGCGGCCGCCGACGCGGGCCTCGGCCCGATCAAGATCAACATGGTCGTCAAGCGCGGTGTGAACGACGATCAGATCGAGCCGATGGCCGAACGATTCCGCGGGTCCGGGCACATCCTGCGTTTCATCGAATACATGGACGTCGGCGCGTCGAACCGATGGAAGCTCGACGAGGTGGTCCCGAGCGCCGAGGTCGTCAGGCGGCTGAACGCCCTTCATCCTGTCGAACCGTTGTCGGCGAACTACGCAGGCGAAGTGGCCGAGCGCTGGCGCTACACCGACGGCCACGGCGAAGTCGGCGTGATCTCGAGCGTGACGCAGGCTTTCTGCGGATCGTGCTCGCGTGCCCGGTTGTCCCCCGAAGGCAGTCTCTACACCTGCCTGTTCGGCAACCACGGGACCGACCTTCGCTCGCTGCTTCGGGCGGGAGCGTCGGAGCGGCAGCTCGCCACCGCCATCGCCGGGGTCTGGTCCCTGCGCAGCGACCGCTATTCGGAACTACGAGGTGTCCGACGCGTCGCCGTCGACCGTCGAGTCGAGATGTCGTATATCGGCGGGTGAACGTCCGCAGGTCGTTGCGACGCAACCACCACACCGCCGGCGCGGCACGCTGCCACGAAGTCGCCGTGTCGTCGCGGCCTGCCGATCCGCGATCCCCCCTCAGTCGGCGCCGAACGTCAACGGGGTGACGGTCACGATGCCCGCTTCGATGTCGCTGACGCGGACCAACGGGAACCCGATCGTGATCTGCGTGCTCTGCCGCCAGGCGTCCACGATCTCGTCGCGCAGTTCCGACGCGCCGGCCGCGAGTTGCTTCGTGGCGATGGCGACTTCGGCCGGTTGCGCCGACGCATAGTTGTCGTCGTTCGAGTCCTTGGCCGCCTGGTAGACCGGCACCAGCTGGGTCAGCGTCTCGGCGAGATAGAGCGGCACGCGCGCCTCGATCGTCGTCGTGCCGCGATCGGTGTAGGGACGCATTGCCGCCGACACGCTCGCCGGACTGACGAAGTCGCGCACGAACGTGCCTTCGAACGGCGCGTGGATTCCGGCCGTCGTGTAGCCGTTCGGGTTCGGGTAGTTGCCCCATCCGTTGAAGTGGACCGAGACGTGCATCGGCTGGCTCGCGTCCGCCACGAAGTGACTCCAGTAACCGATGTCGCGGACGATGAGCTGTTGTCGCAGCGCGAGCTGGAAACGGAAGTACGCCCGGTCGCCGTCGTTCTGGGCGGTCGACAGGCCGACCACCATCGCGCGATAGATGCCGAAGTCCTTCCGGACCTGCTGGAAGCCGTCGACGATCGCGTACGGCAGGTATCCCCCGTATTGGGTCTGGCCCGACGGACTGGTCGCCGTGCGTTGCGCCGTGTCGAAGGCCTGCCGAGTCGCGGGCAGGCTGGTGACCGGCACGACGCCACCGATGACGACGCCGTTGTCGTCGAGGTCGATGAAGTGGCCCGGATCGCGCTCCTGATCGTGCACGGTCAGCGCCGTGTTGATGCGGCCGTTCACGACCGAGGTCACGATGCCGGTGGTCTTCGACTCGTCCGCTTCCGCGCCGAGTTCGCCGATCTGCGACACCGACAGCGCGCTGCGCACGAACGCCGGCAATTCCGGCGGCAGCGCCTGCGCCGACGCCGTTGCGGGTGCCAGCAGCGACATCAGCCATAGCGCGCAGATCAGTCTTCTCATCACGGCCTCCCTCGATGGGCTGTTGTTGCCCCCTTCACTTGCAGGGCTTGGATGCAGCGAGCGCAAGACCCAC
>CALMOR010000035.1:0-9343 GCA_937872165.1 uncultured Burkholderiales bacterium | reverse complement strand
ACTGGCTGATCTCGACGTGGCCGGTATGACCCCAGCAGAAGGCGGCTTGCGGAGTCGCGAACGCGAGGACTCCGGCGACGGTGGTCGCCAGGATGGCGGTGCTCTGGTCGGGGACGTTCATCTCTTCTTCTCCTGCGTGGATGACGGACTCAGCGCGCCCGTGCCGGCACGGCCCGCCGGCGTCGAACGACGAGCGCGCCGAGCCCCGAGGCGAGAAGCGCGCCGGTGGCGGGCTCCGGCACCTGGGCGACGGTGGCTCGCAGGTTGTCGAGCTGGAAGTCGATCGCGGTCGACGCGAACGTGACGGTCGTGAACGGCGACGAGACGAACGAGAAGGTCGCCTCCGGATAGGCGAAGCCGGCCGTCAGCGCGGGGCTCGCCGTCCGCGCGATACCGCCGGCGACCGTGGTCAGCGTCGAACGATCGGCCGTATCGTCGAGCGCGAAGTCGAAGGTCAAGCCGGTCACCGGTGCGCTGAACGCGACGGTCAGGACGCTGCCGGAGGCACCGAAGGCCGAGCCGATCGTCAGGAAATCGCCGTTCATCAAGCGGTACCGGAAGCCGGTCGACGTGAGGAAGTTCGACGAGATGCCGAACGCGCCGGGATCGACGTCGGGCGGCCCTGCGAAGGTCGCGGACAGTCCGGACGACTCGATCGTGAACGGTGTCTCGGTCGCGATCGGAAGGTTCTCGAAATCGAACGTGACGGGCGCGGCTTCCGCGGCGGCGAACGCGAAGAGAAAAGCCGTCGAAACGAGGCGTGGAACGATGCGTGCCATGGGACTGTCCCGTGATCGGCAAGACGCGCTTGCCTCGCGAAGACCGGCAGTATGGAAATCGGCTGTGACGCTTTTCGGACAGCAGCGCATCGGACGCGGACCGACCGTCGCAGCGGCGCCCGATCGTCGCGGTCGGGCTACGGTATCCAGCGACGTGCGGACATCGCTGCTGCCGGCATCGCGCCGTCACGGCGGCGATGCCGGATCACCTCCGCGGCGCATCCGCGCGGAGTCCTGCGCCCGGGGCGATCGCGCGCGTCACGGTCTGCGGGTCGTACCGCTCGGCCGTGGAAGCGGCCGCTCAACGCCCGTGACCGCGCGCCAGGTTGTCGAACTTCGTGTACTCGCCGATGAACGCGAGCTGCACCGATCCGATGGGGCCGTTGCGCTGCTTGCCGATGATGATCTCCGCCGTGCCCTTGTCCTGCGAGTCGGGGTTGTAGACCTCGTCGCGATAGATGAAGAGGATGACGTCGGCGTCCTGCTCGATGGCGCCCGACTCGCGCAGGTCGCTCATCACCGGCCGCTTGTTCGGTCGCGTCTCGAGACTGCGGTTGAGCTGCGACAACGCGATCACCGGACACTGCAGCTCCTTCGCGAGCGCCTTCAGCGATCGCGAGATCTCGGAGATCTCGGTGGCGCGGTTCTCGCCCGTCGACGACGCGGACATGAGCTGCAGGTAGTCGATGATGATCAGGCCGAGCTTGCCGCAGGTCTTCGCGAGTCGCCGCGCCCGCGAGCGCAGTTCGAGCGAATTGAGGGCGGGCGTCTCGTCGATGAAGAGCTGCGCGTCCTGCATCTTCGCGATCGCATGCGTGAGCCGCGGCCAGTCGTCGTCGCCGAGCTGGCCGGTCCTCACCTTGTGCTGATCGAGCCGCCCGACCGAGCCGAGCATCCGCATCGCGAGCTGTGCGCCGCCCATCTCCATCGAGAACACCGCGACCGGCAGCCCCTGGTCGATCGCGACGTGCTCGCCGATGTTGAGCGAGAAGGCGGTCTTGCCCATCGACGGCCGCCCGGCGACGATGATCAGGTCGCCCGGTTGCAGGCCGGAGGTCTTGCCGTCGAGGTCGGCGAAGCCGGTCGGCACGCCGGTGATGTCGCTCGGATTGTCGCGGTGATAGAGCTCGTCGATGCGCTCGACGACCTTGGCGAGCAGCGGCTGGATCTCGACGAAGCCCTGCGAGCCGCGCGCGCCCTCCTCGGCGATCGCGAAGATCTTCGACTCGGCCTCGTCGAGTATCTGGTCGGTCTCGCGCCCGTTGGGACTGAACGCGGACTCCGCGATCTCGTCGCTGACGCTCACCAGGCGACGCATGACCGAGCGGCCGCGCACGATCTCGGCATAGCGACGGATGTTCGCGGCCGACGGCGTGTTCTGCGCGAGCGCGTTCAGGTACGGCAGCCCGCCCACCTCGTCGACCTTGCCGGACGACGTCATCGCGTCGAATACCGTGATGACGTCGGCCGGCCGGCCCTGATCGATCAGACGGGCGATGTGCTGATAGATGAGCTGATGGTCGTGGCGATAGAAGTCGTCGCCGCGCAGATGGTCCGAGATCTTGTCCCAGGCCGCGTTGTCGAGCAGCAGGCCGCCGAGCACCGACTGCTCGGCCTCGATGGAATGCGGCGGCACGCGCAGCGATTCGATCTGTCGGTCGACCGTGTTCCTGTCGCGATCCGCATCACGCTCCCCGCGGAGAGGAATCGGCAGGTTCATCGGCAGGGCTGGGATCGGCGCGGCATCGGGAGTCGGTCATCGGTCGTGTGCGACGGCCGGTCACTATAGTTCACGAGGCCGTCGACGGCTGTGGACAGACCTGTGCAGAAGCCTGTGAACGCAGATGGAAAACAGGTGCACAACAGAAGCCGCGTTCCAGACGGAAAAGGCCGGGCGAACCCGGCCTCTTCGGACCCCGCGCGACGACGGTCAGGCGTGCTCGCCGACCACCGCGACCGTGATGTCGCTGACCACGTCGCTGTGCAGCGCGACGGCGACCGGATGCTCGCCGACGATCTTCAACGGGCCGGTCGGCAGACGCACCTGCGCCTTCTCGACCTTGAAGCCCTGCTTGCCGAGCGCCTCGGCGATGTCGGCATTGGTGACCGAGCCGAACAGGCGGCCGTCGACTCCGGACTTCGCGGTGATCGACAGCGTGAGTCCATTGAGCTTCCCGCCCACGCCCTGCGCTGCGGCGAGCTTCTCGGCCGCGGCCTTTTCGAGCTCGGCGCGCTTGGCCGCGAACTCGGCGATGTTGGCCTCGGTAGCGCGGCGCGCCATCCGTTGCGGGATCAGGAAGTTGCGGGCGAAGCCGTCCTTGACGCGCACCACGTCGCCGAGGCCGCCGAGGTTGTTGACCTTCTCGAGAAGAATGATCTGCATGGTGATCCCTCTCAGTCGTGAAGGTCGGTGTACGGCAGAAGCGCGAGGAAACGCGCACGCATGATGCAGCTGCTCAACTGCCGCTGGTAGTGCGCCTTCGTGCCGGTCAGGCGAGCCGGCATGATCTTGCCGTTCTCCTGGATGAAGTCCTTCAGCAGCTCGACATCCTTGTAGTCGATCTGGTCGACCTTGGCCGCCGTGAAGCGGCAGAAGCGCTTGCGCTTGAAGAGCGGGTTCTGCTGCTGGCGTTTCTTCAGGTCCTTGCCCTTGCCCTTGCCTTTGCCGAAGCGTCGTGGTGATGGCATCTCTATCCTCGTAGTCGATTGAATTCCGTGATGTGAAAGACGGTCCGCTTGCTCTTGCGACTGCGGTTCGCGACGAAACCCCTGAACAGATAGATCTCGTCGAGACCGCTATCGGCCAGTCGCCGCGCCACGCTCTCGTACGCGATGGCGGGCGCTTCGACCTCGACCTTCCGCAAGGCGCCCGCTTCGCTGACCTCGGAGACGTGATGCAGGACGCAGTCGATCACGGCCACGCCCGAAGGCGTGTATCGCGTGACATCGCGCTGGATCAGCGTGGCCGTGAGCTCGAAGTGATTGATGTCGCGGTCGATGTCGCAGCTGATGTCGCGGTCGCGGTTGCGGCCGGACGATCAGGCGGGAGCGGCCGTGGCTTCCGCTGCCGCCGGTGCGGCGGGTGCCGGGGCCGGACGACGCTCTTCGCGCGATCCTTCCTTCGACCCCTCCTTGGAACCTTCCTTCATCATCGGCGACGGCGCGGTCTCGGCCTTCTTGGTCGTCACGATGAGGTGACGGATCACCGCGTCGTTGAACTTGAAGCCGTGCTCGAGTTCTTCGAGCGTGGTGCGGTCGGCTTCGATGTTGAGGCAGATGTAGTGCGCCTTGGCGATCTTGTCGATCGGATAGGCGAGCTGACGACGACCCCAGTCCTCGATGCGATGGATCTTGCCGGACTTGGCGGTCACCAATCCCTTGTAGCGCTGGAGCATCGCAGGAACCTGCTCGCTCTGATCGGGATGGATGATCAACACGATCTCGTAATGACGCATGAATTCTCCTTGTGGACGTGGATGGCCGCCCGCGATGCGTGCGCGGTGCGGCAAGGAAACAAAGCCCGCGACTATATAGGGCGCTCGCGCTTACGTCAATTTGCTGCGGCTCAGGCCGCCATGCGGTCCGCGCGCGCGGCAACCGCGGCCGCGCGATCGCTGCGCACGACGCCGGAGAGGACCGCCTTCATCGACGCGTGCAGGATGTTGGGGTCGATCCCGACCCCGAACATCGGCGAGCCGCCGTCGACGCGGACCTCCAGATAGGCCGCGGCGCGCGCCTGCGCACCGCCGCCCACCGCATGCTCGTGATAGTCGAGCACCTCGACCGATCGGCCGGTCGTCGTCCGCAAACCGGCGACGAAGGCGTCGAGCGGTCCGTTTCCTTCGCCCTCGACGGCGCGGCGTCCGTTCGCGTCGACGAGATCGGCGCGGACGCGGACGCGTCCGTCGCCGCTGTCGTCGACGCGCGCCTTCTCGATACGGGTGCCGCCCGATCCGAGCCCGTACTCGCCTTCGAAGATGTCCCAGATCATCGCGGCCGACAGTTCCTTGCCGGCATCGTCCATCACCGCCTGCACGACGCGGCTGAACTCGATCTGCAGCCGACGCGGCAGCTCGAGGTGATAGGCGGTCTCGAGCAGATACGAGATGCCGCCCTTGCCCGACTGGCTGTTGACGCGGATCACCGCCTCGTAGCTGCGCCCGAGGTCCTTCGGGCCGATCGGCAGGTAAGGCATGTCCCAGACCTCGTCGTCGCGACGGGCGGCCAGCGCCTTCTTGATCGCGTCCTGGTGCGAGCCCGAGAACGACGTGTAGACGAGGTCGCCGACGTACGGGTGCCGCGGATGCACCGGTAACTGGTTGCAGTGTTCGACCACCCGACGGATCTCGTCGATCCGCGAGAAGTCGAGCCCCGGCGCGACGCCCTGCGTGTACAGGTTCAGCGCGATGTTGACGAGGTCGACGTTGCCGGTCCGCTCGCCGTTGCCGAACAGACAGCCTTCGATGCGGTCGGCACCGGCCATCAGCGCGAACTCGCCGGCGGCCGTGCCGGTGCCGCGGTCGTTGTGCGGATGGACCGACAACACGATGGCTTCGCGGCGCTCGAGCTCGCGGTGCATCCACTCGATCATGTCGGCGAAGATGTTCGGCGTGCTGTGCTCGACCGTCGCCGGAAGATTGACGATCAGCTTGCGATCGACGGTCGCACCCCAGGCCTGCGACACCGCGTCGACGACCCGCTTGCTGAAGGCGAGCTCCGTACCGGAGAACATCTCGGGCGAATACTCGAGCGTCCAGCGGGTGCCGGGACGCGCGTCGGTCATCGCACGGATCATCGTCGTATGCGTGGTCGCGAGCGCGACGACGCCGTCCTCGTCGAGGCCGAGCACGACGCGACGCATGACGGGGGCCGTCGCGTTGTAGAGATGGACGATCGCTCGCGGTATGCCGTCGAGCGAGTCGATGGTCCGCTGGATCAACGGTTCGCGCGCCTGGGTCAGGACCTGGACCGTGACGTCGTCCGGGATGTGGCCCTGCTCGACCAGCAGGCGCACGAAGTCGAAATCGGCCTGCGACGCCGACGGGAAGCCGACCTCGATCTCCTTGAACCCGATCTCGACCAGCGTCTGGAACATGCGCAGCTTCCGCTCCGGGTCCATCGGCTCGATCAGCGCCTGGTTGCCGTCGCGCAGGTCGGTGCTCAGCCACACCGGCGCCTTCGTCAGCAGCGCATCGGGCCAGGTGCGATCGGCGAGACGGACGGGCGGGAAGGCACGGTACTTGGTGGACGGTCGGGTCAACATGATCTTTCCTTTCGATCTGCACGGCGGCGCGACGCGGGCCGAGGGGACACTCGTGGGCGACGCACGAAACAAAACGGCCCGATGCGGAAGCAGTCGGGCCGTGGAGACAAAAGCGACAGACGTGAACGCTCAGCGGGCCCGGGTGACCTCGATGATGGGTAGCGGGAGCGGGGAGCGCGTCGTCATGGGTGGGCAATGTAGCACGGCTTAGTCGTCGCTCGACGGCGAGTGCGGCGGATGCTCGTCACGGCTTCGGACGCTCGCGCCGCACGCGCCGCCAGATCCACAGCAGATGGCCCGACAGACCATAGGCGACGAACATCGCGAACAACCACTTCGGCGGGTCGCTCGACACCGCGACGAAGGCCAGCATGATCAGCACGACGACGATGAACGGCACGCTGCGCCGGTAGTCGATCGCCTTGCCGCTGTAGAACGGCGAGTTGCTGACCATCGACAGCCCGGCATACACCGTCACGAACCACGAAGGCCATGCCAGGTCGCTGCCGACGTAGCGCAGGTCCTCGAAGACCCATACGAAGCCCGCGACCAGCGCCGCCGAAGCGGGACTCGGCAGTCCCTGGAAGAAGCGCTTGTCGACGACGGCGAGGTTGGTGTTGAAGCGCGCGAGCCGCAGCGCCGCGCCGGCCACGTAGACGAAGGCGGCCACCCATCCCCACTTGCCGAGACCGCGCAGCGACCATTCGTAGATCACCAGCGCCGGTGCCGCGCCGAACGACACCATGTCCGCGAGGCTGTCGTACTCCGCACCGAAGTCGCTCTGCGTATGCGTCATCCGCGCGACGCGTCCGTCGAGGCTGTCGAGCACCATCGAGCAGAAGATCGCGATGGCGGCCGTGTCGAAGCGAAGGTTCATCGCCTGCACGATCGCGAAGAAGCCGCTGAAGAGCGCGGCGGTCGTGAACGCGTTCGGCAACAGATAGATGCCGGGATGCGGCCGGCCCGCGACGGCGTCGATGCCGTCGTCGCCCGGTCTGCCCTTCGCGCGTGCGCGCCAGAGTCTTCGCGAAGCGGCTTCCGCCGACTTGATGCGGCGCCGGGCGAACCGTGCCACTACTTGCCTTCCTCGTCGGCCTTGCGGCCCTCCGCGTCGACGCCCTTCTGCATCGTGTCGCCGACCTCCTTCGCGCGTTCCATCGCGTCGCGCTGGGTCTTCAGGAGGTCGGGCGGCGGCTCGCTGCGCTTGCAGGCGCCCATCGAGACAAGCACCAGCGGGGCGATCGCGAAGAGGGAGGTCGAGAGGCGGGAGCGCATGGCGGGCGAGAATAGCATCGCGAAATCGGTTGCGGCCGCCGATCGCGGCCGCGCGAAGACGCTCAGTTGCGCGTCTGGTCGACCATCCGGTTCTTCCGGATCCACGGCATCATCTCGCGCAGCTTGCCACCCACCTGCTCGATCGGATGTTCGGCCATCAGCCGCCGACGAGACAGCAGGGTCGGGCCGCCGGCACGGCTCTCCAGGATGAAGCTCTTCGCGTATTCCCCGCTCTGGATGTCCTTCAGGCACTGGCGCATCGCTTCCTTCGTCTCCTTCGTGACGATCTTCGGTCCGGTCACGTATTCGCCGTACTCGGCGTTGTTCGAGATGCCGTAGTTCATGTTCGCGATGCCGCCCTCGTAGATCAGGTCGACGATCAGCTTCAGTTCGTGGAGGCACTCGAAGTACGCCATCTCGGGCGCATAGCCCGCCTCGACCAGCGTCTCGAAGCCTGCCTTGATGAGCTCGACCGCGCCGCCGCAGAGCACGGTCTGCTCGCCGAACAGGTCGGTCTCGGTCTCCTCGCGGAAGTTGGTCTCGATCACGCCGGCACGACCGCCGCCGATGGCCGCCGCGTACGACAGCGCGATGTCGCGCGCATGTCCCGACGTGTCCTGATGGACCGCGATCAGCATCGGCACGCCGCCGCCCTGGATGTAGGTCGCGCGCACCGTGTGGCCCGGCGCCTTCGGCGCCACCATCACGACGTCGAGGTCGGCGCGCGGCATCACCTGGCCGTAGTGGACGTTGAAGCCGTGCGCGAACGCGAGGGCCGCGCCGTCCTCGATGTTCGGCTCGACGTCCTCGCGATAGACCTGGCCGATGTGCTCGTCGGGCAGCAGCATCATCACGAAGTCGGCACCCTTCACCGCGTCCTTCACCTCGGCTACCTGCAGGCCGGCCTTGCCGACCTTGTCCCAACTCGCGCCGCCCTTGCGCAAGCCGACGACGACGTCGCCGCCCGAGTCCTTCAGGTTCTGCGCATGCGCATGACCCTGCGAGCCGTAGCCGACGATGGCCACCTTCCGACCCTTGATGAGCGACAGGTCGGCGTCCTTGTCGTAATAGACGTTCATGGATGTTCCCTTCGTTTTGATGTTCGTTGAGGAGCGCGCAGGACCTAGACCTTGAGGATGCGTTCGCCGCGGCCGATGCCGCTCGCGCCGGTGCGAACGGTCTCCAGGATCGCCCCGCGGTCGATGGCCTCGATGAAGGCGTCGAGCTTGGTGGCCGCACCGGTCAGCTCGATCGTGTAGCTCTTCTCGGTCACGTCGATGATCCGGCCGCGGAAGATGTCGGCGGTCCGCTTCAACTCTTCGCGCTCCTTGCCGACCGCCCTCACCTTCATCAGCATCAGCTCGCGCTCGATGTGCTGGCCTTCCGTCAGGTCGACCACCTTCACCACCTCGATCAGGCGGTTGAGGTGCTTCGTGATCTGCTCGAGCACGTCGTCAGAGCCGCCGGTCACGATCGTCATGCGCGACAGCGTCGGGTCCTCGGTGGGCGCGACCGTCAGCGTCTCGATGTTGTAGCCGCGAGCCGAGAACAGGCCGACGACGCGCGACAGCGCGCCCGCCTCGTTCTCGAGGAGGACCGAGATGATGTGTCGGGTCGCGACGGTCGTCACAGGTCCTCCGATCCGAGCAGCATCTCGGTCAGGCCCTTGCCGCTCTTGACCATCGGCCAGACGTTCTCGGTCTGGTCCGTGACGATGTCGAGGAAGACGAGCCGGTCCTTCTTCGCGAAGGCTTCCTTCAGCGCCGGCTCGACATCGGCCGGCCGGTCGATGCGGATGCCGATGTGGCCGTAGGCCTCGGCGAGGGCCACGAAGTCCGGCAACGCATCCATGTAGCTCTCGCTGTAGCGGCTCGAGTAGTCGATCTGCTGCCACTGCCGGACCATGCCGAGGTAGCGGTTGTTGAGGCTGATCACCTTGATCGGCAGGTGGTACTGCTTGCAGGTCGACAGTTCCTGGATGCACATCTGGATGGAGCCTTCGCCCGCGACGTCCACCACCAGCGCG
>CALMOR010000034.1:7684-8349 GCA_937872165.1 uncultured Burkholderiales bacterium | reverse complement strand
ATCTACACGGCGCTCAGCCTCGCTCTGCTGGCGCTGTCGCTCTTCGTCTGCTTCCGCATCAAGCACTCGCGCTTCGGACTGTCCCTGAACGCGATCAAGCAGAACGAAGCCGCGGCCGAGGCGTCGGGGATCGACACACTGCGCTGGAAGCTGATGGCGATCATGGTTTCAGGCGCCATGGCTGCTGCGGCCGGGGGCCTCTACGCGGTCGTCCTCCTTGTCGTGACCCCGCAGACCGTATTCGGCCTCCTCACGTCGGCACAGGCGCTGATCCTGACGATCTTCGGAGGTGTCGGAGGCCTTTGGGGGCCGTTGGTCGGAGCGATCGTCCTGATCCCGCTGTCGGAGGCACTGCATGCGGGGTTGGGCGACAAGCTGCCCGGTATCCAGGGGGTGGTGTTCGGCGCGGCGATCGTCCTCGTGATGCTCTACCTGCCCGACGGCGTGATCGCGGCGTTCCGCAAGCGCCGGCGAACCGCGACCGAATCGGAAAGAGCGGTCGTCGATCCCGTGCCTCCCCTCGTCGTCGACCTCGCGGCGCCGCGAGCGAACGCGTCGCGCCCGACGCTGTCGGTGTCGCAGCTGTCGAAGAGCTTCGGGGGCGTCAACGCCGTGCAGTCGGTGAGCTTCGAAGCGAACGAGGGCGAAGTGGTCGGGCTCATCGG
>CALMOR010000034.1:0-7674 GCA_937872165.1 uncultured Burkholderiales bacterium | reverse complement strand
GTTCAATCTCCTGAACGGGTTCGTCCGGGCCGACCGGGGGAAGGTCCTGTTCGACGGGGTGAGCCTGATCGGCATGAAGCCCAATCAGGTCTGCCGGCAGCGCATCGGCAGGACGTTCCAGGTCATGCGTCCATTCCCCGATCTCACGGTCCTCGAGAACGTGCTCGTCGGCGCCCTGGTATCGGACATCCCGATCGCCGACACGATCGAGGCTGCATCGTCGGCGGTGGCGAGGGTCGGGCTCGAGACGGTGGCGGATCGTCCGGGACGCAGTCTGACGACGGTCGAGCTGCGGCTGATGGAACTCGCCCGGGCGCTCGCGCCCGGCCCGCGCATGCTGCTCCTCGACGAGACGCTCGCCGGACTCGGCGGCGACGAGGTCGAGCGCGTGATGAAGGTCGTGAGATCGCTCGCGCGCTCCGGCATCACGATCCTCATCATCGAACACACGATGCAGGCGATGGTCGAGCTCGTCGACCGGTTCGTCGTTCTCGACCATGGTGCCGTCATCGCCGAAGGTCTTCCTCGGGACGTGACCGAGGACCCGAAGGTCATCGAGGCCTACCTCGGCAAAAGGTGGGCGACGAAATGATCGAGATCAGCGGCCTCAGTGCCGGATACGGCGGTCTGAATGCGCTCACAGACGTCACGATCCGCGTCGGCGACGGACAGCTGGTCACGATTGCCGGACCCAACGGAGCGGGGAAGAGCACGCTGTTCAGGACGATCTCCGGGGTCGTTCCCGCAAAGGCGGGCAGCATCGAATTCGACGGCATCGACCTGCTGCAGGCCAAGCCGTCGGATCGAGCGCGTCTGGGCATCGCCCACGTGCCCGAGGGATGGCAGGTCTTCAAGACCATGACCGTCCTCGAGAACCTGGAGATGGGTGCGCTCGCGCACCGGGACCCGGCGACATGGAAGCAGGACCTCGAACGGATCTACGAGATGTTCCCCCTTCTGCGCGAGCGTCGGCAGCAACTCGCGGGAAGCCTCTCGGGGGGCCAGCAGCAGATGGTCGCTATCGCGCGGGGACTGGCGAGTGCGCCGCGTCTGCTGATGCTCGACGAACCGTCGATGGGGCTCGCACCGGCATTGATCGATACGGTGTTCGAACGCATCGGTCAGATCCACGAGGACACCGGCCTCTCGATCCTCCTCGTCGAGCAGCGCGCGACGGAAGCCCTCGAGCTCTGCGACTACGGCTACGTGCTGGAGTCGGGTCGGGTCGCGGCCGAGGGCACGCGCGACGAGCTGTTGAACGACACCCGCGTCAAGAGGGCGTACCTCGGGATGTAGCGAGCGGAAAGCCGAAGAAGATCCATCCATACGGAGACAAGCATGTCGAAGCTAACTTTTGTCGGAGCGATCGTCGTGGTCGCAGCGGCCCTGTCCGGCGTTTCGTCGGCGGCCATGGCACAAGCAAGAGAAGTCGAAATCGGCCTCATCGTCCCTCTGTCCGGGCCGTTCGCGCGTCAGGGCACCCTGATGCGGCAAGGTGCCGAACTCGCGGTGGCGCACATCAACGCCGCCGGCGGCGTCAAGGCGCTGAGCGGGGCGAAGCTGTCGCTCGTCGTCGTCGACGCCGGGGACTCGGTCGAGAAGGCCAAGAACGCCGCGCAGCGCCTCGTCGCCGATCATCCCGAGATGGTCGGCGCCACCGGGGCCTGGGCGTCATCGTTCACGCTCGCCGTGACGGAAGTCACCGAGCGCGCCGAGCTCCCGTTCCTGACGCTCTCGTTCGCCGACCAGATCACGACGCGCGGGTTCAAACACGTCTATCAGACCTCCGCCGGTTCGGCCGTTCAGGCCAGGAGCGCGCTTCCGGCAGTGCTGGGCGTCGCCAAGGCAGCCACCGACACGACACCGAAGAAAATCGCGGTCATCCGGGACAACACCGCTTCCCCGACCGGAATCATGAATGCCATGCGGGCCGACGGCGGGCTGGAAAGACTGGGGCTGACCGTCGTCATGGACGAAGTCTTCACGCCGCCGCTGGCGGATGCTTCCTCGGCCGTGCAGCAGTTGCGCACCACGCGTCCCGATCTGCTGCTGCTGATGCCGTCCGTCATGTCGGACGACAAGCTGATCCTCGAGCGGATGAACGAGACGGGCCTCGGCAAGGGGCGGATCCCGATCGTCGCGAGCGGGCTCACATGGTCGCGCGCGATTTGCTGAATCTGGCAGGGAAGGAGAATCTCGAAGGCGTCTTCGTCGTGCTCGCCAACTGGCCGGGCAAGGGCAAGGAGAAGGTCGTCGCCGACTACAAGAAGAAGACCGGCGAGCCGTGGATGACACAGGAAAGCATCTCGACCTACGGCGACATGTGGTTCTTCAAGGAAGCGGTCGAGCAGGCTGGTTCCATCGATAGGAAGAAGGTCGAGACCGCGCTGCGTAACGTCAAGGACAAGTCGGACGTCGCCGGGTATTACGCCGGAAACACGCTGTCGTTCGACGATGCGGGCAAGCGGATCGGCGCCACGGTCGTGATCATGCAGTGGCAGGACGGCGAGCCGAAGATCGTCTTCCCGACCGAGGCTGCCGTGACGAAGCCGCGCTGGCCCGCGAAGAAGGCCGCGTCGTGACGACCCCGGACGAGTGCCGACGCGGAATGCCGCGCGTCGACCTCGTCGACCATCGACCGCGGTGCCTTCGCGCCGTGGTCTTCTTGCTGGAGCAGCATCGATGAATACCTCGTTCGAAGGCAGTACCCCCCGCCGCCCGGTCCGCGAAGGCCTGTTCCAACTGGAGCCTCCGCGCCTGATGGGATCGAAGTGCAATGCCTGCGGGACCGTCGTCTTTCCGTCGAAGGACTTCTGTCCGAACTGTTTCGCCGACGGGCCGCAGGAGGCGCGCTTGCTCGAGGACCGCGGCACCGTCTTCAGCTACACGGTCGTTCATCAGGCGCCCGGAGGGCGCCGGACGCCGTACGTACTGGCACTGATCGACCTGCCCGATCGGGTTCGCGTGATGGCGCAGGTCGATGTTCCGGTCGACCAGGTGAGCCTGGGCATGTCGGTGCGCCTCGACTTCCGCGAAGTCGAAGTGGTGGACGGCGTGTCGATCGTCAACTACGCCTTCGTGGCGGATCAAATCAGAAGCGAGGTGCAATGATGTCCAAGACCTACATCGCCGGAGTCGGAATGGTCCGGTTCGGCAAGTACGACTCGGGGATGACGTTCGAACTGCTCGCATCCGATGCGGCGAAGGCCGCGTTGAAGGACGCGGGTGCCGCGCGCCAGGACATCGAGGCGGTGTATCTCGGCCACGTCTTCGGCGGCCCGGTCGCGGGGCAGAGAGTCGCGGCCGAACTGGGCCTCGCGGGATTGCCGATAAGCAACCACGAGAACTATTGCGCGAGCGGTGCGACCGCGCTGCGGGAGGCCTGGATGGCGATCCGCGCCGGAATCTATCACGTGATCCTCGTGATCGGCGCCGAGAAGATGACCGACCGCGTCAAGGGCGGCGTGGCGCCGGACCCGTCGGATCTCGATGCGATGCAAGGCTTCGTGATGACCGCCGGTCATGCGATGAGCGCGCGGCGATACATGGAGGACCACGGCGTCACGCGCGAGCAGATCGCCATGGTCGCGGTAAAGAACCACAACCATTCGCAATTCAATCCGTTCGCCCAATACCAGCGTCCGATCTCGCTGGACGAAGTGCTGGGGGCGCGCATGATCGCCGACCCGCTGGGGATCCTGGATTGCAGTCCGATCAGCGACGGCGCCGCCGCGGCGGTCGTTTGCAGCGCCGAGGGGCTCAAGCGCCTCGGCATCGACGGGCGACGACCCGAAGTACGGGCGATCGGCCTCGTGAGCGGCACCATCCGGACGGGTCTGTACGACCTCAACGAGGAGGACGTCTCGAGACGGGCCGGCGAACAGGCGTATGCGATGGCGGATATCGATCCTCGCGACATCGACTTCGTCGAGATGCATGACTGTTTCACGATCGCCGAGATCGTCAGGATGGAAGGGTTGGGGCTCATCCCCCGCGGAGAGGCAGCCGATTGGACAACCAGCGGGCGGACATCGCTCGGTGGCGAGCTTCCGGTGAATCCGAGCGGGGGCTTGTTGTCGCGCGGGCATCCGGTGGGCGCGACCGGCATGGCGCAGGTCTGTGAGATGTACTGGCAGTTGACCGACCAGGCGGGCAAGCGCCAGATTCCGAACGCCAGGCTGGCGCTGTCCTACTGCAAAGGCGGAACGGTCAGCGGCACCGACGGGGCGTCGGTCACCACCGTGGTGGTGGCGCGATGACGGCGTCGGCTCGACCACTGCTCTTCTACGCAGGTGCGTCGGCGGTCGGAGGCCACTTGCGGTCGGCTTTCGAAGCGTGCGGTGTCACGTTGGTCTGCGCGGATCGGCGGGACGCAGCGTCCGATCCGTCGGCGAAGGTCGTCGAGGCCGATGGGCTTCTGGTCGCACCGGCGCTTCCGGTAGCCGCGGCCCAGAACGTCTGGTCGACGGTCGCGGAGGCATTGACCGACGCCTTCGAGGAAGTCCAGCGATACGTACGCGCCAACACGTCGTCGAAACGCGGCGGCCATGTCGTCGCGCTGCTTCCCGCCGAAGCGGGCATGGGTGATCCGGAAGATTCCGGCAGCTCCGCCTTGGCCGGCGGAATGCTCAGCATGTTTCGCACGCTCGCGCTGGAACTCAGGAAGCTCGGCATGACCGCGAACGTCGTCCTCTACGAACATGCCGACGGACGCGTCGCCGGGGCGGAAGACGTCGCGTCTGCGATCTCGATGCTGATCAGGCAGGGGAGCGGAACGATCACCGGCCAGGAAATCTTCGCCTTCGCCGGACAAGACGCGGGGAGACTGAGGCCATGAGGCACGACGTCGTCGGAATCGTCACCGGGGCGGCCGGCGGGATCGGAAGCGCGGTCGCGCTGAGACTGGCCGGTGCCGGAGCAAGACTCCTGATCACGGACCTCGACGAAGGCGGTCTCGGCCGTGTCGCCGGAGCGCGGGCGGCGCGGAGCGGAAACCTCATCCCGATGGCCGGCGACATGCTCGATCCCGACCTCGCGCCTCGGCTGGTCGACAAGGCCCTCGGGGAATTCGGCCAGATCACCGCCCTCGTGAACTGTTCGGGGTGGTTGAAGGATCACCGCGTCCAGGAGATGCCCGTCGATACGTTCAGGCGCCTTGTCGACATCAATCTGGTCGGACCTCTGCGCCTTCTCGACGCGGTCGTCCCGCACATGAAGAGTGCCGGATACGGACGCATCATCTCGGTGGCGTCTCGCGCCTGGCTGGGTACCTTCGGCTCGTCGGGCTACAGCACGGCCAAGGGCGGCTTGGTGGGAGCCACGCGCAGCCTCGCTCTTCGGTTCGCGCCGCACGGCATCACCGTGAATTGCGTCGCTCCCGGCTTCATCGAGACGCCGATGACGGGTTCGATGCCGCCTCACATCGTCCGCCGTGTGATCGACTCGATACCGGTGGGAAGAGCCGGCACCGTCGACGACGGGGGCGCATTGATCTCGTTTCTGGTCGGCGAGGAGAGCGGCTACATCACCGGTCAGACGATCCTCAGTTGCGGTGGGCGCAGCGTGAGCGAGCCCCTGACACGAAGCAGCGAGGACAAGACGAAATGAACGAACTGGCTTGGCGCGATCGTTGCTTCGAGGACTTCGCGGTCGGCGACGTCTGCAAGCATCGCAATGCCCGGACCGTCACGGGCTACGACAATCTGCTGTTCACGCTGCTGACCCAGAACCCTGCGCCTCTGCATCTCAACCACCACTACGCCCACCAGCTCGGTCACGACCGCATACCGTTGAACTCCACGCTGACGCTGGCGCTCGTCACGGGCCAGTCCGTCGCGGACCTGACTCCGAACGTGATGACCAATCTCGGCTGGTCCGAAATAAAGCTTCCTGCCTCCGCATACGAGGGAGAGACGATCTACAGCGAATCGACGATCGAGTCGTTGCGCGACTCCGCCAAGCGCCCCAACGTCGGCATCGTGGGCATCCAGACGGTCGGATACACGGAGGACGGTCGCGTCGTCATCGAGTTCACGCGAACGGTGCTGATGTACCGTCGCTCGGATGTGCCTGTGCACCAACGCCCCGAGCCGGCGCGTATCGAGAAGAGCGGACCCCCACGGAGTGGATAATGCAACGAGTGTTTTTCAAAGGAGTGGCTAGGTGTCGAAATCTGCGTTGCGTGTACTGGAGATCATGGAATTCATCGCGGATCAGTCCGAGGGATGCACGCACACGACCATTGCCCAGGGATTGAATATTCCCAAGAGCAGCCTCACGGCTCTGCTCAAGGATCTGCACTCCCAGGGATATCTTCATCGTAACCAGGACAGCGGCTTCTTCACGATCGGGGTACAGGTCTTGTGGCTGGCCAATTCATATCTTCGCAACCTGAATCTCGTCAAACTCGGTCAGCCGCTCGTCGCCGAAATCTACTCGAAGGTCAAGGAGTTCTCGGTCCTGGCGATTCCCAACGGGGCCGAATACGTGACCGTCTGCACCGAGAGCGTCCCCAGTGTCTTCGGGCATACGCTGCAACTGGGATCGCGCGGCCCGATGTTCTGTTCGGCGCTCGGAAAGGCGATGCTCGCGTTCATGCCCCAGCAACAGGTCGACGCGACGCTGAGAAGCGCGCCTCGTCACAAGGTGACCGCGTTCACCAAGACTTCGCTGGTCGACATCAGGGCGGCGCTCGACGAGACGCGGCGCAGCGGCCTCGCCATTTCCCGCGAGGAGTCGATCGCCGGCGTGATCGGCCTCGCGACGCCGGTCTTCGGGGCCGGGGGGATGCCGATGGCATCGCGGGGGGTCGGGGTTCCGGCATCGCACTACAAACGCGAGTCCCTTCCGCTCATAGAGGCCGCCTTGAAAGAGGCTTCGATCTCGCTTTCACAGCAGTTGGGTTGGCGCCCGAAAGCAGCGACCTTGCCGGCGTCCTCGCGCAAGGAGGGGCAAGGGCGCGCGCTCGGCATCTGACCGCAGACGACCGCGATCGTCCTTTGGCCGAGGTCGCACTGCAGCTGACTGTGGCCGCTCGAACCCCTCAAGCCGCCATCCGGAACGTGTTGCGGCCCGACACCTTCGCGCGATAGAGCGCCGCATCGGCTCTCGCCAGCATCTCCGACGAAGTCGTCGTCGTCTGGTCCTGCAGCGCGACTCCGACGCTCGTCGTGACCTTCAGCTTTCGCGAGTCGACGATGAAGGGTCGGTTGACGCGCCGAACGATCTTGCGGGCGATCGCTTCGGCTTCGTCGAGTTCGGCGATGCCGTTCAACAGGACGACGAACTCGTCGCCGGCGAGGCGCGCGACGAAGTCGGTTCCACGGATGCTGCCCTCGACTCGAGAGGCGAACTCGGTCAGCACGGCGTCGCCGACCGGATGTCCGTATTGATCGTTGATGGCCTTGAAGTGATCGATGTCGAGGAACATCAGCGCGAGCCGCAGCCCGTCGGTTCGCCGCTCGCGGAACGCCTCCCGTATCTGGTTGTTGAACTGCAGGCGATTCGGCAGGCCCGTGAGCGTGTCGTAATGCGCGAGCTGCGAGAGTCGTCTCTCGGCGGCCCGAAGCTCCGTCACGTCGAGGCTCATCGTGATGATGCCGACGACGCGCCCGTCTTCGGTCCGGTCGGGAAGGTAGGTCGCTTCGAGATAACGTTCCCTGCCGACGCCCGCGA
>CALMOR010000033.1 GCA_937872165.1 uncultured Burkholderiales bacterium | reverse complement strand
TACTTGACCCGCACCGTGCGCCGGCCGGCCTTGCGGCGCGCCGCCTCGATCGGCTTGATGCGGCGCTGCCGTTCGAGCTGGCATTCGCCTTCGCCGACGATGACCTTGAGTCCGGGCGTCTCGGTCGTGAAGGCGTCGGTCAGCGCGGCCTTCATCGCGTCGACATCGTAGGTGTGGACCGTCTTAAGCCATGCGACGCCGATGCCCTGCAGCGTGTCCTCGATCGCGCGGTTGTTCTCGGTCAGGCTGCGCACCGCGGGCCGATAGGCCCGCGACGTCTCGACCGCATCGAGGTCGTCGTCGGGCGACGACAGGATCTCCTGGGTGCCGGTCGCCGACGTGTAGCCGTTCTTCAGGATCAGCAGCACGACGTCGTCGTCGTTGAAGAGCGCCGACTGCACGCCCGACAGCAGGCCGTTGTGCCAGAAGCCGCCGTCGCCCATGATCGCCAGCGTCCGTCGCGTCATCATCGGACCGACGCCGGCGGCCGACGCGAGGCTCATCCCGTAGCCGAGGATCGAGTGACCCGACGAGAACGGCTCGAAGGTCGCGAACGAATGACAGCCGATGTCGGCGGCCACGTGGACCCGGCCGATGGCCTGCTGCACCTGCTTCAGCGCCGAGAAGACGGGCCGTTCCGGGCAGCCGACGCAGAAGCCGGGCGGCCTCGCGGGCAGGCCCTCGGCGAAGGTCGCGGCGATCGCCGCGCGACGCGCGTCGTTGGCGGCGAGCCATCCGCGCACGGCGTCGAGGTCGACCGCCGGCGCGTGGCGCGCGACCACCTTCGCGAGGGCCGCCGCGACGATCTCGACGTTGAACTCGCCGGCCATCGGCAGCACGTCCTTGCCGTGCAGGACCGTGTCGATGGCGGCGCGCCGGAGGAGGGTCGCGACCTCCTGCTCGATGAACTCGGGCTGCCCTTCCTCGACGACGAGCACCGCGTCGTGGGCGCGGCAGAAGGCCTCGATCTGCACCGGCGCGAGCGGGCAGGTGACGTTGAGGACGAGGATGCCGACGTCGCTGGCGCCGAACGCGTCGGCGAGCCCGCACTGCGCGAGTCCGCCCAGCAGCGCGTTGTAGAGGCCGCCCTGCACGATCACGCCGATGGCCGCCGTCGTCGATCCGTCGCGCGGCGCGACGAGCTCGTTCAGTCCCTCGTCGACGATGAACGCACGAGCCGCGACGAGACGCTCGTCGCCCTTGCGCTTCTCCTGCGCGAACGTCACCGGCGGATGCGGCAGCTTCGCGTAGTCGAAGGTCGCGGGCTCGTCGAACGGATGCTTCATCGAGATCGCCGGCGCGCGATTGTCCTTGCAGACGAAGCTGCCGCGCACGTGGCAGGCGCGGATGCGCAGCTGCATCATCGCCGGCATGTTCGACGCCTCCGAGATCTCGAAGGCCTTCGCGACCAGGTCGACCATCGTCGCGTGGTCGGGCCGCGGATCGAACAGCACCAGCGTCGACTTCAACGCGAACGCGAGCGTGCGTTCCTGGATCACGCTCGCGCCCTCGCCGTAGTCCTCGCCGACGATGATCAACGCCCCGCCGGTCACGCCCGGCGACGACAGGTTGGAGACCGCGTCGGACGCGACGTTGCTGCCGACGATCGACTTCCAGGTCACCGCGCCGCGCACCGGGTAGTGGATCGACGCGCCGAGGAGCGCGGCGGCCGACGCCTCGTTCGAGCACGCCTCGACCTTGACGCCGAGCCGGTCGAGGAAGGGCCGGGCCTGCACCATCACGTCGAGCAGGTGCGAGACCGGCGCGCCCTGGTAGCCGCCCACGTACGACACGCCCGCCTGCAGCAGGCCCTTCGTGATGGCGAGGATGCCCTCGCCGTGGAAGACATCGCCGTCGCCGAGCGCGAGCGCCTCGACCTCACGCGCGAACGAGCGTTCCACGTCGTCTCCTCGATCCGTTCTTCGGTGGCCCCACGACGATGCGGCGAAACCGGGGCTGGGCCGACGATTCTAAGGAAAGGCTCGTTATGCTGTCGATGGCGTCGTTTCTATTTCATGCATCGATGCCATCGATATGATGAAACGAATGGACCTCAACGACATCGACCTCAACCTGCTGAAGATCTTCGACGCGGTGTACGCCGAGCGCAGCGTCAGCCGCGCGGCGCTGCGCATCGGACTCACGCAGCCGTCGGTCAGCCACGGCCTCGCGCGGCTGCGGACCTTGCTGCGCGACGTGCTGTTCGTGCGCGTCAAGGGCGGCGTCGAACCGACGCCGGTGGCCCGTCGCATCGCGCCGATGCTCGGCGACGCGCTGCACGCGGTGCGGACCGTGCTCGACGATGCGACGACCTTCGATCCGACGACCGCGAAACGCGTCTTCCGCATCCACATGAGCGACCTCGGCGAGATGGTCTTCCTGCCGCCGCTGATGAAGGCGATCCGCGCGCAGGCGCCCGGCGTGGCCGTCGAGACCCGCCAGCTCGAATGGGACGAACTGCCGTCCGCGCTCGAGAGCGGCGCCATCGAGATGGCGATGGGTCACCTGCCGTCGCTGGTCGGGGTCTTCGGGCATCAACACCTGTTCCGCGAGGAGTACGTGACCGTGCGCCGGCCACGCGCGCGGACGCCGGCCGACTACATCGCCATCACGTCGCATCCGCCGACGCTCGCGATCCTGCGCGAGAGCGGCCTGATCGATCGCGTGAAGCTGTCGATCCCGCACTTCATGGTCGTGCCCGCGATCCTCGCCGAGGTCGACTACGCGGTGATCGTTCCGCGTACCGTGGCCCGCTCGTTCCGTCGTTACGGCATCAACCGCATCTCGCCGCTGCCGGTGCCGCAGCGACACTTCGACGTCGGCCTCTTCTGGACGCGCCGGCTCGGTACGGAAGCGGGGCATGCCTGGTTGCGCTCGCTGATCGTCGAGCTGTTCCGCAAGAGTCGCGACAGCGCCCCGGGCTGAAGGCGTCGAGGACGGACTCAGAGCACGTCTGATGGACGCCCGGAAGGTGCGATTCGCAAAGTCTTCTCACAACAACCGAGGAGACGTTCATGACGATCACGATATTTTTCGGGCGACCCGGAGCGCGTCCGGCGGCGACGCTGCTGGCGTGGGGGGCGGCCCTGACCCTGAGCGGCTGCCACGACGACGGCGGGCCGCCACCGGTCGCGGTCGCGACGCCGATGAGCTGCGCCCAGCTCGCGACGATGACGGTGCCCGCCTCGTCGATCGGACTGCCGACGACCGGCGCGACCGTCACGTCGGCGTCGACCGTCGCGGCGACGGGGACCGGCGCCTCGGCGATCGGCGAGTACTGCCTCGTGCTGGCCGACGTGCTGCCGCTCGACGCGACGGCACCGCGCATCAAGATGCAGGTCAGCCTGCCGACGACGTGGAACGGCAAGGCGATGATGTTCGGCGGCGGCGGCTACGACGGCACCATTCCCGCCGGGACCGGCAACGTGCCGGCCGGGCCGGTCGACCAGCCGGTGCCGCTCGGTCGCGGCTATGCGACCTTCTCCAGCGACTCGGGCCATCAGGCCAATGCGCTCGGCAGCCAGGACGGCTCGTTCGGCGTCAACGACGAGGCGCTCGCCAACTTCTCGGGCGACGCGCTGAAGAAGGTCCGCGACGTCGCGACCGCGATCATCCGCTCCCGCTACGCCGCGAGCCCGACGAAGGCCTACTTCGCCGGCGGATCGTCGGGCGGACGCGAGGCGCTGAAGGTCGTGCAGACCTGGCCGCAGGACTGGGACGGCGCCATCGTCTTCTATCCGGCCAGCGCCGCGGCCAGCCTCGACCTCGCGTTCGGCCGCATCACGCGCGCGCTGGCGCAACCGGACGCCTATCCGAGTCCGGCAAAACGGAAGCGCCTCTACGACGCATCGCTGCAGGCCTGCGACGGGCTCGACGGAGTCGTCGACGGACTGGTCAGCAACATCACGGCCTGCAACGCGACCTTCAATCCGGCCACTGCCACCGTGGGCGGCGCGGCGCTGCGTTGTCCCGGCGGTACCGAGGGCGGAGACAACTGCCTGTCGGACCCGCAGATCGCCGCGTTCAACGTGATCAACACGCCGATCACGTTCAACTACGCGCTGGCCAGCGGCGAGACTCAATACCCGGGCTTCAACACCTGGGGTACCGACTTCGGCATCCCGAACGCCAACGCGCTGCAACCCACCGTATCGTTCCTCGCGCTCAGCTCCGCGCAGCCCGCGAGCCCGATGCCGAACGGCGCGCCGTACGGCAGCATCTTCTGGGACCAGTGGGTGCGCTTCTTCGTGACGCGCGATCCGAACGCCAACTCGATCGCGTTCGATCCGCAGAACCCGGGCCCCTTCCAGGCTCGCGTCAGCGCGCTCACCGGCCTGCAGGACGTCGACAGGACCGACCTGTCGGCGTTCCTCGCGAAGGGCGGCAAGATCCTGATGGCCCACGGCATGAGCGACGCGCTCGTCAGCACGCGCGCGACCGAGCAGTACTACGCTCGCCTGCAGGCCACGATGGGCAGCGCCAATGTCGCGAGCTTCGTGCGCTACTACGAGATCCCAGGCTACGGTCATGCGATCAGCACGGTCTTCAACGCGGCATGGGACTCGTTGACGACGCTCGAGAACTGGGCCGAACGCGGAACGGCACCGCCCGCGCAGATCGTCCGCGACACGGTCGGTATTCCGGGTCGCACGCGTCCGCTGTGCGAATACCCCACCTATCCGCGCTACACGGGCAGCGGCGACGTCAACGCGGCGGCCAGCTTCACCTGCGTCGCACCTTGAGCTCGAACGCATCCCGGTCGTCGCGGAGACGCCCGGGAGGCGTGGACGCGACGTGCGCGACCGGACT
>CALMOR010000032.1:28001-44371 GCA_937872165.1 uncultured Burkholderiales bacterium | reverse complement strand
TTGCCCGGTTAAGGCGATCGACCACAACGTCAACACGTGTTCGCTGGACGCTTACGTTAAGATAATGCATACACTTGCTAGGCGAGCCTAAGCACGGACACCACCTTGATGTTGGCGTACGCGCCGCGCGCTAGAGGTCCGGCTACAAAGGTAGTTCCGATCCGGATCCGGCGAGGCGTACAGGTTAAGTTTGTGAACAGCAATCCATCGGTGTCGAAGTACTTAACGCAGTGCTCGAAGAGCGGAGGCGAGTCGTTGCAAACCCTGCTCCAACTTGTCCCTTCCAAGGGCGTAGGAAAGGCGTATTCCCGTAGAATCACCGAAGGCATCGCCGCCAACAACCGCTACTTCTGCGTTCTCTAGCAGGTAATCCGGCAGGCGTTCACCGCGCCCGAGCCCAGCAGTAGCCAAGGCTTGCAGTTTACCCTTCAGGTCGAGGTACACGTAAAAGCCACCTTCGGGGGAAACAACCTTCACCTGATCGATGCCCGAAAGAAGCTCGACGGCGCGCAAGCGTCTGACATCTAGCGAGCTTTTAATAGCTTGAGTTTCCTTAGAATACGCTTGTCTGAGCAGCGCCAGCGCAACGGCTTGGGCGATCGAGTTCGGGTTGGAAGTGGTATGGCTTTGTAGGTTAGCAACTGCGGACACTAATTCGGGTGGCGCGGCCAGATAGCCGATACGCCAGCCGGCGAGCGCGTGGGACTTGGAAAATGAGTCGATGATCACGGTGCGGTCACGCAGCATCGGCGCGACGCGCAGAATATTCGTATGCTCCGCTACACCGTATACGAACTCTGAATAACACTGGTCAAAAATAACCCAAAGACCCCGCTCGCGTGCAAGCGCCCCGATGCTGGCCAAAGTAGTCGCAGAAATGAGCTTACCAGTGGGGTTGTTGGGTGTGTTAAGGACGATAGCCTTAGTGTGAGGAGTCAGTACAGGTTCGATTTGATCCACAGTCAACTCATACCCATGGCTTGATGTATCGACGAAGACCGGTCGGGCGCCAGCCAAGACGATCTGCGCTGGAAACGTAGTCCAGTGCGGCGAAGGCACAATGACTTCATTACTGTCTTCGAACAGCACCATCGCGGTATTGAAGAGGGCTTGTTTTGCGCCAGCTGTTACAGCGATCTCTGCTCCCGTCCATGCCAAGCCGGTCTGCAGGGCGACACGCTCGGCGAGCGCTTGACGCAGCTCAATGGTACCGACCGTTTCTGTGTACTTGTTGGTGCCAACGAGCACTGCTTGGATTGCCGCCTGCTTAGCGTACTCGCTAGTGCCTTCGTCGAGTTCACCGGCGGCGAAGCTAATGACGGGCCGCCCCTGCGCCTCGAGTCGAGCTGCAAGATTGCGCATACCCGAAGTCTTGGATCCCTGGATTAAGCCGACACGCGCTGCAAACATAAAGCCTCACTTTAACTCTATACTCAGAATGGACGCGAGTCGCCGGACCGGCCGTCACGCGCTCGGATTTTGGCGGCTTCACCGGCCATCTCTCTTAGAAAATGCGAATGACCAGAACTGCCGCTGCGGTCTCTTAACCCCGCGCGCGTATCTTGCTCGTCGAGGAGCAGAGGCGGCCAGCCGTTCCTAAACTCAAGATACGTAAAACGCTCGTCGAGCAATCCTATCAGCCGATGTGTGGCCGATGCAGGCGAGCTGCCCCGTCCAGCAGTGATGCCATCGTCGAATTCGAAGTAAACACGTGCATAACGCCTCTGCGGCGCAGCCGCAAAGGCTCCATTGCGCAGGTCGCTGAGCAATGACCGGCCTTGGAACTGTGCCGGGCAAGCACAGTTAAAAAAATCAAGCAAGGTCGGCGCGATGTCGAGGCTTTCGGTAATGCGCGACACACGCGTGCCGCACGAGAATTGCGCTGCCGGCGTCGGGTCTCGAACCAGAAGCGGAATATGATGGGTTTCGCGCAAACCACCGACCTTGCCCAATTGTCCTCGGTCGCCTAACTGATCACCATGATCGGAGGTAAACAACAACATCGTGTTGTCCCACTCTCCCGTTTGACGTATGAAGTCGAACAGCCGTCCGAGCGCAGTGTCGACGACCTCGACCGCGCGCCAATAGTGACGACGCATGTCCAGAAGCTTGTGCACATCATTTGCTTTGTCACCCACAACTTGACTTGCGATGCGAGATAGATACGGATGGTTGCTATAAGGTGCGGGCCTGCAGCAAGCCGCGGTGCTACCGTCTAGGACGGCATCGAGCGCCGAGCGTATCGGATAGGGCACCAAATACGGGTTGTGCGGCGCGAACACCGACAAGTGGACGACAAAGGGATCCTTCGGCGCTGCTTGGAGCTGGGTCATCAACGTGTCGACGAGGTAATCCACATCGCCGCCACCTACTGGAGCCTGCGTCCGGCCCCAGCGCACGTTTCCAAGGGCGTGGTCGTCAGGGGCTGCCGCCTTATGCAGATCGTGCGCACATATTTGCAGGCCATGTCTGCGCAGAAGCCACGCGCTCCAATCGCCGCTGGCATTCCGGAAGTCGGCCTGTAAGCGTAACCCAGGCAGGATGCCTTCGAAACCGCGTTGCAGGTTCCACTCGTCACCCTCGGAACTGGAAGCTGCTGTGTGGGTGAACCCGAATAGCTGCGGGTCATGGCCGTTGCGCCGCAGTTCGCTAGCCCAGTTGACCACGGCTTTACTCAACGGATCGCCATTGCGCCAGACACCATGGACGTCGTTGCCCGCGCCGCTGTGCATGCAGGCCCGCGCTGGGCCGCAAGGTGCCGATGCCGAGTAATGCTGCGAGAAAAGCACACCTTCCGCAGCTACCCGGTCGAGATGCGGGGTTCTGACGAAGGGATGTCCTAGGCACGACAAGGAGTCGCCGCGGAATTGGTCGGCCGTTATGAACAGCAGGTTCTTACAGACGGCCTGCTTCATAGGCTCTCCGGCAGCGGTGGCCAGCCGTCGTCTAACATGCGCGGCGCTGCGCACCGGCGAATGGCGTGATTGAACGGGCGCAGCTCGGCCGTACGCGCCAGCAGGTCTTCTAAGGCTGGTGCCCAGTCCACTTGATACATGGCCACCTCGGCCTTCGGTAGCGCGGCAGCTAGCTTGCGCAAGCTAACATGCACCTGCGCCTCGTCCACGGGATTGATGCCCAGCCATTCACAGTGATTGGGGTTATTGATACCCTGCAAAAACGGTACCAAACGGGCAGCAGCCCCCTGCAGTTCGAGGGCCGTAACGCCAGCGGCGATATCGGTGCGGAAGCTAGGGAAGTAGATCACAGCGAGCCGCGCCTGAGGATCGACCCCGGCGCCGAAACGATCCGCGCCCTGCAAGGGGTACAAGGCCACCTTATCGTAGACATTCCAAAGTGCGGCGTCGTCGTCGAGGAGGAAGTGAACTGCTGGGGGGAAATCATTTGCCAAGGGTAGCGTGCTAGCGATCGTCCCGGCACTAACCTTGAAAAACGCCGGCCACCCTCTCGCCATCGGGACGCCGTCCAACATCGAGATGCAGACGTTGTCATTGGCCATCTTGGCGGCGTCGTAGTGCACGAGCAGTCTGCACAGGCCGGTGGTCTTGCCGGCACCCTTGTTGCCAACCAACAAAAACGCACGACCGCCGGCGGTGACGGCGCTTGCGTGTAGCACGACACCCCCGCTGCGCTGAACTTCGTTGAGCACCCAATCTTCAATGATTCGCAGTAGGGGAACACGTAGAGCGGAATCGGATTCAGCCCAGACGTCAATAGTGCTAAGCTTGTGGTTCACCTGAATGTGCACTCCAAACGGCTGCATCAAGATCCACGTCGTCGCACCGGATTGCATCACCCGCCCGGTGCAGCGCAGGAAGCCCTTGCTGGCATCGATCGTAATTTGACGCGCGAGCGTGAAGTCCGGCATGGTCACATGCATCTCACCCACGTGGACATTGACATTCAATGCGCCCTTGTGCGTGCTTACTGTCTCGGAAACGTCAAAGTACGGGCGTAGATAGGCTTCAAGAAAACGGAGCGTTTGCGGACATCGCGCGCACGTCACGTTGACGGCGTGTCCCCAATAGGAATAGCTGACGATCATGACTACCCCACTCAATGGGTCATGGCAACAGGTGCTGCGGTAAGATTACTGGACATTAAGCAGCTGCGACAGATCTTTGTGAACGCGGCCCAGCGGCAAGACGCGTTTCAACAAACTCACGGCGCTGGGTGCCCAAGTCATCGTGAGCACGTCGCAGCAGGTAAACAAATGTCGAGCCATCTGCTGGATGTTCTTATCGATGGTGCTGTCCGCCACCTCAATGAAGCCGTGCCAGTTGTGGTAAATCGGATCGCGGCTTCCCAAATATGCCGCTCGCAAATGATCCTCAAAATCCTCTTGCCGCTCCACACGGCGCACTCCGATGGGTTCGTCGGGACGAAAGCGGACGATTAAACACGTGTCGACTCCGCGCACCGCCGGAGAAATGTACGTACCGAGACGCTTGACCACCTGATCGGAGGTTAGCACCGCCTTCTTTCCCTCAGTCCAAAGCGTGTCGTAAGCCACGCTACGGCGCTCGGTGGGGAAGAACTCGTACAGCGCGGGGTTGTCGGCCAAGGTTCCGTGGGACACACTGAAGGGCGAAGGCCAGCCACATGCCAGCACGTTCGTTGGGCTGTGCGGTTCGTGCAGCAGCGCGATGGTGTCACAACTCAGCTGCGACACGTTAAACTCACGCAGCAATTCAAGCAGCAAGGTAGTCTTCCCTTGCCACATATCGCCAATCAGCAGCACGCCCTTGCCGTCCGCAACCACTCCACTGGCATGCAACTGAATGCCACCACCCACTTCCAAGGCGACGGTCAGCAGGCCCTTGAGCAGACGGGTGGCATCGCGAGTGAGCAGTTCGAAATCAGATTGGTAAACAATAATCTTGCGGCCGACACGGTCGATGAGGACGTTAGTGCCAGTGAGCGAAATGCGAATCAAGTGCGCACCATCTAGGTCCCAACGCTCGCCTTCGGAAGCCAGATGTTTATATAAGCTAGTGTCGACCTTAACGATGCGAGGGTGTTGCAGCAACAGCGAACTGAGCGCCGCAGGCACCGCCTCGGTAAGCATCTGCACATCGACAAAGCTGTTTTGCGCCCGTCCGTCCGTGACGCTGAAGAATGGGAGTAACTGGGCCGCGACGACCTTAAGTACTTCGGCTGGCGCCTGCACATTAACTTTTGAATCAGCATATTCGAAGCATGACCATGGGGTGGCCAGATTTGAGGTGACAGGTAAATTCACGATTCTCCTCACACGGTGGCAAGCAGTGTTCTTGCCGCATTTGCGATCGCTGTGGCCGTCAAGCCAAAGTGTTCCAGCAATTCGTGCCAGTGTCCGGTTTCGCCGAAACAATCGGGCATGCCGACCGACTGTAGTCGGCAGCCCGGACGTGACGACATAGCAGCGGCTACGGCCTCGAAAAGGCCGCCGATGCTGCTATGCTCTTCGGCTACGACCGCATATCCACAGCGATCGATGGCCGCGCCGATGGTGGCAATGTCGAGTGGCTTGACGGTGCTGACGTTGATGACTTCCGCCTCGATCCCGTTGCGCGCCAGTATTGCCGCTGCGTCGAGAGCCCGGCTGACCAAGCTCCCCGTGGCAATCAAGGCGACATCGCACCCTGTGCGCAGGCAATTTGCTCGACCGATCTCGAAGGCCCGGCCATCCTCGGTAATGTCGGGCACTGGCTCTTTCTGCAGCCGGATGTAAACGGGCCCCATATGTGACGCCGCCGCGATCACAGCCGCCTTTGCCTGTGCATAATCGGCAGGCGAAAGCACGGTCATTCCCGGGAGTACACGCATCAGCGCCAGATCTTCGATACCTTGATGCGAACCACCGTCATGCGAAGCCGCCAGACCTGCGTGCGTGGCCACGATCTTGACGTTGGTGCGGCCGAATGCTACGGCTTGGCGTATTTGGTCGTATGCTCGGCCGATGAAGATCGCGTACGTAGTCGCGAACGGCAACAATCCGGCCAACGACAGTCCTGCCGCTACGCCGACCATGTTCTGTTCAGCAATGCCCATATTGATAAAGCGATCCGGAAACCGCTGCTTGAACCACTCGGTACGGGTAGATCGAGACAAGTCTGCATCGAGCACGATTAATTGCTTATTCGATACGCCCAGTTCTAGCAGAGCGTGGCCGTATGCGTCCCTCGTGGCGCGCTCCCCATGCACTCCGCCAGCGTTGGTCATTTGCGCACCTCCGACAAGCCGGCTTTCGCCAAAAGATATTCAGCCTCGGACAATGGATGGTGATGCCATTTAACACTGCCTTCCATAAAAGATACGCCACATCCCTTGATCGTGTTAGCGACGATAATATGCGGTCGTTCGCTCGTATCCGCTTCGAGCAACGCACTCTCGATCGCCGTGAAGTCGTGACCATCGATATCTGACGTGGACCAGCCGAAGCTTTGCGCCTTCGAGACTAGGTTGCCCAACGGCATTACCTCCTCCGTCGGCCCGTCGTTCTGCAGTTGATTGCGATCGACGATGACGGTTAGTCCGGCGGTTCTAAGTGGCGGCGCCGCCATCAGCGCTTCCCAGTTCTGCCCCTCTTGCATTTCGCCATCTCCGACGATGCAGAAGACGCGCGATGGAAGACGCTGCATGCGCAGGCCGAGGGCCAAACCTAGTGCGATGGATATGCCCTGTCCCAGCGAGCCTGTAGACACTTCCACCCCTGGCAAGGCACCCGCCTTCGGATGTCCCTGGAGCGCCGACCCGTGTGCGCGCAACGTATCGAGCCAGACAACAGGGAAATAGCCGGCCTGTGCCAATGTCGCGTATAGGACCGGCGAAGCGTGCCCCTTGCTCAGGATCAGACGATCGCGTTCGGGTGCGTCTGTGCTTGAAGAGCTGCAATTCATGTGTCGAAAGTACAGCATGGTCAGCACCTCGACCAATGAAAGTGAAGGACCGGCATGCCCCGTCTGCGCCTTGTAAATGGCATCGATAATTAAGCGGCGTATCGCTATCGCGGTTCGCCGAAGCTCGGTCAGGGTGCTGTGGTCCATGGGCACTGAATTACTGGTGAAGGGTAACCTCGCCTAATGGTCTGTGGTAAAGATCATATACACGTACTTTATCGTCCAGCAGCGCCGGAGTGAAAATCTCCAGCACTGCCAGCATGCTGTCACCATGATTAGCCAAGCTGTGCGCTATGTGAGGCATGGAGGCGCCGCAACCGAGTCGTCCCAGCACCTCGATCTCGCTGCCGTTATGAAGGGAGAGAACACCGCTGTGAACGCAGAAGAACTCACGTCGTTGCTGGTGGTAGTGATAACTAGTCGACTGGCCCGGCAGGATACGTGCGAAGGACAATCCGAACTGCCCTTTGTCCTCTAGGATGACGTTGGTGCCGTATGGCTTGTGCAGCTGCAGCCGGGCTTGCCCAGCAACGGCTTCCGGTGTGGCTTGCAACAATTTTAGGAAGCGCGCGGCAAGTTCTGCCGGGCAGGCCGGAACGGCCGCATAAAGTGCTACTAGTACGGCGCCTAGGGCCGGGTCAGCCGGCTGCTCGGCTGGACGCCTCGAGAAAGCTGCGGACTTCGCTGGCATCTTAGAAATACTCCTCGAGAAAGATGGCGAGGTTGCACAGCAGCCAGACCTTGCGCCCAAACACATCATCAGCTCGTTGTAAACCATACGCCAGCCAATCTGCGAGCGGCCCGGGATCGACCACGTCGTGGAGTCGAACACCTGGTGACAACAGCAGGCTCCGCACAATCGGCAATTGTTCGGCGGATAACCACCGCCCCAAAGGCACCGGAAAGCCCATCTTCCTGCGGTCGATGATCGCCTGCGGTATCTTTCCTGAATACGTCTGACGCAGGACCGACTTAGTGACGTCGCAGCGCTCGCTGAACTCGTTGACGCTGCGCGTACACGCCTTCAGACGCTTCAGCGGAGAGCGCCATGCCAGCTTGCCGGTGAAAGGTAGGTCGAAAGCTGCTTGCACCAACGCATGGTCGGTAAAAGGCACCCTTGCTTCAAGTCCCACGGCCATCGTGCATGCATCGAGCATCCCTAGCAAGCCAGGCAGGTGGTACTGTAAGAAGAACAGCCAGATCCGATCATAGAAATTTAGGTTGCGATGCTGCTCGAACAACGAACTTAGTATTTCATAGGTATAGGCGTCGTGTTGCACGCTTTGAGCGAACTCCTGCGTGTACAGCGAAAACTTCTCGGCGCTAGGGAAGTATTGGTAGCGCCCGAGGAAAAAATCTAACTCACTCAGTCCTAACTCACCCGGCCCAATGCCGACCGCGGATGCTATGGGAGCACTTAAAGCCGTAGGCAATCGGTCCAAGCCTCTCATGCGGACGTAATCGAATGGAGCACGAAAGATCCGCCCGTACCCGCAGAACAGTTCGTCTGCGCCCTCCCCGCACATTACTACAGAAGCATGCGACCGTACCCGCCCGGCAAGGGTGCGCATAGCCACTTCGTTGTGCATGCCCAGGGGCTGATCTTTGACGCGGATCTGGGCACGCGCCGAGCCAAAAAGGTCATCGACGTATATGTCGGCACCGGACCACGGTACGCCGAAGCAACTCGCGACTGTTCTAGCAAACCGCGTTTCGTCATAGGACGGGTCTTTGGATTGCGCCGTAATGCAATGCAATCCCTCAATGCCTTGCCTAGACATTTCATACAGGAGGATGCTGGAGTCCAATCCCCCTGACAGGAATACTGCCATCGGTACGTCTGCCACGCTTTGCTGGGCTACGGCATCTGTTAGCAGCTGCTTGATCTCTTGATGTGACGGTCTGGGGCGCGATGCACGTGCAGTGTCGACTTGCCAATAACGTTGGAGCGATATGGCGCCACGCTTTAACTGCAGAAGCGTACCCGGCTCTAGCGAACGCACGTCCTCAAAATAAGTGCGATCACCCAGACTGTACCGATAAGACAGAAACGAGCTCACGGCATGCGGATCGAGCTTTCGGGGAACTTCGCGATGTCCAATGACGCCTTTAATCTCAGACGCGAAATAGACCGCCCTGTCCGAAACGAAATAGAAGATCGGCTTTACGCCAAGGCGGTCACGCACCAGAAGTAGTTCGTTGGTGGCTTCGTCGAATAGACCAAATGCGAACATGCCCTCCAGGTGGTCAACGACATGCTTTCCCCAGCGCTTGTAACCCGCCAGTATTACTTCGGAATCACTCCTAGTTCTGAACTCGTATCCCATGCGCCGCAGCTCGGCGCGCAGAAAACTGTGGTTATAGATCTCACCGTTAAAGGTCAGGTAGACCCGCCCGCTATCGTCCACCATTGGCTGGTTCGCCCGCTCGTTCAGATCAATTATACTTAAGCGCCGATGGCCGAAAGAGAATCGATCCCTATGGCACACACCCTCGGCGTCAGGTCCGCGATGCGCCATACTGCGCACCAGCATTGCGAATTCGGATTGATCGACCTGCCCGGCCTCACCACGCCATGCCATGCCTACGATTGCGCACACCGTTAGGGAGCTCTGGGTGTTGCGATCGAATCGGGCGCAAACAGGTTCTGCGCAAACGCCAAGTCGACCTCGGAGTCGATTTCGTACCACGACAAGTCACTGACATCGACACCGGTCATCACAAGTCCGAGGTCTCGGATGCAGGTTTGCGCCACCAACTCAAAGGGCGAGCGGTTACCACGCGTCGCCAGTACATCGGCAAGCGCAGGACGCAGGTGCTGTTCGATCGCGGCGAAATCGAAACGCGTCAGGTTGACCGTTTTCCAGGCGATGGCCAGCGGAAAGTTGGATGCGCGCACTGATTCGTGAGCCCAATCCGTCAGAGTATTTAACTCGCTGGTGAGGGCGAAGGTACCGGTCAAATCAGGCCGATAACGCGCCAGCGCCGTTGCACTTCCTACAGAGGACAGAAGACGATCAAGCACGGCTGCTTCAAATACCACATCGGCCTCGACGAGTAGGACGTCCTCGCCGGGCGACACGGCTGCAAGACCACATGACAGCGAAAGTGCCGTGCCAGTCGTCGAGTAATACGGGTTGATGACGCATCGGATGTCGGCTTTAGGGTAGTGAGTGCCGACGAAATGTTCAATTTGCTCGGCGCGGTAGCCAACGACAATTATGATGCGGCTGACTCCGGCGGCCAGCAACACGTCAATGGCACGGCCGAGAATAGGGCGGCCCCACAATTCTGTCAGGCACTTCGGCGCTAAGTCGGTCAACGGCGCGAGCCTGGTGCCTAGGCCGGCGGCGAGCAAGAGACCCGTCAGGAACTTCATCGTGAGAGGGCTGGCATCAGAGAGGCGTGCAGACACCAATGGGAAGCGACGCGCTGCCCCGCTGTCTTCCAAATCTTGCAAGTGCGTCGACGAACCGATCTAGGTCGGCCTCGTGCAAGTCGCCCATGGTGGCAAAAAACACCATGCCTTGACTCAGCGTGACTTCATCTGTGTAAATTGTAATGTGCTCGCGCATAAGCGCTTCGTATAGCTCATTGTAATTCCAGTAGGAAGGCAAACGCGCCAACGTAAGAATATTGGCTTTGCGATCTTCCGGTACCGCGACCAAGGAAAACCCGAGCGTCAGCAGTTCGCGTTCCAACCGCTGCTTCAACCGCCGGTACCGGTGTGCCCGCCCTCGAACGGTTTCCGCAAGCAATCGATCGAGAGCTACATCGGCGGCAAAGAACAACGAAACGGCGGCCGTGAAAGGTGTCTTTCCCGACGCGGCGGTTCGCGACCATTGTTCGTGCACGTCAAAATAGAAGCTACGTGACTTTCCTTGGGTTGTCTGAAGCACCTCCCTGCTCGCCAACAAAAAAGAAATGCCTGGCAACGACTCCAGGCACTTGTTGGCAGTGACGGTAGCCATCGCTACGCTGTCTCGACAAAGGTCAAAATCGTGTCCGCCTATGCTGCTGATGCCATCGACCAGTAAGCCAACTTTGAAACTCCGCGCAAGTTGTCCAAGTTCAGGCAAGGGGGCCAACACACCTGTTGTGGTCTCATGATGCACCAGGCAGATATCGGTGATCTGCGGGTCTTTAATCAGAGCCTGAGCCACGCTGGCACAGTCGACGCCCGACAGGGGACTGAAATCAAGCCGAGATGCTTGCACACCAAGGCGCTGAGCAATTAGCCAAAGCCTCTCAGAGTACCGCCCTGCCACCAAAACCAACATACGGCCACTGACGACTGAAATCATCGCCTCGTTGGCGCCAGTTCCAGACGCTACAAAAGGAACCGCATCGTACCGCCCCTGTCCCCCGCTGATCGCGGCCAATTTGCTACAGACTGACTGCACCTTGCTGGCGAATCCTAAATCGCGATGACACCAATCGGGCGCCTCAAAGGCAGCCGCGCGTACCGATGGATGCACGTTGGTCGGACCGGGGTTCATTAAAAGACGTCGCATCAGAGCACCAATGAATCGTCTGCGAGATAGCAAGAACCAGGGAAGTCAAATTCTTGACATTTCACCATAAGTACTCTCCGCATTTGAGCGCAGCCTAACAAGATCCTTCAAATTATGTATTAATTTGAAGTCTGTCATCACTACAAGTGCCAAATGACACATGCGCAAAAACGGGGCGTTAGCGCCAAGCAGCAGTTCATCGACCACCCCGACTTCCTGGACACTGGCGAGCCTAACCTTGGACCTGCCGAAGGTGACGCATCACGGCTAAGCATATCCCTTTTTCGCACCCTTCTCGGCCAAAGAAATTCGTAACGTCGCCGGCAGGCCGCCCGTCTCGATTTGTCGTATAGTACTGGCGGGCAGCCCGCCCGTCTCGTCTCGTCTCTCAAGGAGATCACATGCTACAACGCCTGCAAGAACAAACCCACGCCGAGCCCGTCGCTGACATCGCTGACGGGGTCATGTTCATCACACTTACCCCAGCCGATCTCGTAGTCATCGGCGGCGGCGGGAGTTTCGGCGCACTAATTTGACTTCCATTAGCAACTTTTTGGGCCTCGCTAGCGCGAGGCTTTTTTTATAATGTCTACGCCTTTCGACCGTCAAGACGCCCTTAGAGTAGCTCTCGAGTCCTTTAAGGCGACCCGACCGTTTTCTGCAGCGTTTCTTTCGGGTTCGGTGGTTGAGGGCTTGGCGACACCCAAGTCTGATTACGATGTGTATGTCGTCGGTGCATCAGCGTATGAAGGCGAAGAACTTTTCTTGACACTTGATGACGGAGCGCTCATCGAGGTAACGATTCTTAGCGAAGACTACATCGTCGGTATAGCCAATCGATTGAAGGAGGGCTATCTCTCGGGAAATGAAATTTCTCCCTACCAAAGGATTTTGCTTCATCGCATAGTCACCGGGGAACCGCTTACAAACGCCCCTGAAGTTTTGCGATTGAAAGCCCTTGTCGATATAGAGGCGTTCAAGCGATATCTCGTTGATGCTCACGCATATGCTGCCCAGAAGTGTATTTGGGATGGCGTCGGCAACCTGGATGCTGGCGACCAAAACTCAGCTCTTTTCAATATCGATCGCGCAGTTCACAAGTCGCTAGATGCTATCGTAGCCCACAACGGTTCTACCTCAACTGTAGTTAAGTGGCGCACTCGCTATGCCGAGCGTTACCTTGGACGACAGCACCCGGCTTTCATTCGATATATGGAGTTGACCGGCAGCATTCCTACCACACTTAGCGCGCCGGCAAAGGTGCAGTATTTTGCGAGCGCAGCTCGATATGTTCAGTGCGTTAGTGATTATATTCATAGCATGCACCGGTTTCCGGACGTTACTTTTGAATTTAACGAGTGCCGCCTTTGGGGTGCTGGTGTTGCTATCGAACCACAGCGAATCCAAAAACATCCTATAGCGCGGATAGTCGAACGTGATGGTAAGCTTTTCTTGGTAGATAGAGTAACGCGGTACCAGGTCACAAATGACGTATTAGCAGTGTGGCTTTGTCTTGACAATGTATCCACGGCTGATGACGTTATCAGCACACTTTCGACTAAACCATGGTCGGTGTCTGACGACCCGCGGAAGCTGGTACTCAAATGTTTGGAAAATTTTAGGCGATTAGGGGTTGTGTATTAAAGGGAGGTGCATTTTCAAACCAACTTTTTCATAATAGGAGAATGGGCAGGATTAGTGATCCGAAAACTTAGTGCTTGTCAGTTATGCGCAGGGACGTCCTCGCAGATGGATCATTCGCAAAGCCGCCGATCGGGTTCGGGACGCCCACCGACGATAAGAGCTCATTGGATATAAACCGCTGTTGGGTCGAAGGTTTACTTCTGCGATCCCCAAAGCACTTGGCAGCGGGGTACTTAGGTGAACACCAATGGACGTTGGCATCGACCGGTGTGATCGCGTATCGCCAGACTCGACTCGCCGAATTCTTCGGGCTGCATTTTTGCCCCGGGCGACGCTTAGCGGCAGCCGGTGGTAGGTCGGATCACCCACGTGAGGCAATACTTTCCCTTGGGGTGTCCTGCACAAGTCAGCCTGAGGCTGGGCTGATGCGTTGAACCGAGAGGACCATGACCCGGTGGCGACGATGAAGCAGATGAGTTGGGAAGCAACCTGTTCGAGCTGTCGCCGAAGCGTCAGTTTCTCGAAGAGATGGATGCAGTGGTGCCGTGGTCGCGACTGATCAAGCTGATCGAACCACCGCACTACGCGAAGGGCGAGGTGGGGCGACCGACTTACGGCGTGGCGACGATGTTGCGGATCCACTTCATGCAGCAGTGGTTCGGTCTGTCGGACGAAGCGATGGAAGAGGCGTTGCACGATGTGCTGCTGTATCGCAGTTTCGCGCTCCTCGACGCCGGGACGACGCGCTTGTCGGACGAGACGACCATCCTGCGGTTTCGGCATCTGCTCGAGCGCCATCACTTGGCGGCCGGCATGCTGGCGTTGGTCAATGACCTTTTGCGCGAGAAGGGGCTGATGCTCAAGGCCGGGACGTTGGTCGACGCGACGCTGATCGCGGCGCCGAGTTCGACCAAGAACGCCGACGGCGAGCGCGATCCCAAGATGCATCAGACCAAGAAGGGCAACAACTACTACTTCGGCATGAAGGCGCACATCGGTGCCGATGCCGAGTCGGGGTTGGTCCACACCGTCATCGGCACGGCCGCCAACGTCAACGACGTCACGCAGGGCAATGCGCTGTTGCACGGTGACGAGACCGAAGCCTTCGGTGACGCTGGATATCAAGGGATCACCAAACGCGAGGACGCAGCCGACATCGACTGGCATGTCGCGATGCGACCCGGCAAGCGACACGCGCTCGACCTCGGCCGCAAGTCCAACGCGATCGTCGACGAGATCGAGCGCATCAAGGCGAGTTTCCGCGCGAAGGCGAGCATCCGTTCCGGGTCGTCAAGCGGCAGTTCGGATTCACCAAGGTTCGCTTATCGCGGCCTGGCCAAGAACACCGCGCAGCTGACGACGTTGTTCATGCTGTCAAACCTGTGGATGGTGCGGCGACGATGGACGTGATCGATGGGATAGCTCCGTCCGTCGTACGCGAAAAGTGCGGTTATGCAGGGCACGGAAGCGATTCCGAATTCCGAGGCCTATAAGTCCGTGCTGATGACACCTCCTACGCTGCTACCAAAATCGATCGACGCAAGCGACTCGCCGATGGGTCATGGACGAGGTTACGCAAACCATCCTTAGCGAGCTGTCGGCCGCGCAGGGCCAACGGGAATGTCCGACAGCGTCTGCAGCTTTTGTCGTTATGGGTGGTGCTTGACGCCGTCGCTCGAGCGGATGAGACATGAGGCGAGGATCGCTTAGTGAGTCCTGAAAACGGCGCGGATGGCCGCCGGTGGATCCGCCTTGCGCTCGACCAGGTGGCAACATGCGGCGGCAACGCGTTGGGCGAACTCGATGTCGTTCGCTGAGTTCTTGCGAAGCTCGGCGACGAGATCTTCGAGCGTGACCTGCTCAATGTCCATTTTTTCCTCCCAGCTTCATACGCGCTTCACCTCGAAGGCGTCGGCATCTGGGTGGCTGCCGACGAGCGCAAGCGCCGCGCTCCCGCCATCCAGCCAGTCCGAGTACTGGCCCCGCAGCAGGACCATCGGCGCACGGTCGTGAACCGTGCCCAGGAACTCGTTCGGCGGCACCGTGCACATCGTGAACACCGAAACCTTCTCGCCGGTCTTCGGGTGCACGTTCTCGTCGAACAGCCCGGCGGCCATGAACACCGGCTCCGCGGGCATCGAGACGCGCACGCGATGTTTCCCGGCCCCGGTCTCCGGCCACTCGTCCCAGCTCGACATCGGAATCAGGCAGCGCCGTTCCTTGAACGACCACTTCCACATGTAGCTCGACGTCAGCTTTTCGCTCACGGCGTTGATGACGTCACGCTTGATCTTCTTCGGCTCGCCCGTCGCTTTGTCGAACGTTTTGCCGGGCACCATCATGATGAAGCCCCAGCGACGCAGCTCGGGGAACAACTTGCCGCTCTCGTTGCGGCGGATGATCGGCATCGGGTCGGTGGGCCGCGCCTCTTCGCTACCCTTCAGCGGATTCGGCGTCGGCCAAGGCGGGTCCTGCCAGTTGAATGACGCTGCCTTGCAGTACTCCTGCCAGCGCTCCTCGAGCTTGTACCGGCCGCACATTGGCTCATTGCCTCGCTGCTGGTCCGCATGGCGGGAAAGTCTGCACCGGCACGCCGGGCCGGAACATGAAGCGCACCGTGGGCGGTCCGACAAGTGGCTCGTCCCGCTCGAAGAGCGACGTCGCATAACGGACGTTCGCCACCGATCGGCGTCTCATTGCATATTCCTCGCCCCGCTCGACAGCGAGCTCTTCGAGTACCTCCGCGGCGACCTCTTCGCAGTCTTTCACGATCCACCGCATGGTGGCGACCTCGGCTGCCAGTGCGGACACTTGGTGCTCAGCCAGATCTGTTCGCGCGGCACGCTCCAGAGCACGTTGGTAGCGGCACACGACCTGCACCCGAAGCCAGAGTCGCTCGCGATCGTTTCGCGGCATGGCGTCGCCCTGGCACACCGTGAAGAAGTGCTTCTCCGCATCGTTGCGCGGCTGCTCGATCATGCAGGCGATCGAGTCGAGCCGGGCGCCGTAGCGCCGGATCCAGCGCTGTTCGTCGGCGTTGAAGAAGCGAGCGCGGATCTCCGGCTCGAGCGACCACCAGGCGCCCCAGACTGAAGCCGCCTTGTACGCGTCGACCGCTATCTGGTCGTCGAGGGCAAGACGCGCTTGCTTGAAGGGGTTGCGAGTCGGGTTGTTTCCCATGCCACAATTCTACTGACTCGCTGACTTCCGCCAGGCAGTGACAACCGTGCAACCATCAACCCATGCCGCCTGCGAAGACGAAGCGGATACCTTCGCGCCCGGATAGCGCCTCGCCCGACCACCTTGCCCGATA
>CALMOR010000032.1:0-27991 GCA_937872165.1 uncultured Burkholderiales bacterium | reverse complement strand
CTTCACGAAGACCACGGAACCGTCAGAAGACGCGCGCCGGCCGTGGACAAGGCTCTCACCGAACACCCGCAACTGGCTTGAGATCCAAGCCGAAAACACTCCGCGACAGCGGGGCAACTCCAGCCCAGCCTCAGGCTGACTTGTGCAGGACATCCCTAACCTGACAGTTTTTGTTCCGAAGTCATCGCTCCGACGCCCTCCCGCTTTACTTAGAGTCTTGTTCAAGTACAGCCCGGGCATGCCTTATGAGCCAGACTCAAACAGTTTTGAAAGCACCCTCATCGGATGCCCCGCAGCTGGCATTCGTCCGTATGGCATCGGTCGTACGCATTACGGGACTCGGCCGGTCCACAATCTACCGGCTGATGGCCGAGAACAAGTTTCCGTCGCCAGTACGATTGTCGAAGCGCGCCGTCGCTTGGAGACGTGTTGACCTGGAGGCGTGGAGCGCCGGCCGACCCACGGTCTCGAACTGAGGCTGAGGCGCCTGCTGGCAAGCTACGTCGGCGTCGCCAGCTTTAGGGCCGCGCCGATCAGCAGCATCGCTACGAAGACCTTTCCCCAACGCCAAGTGGTGAATCGATAGCGATGGTTGGCCCAAAGCGCACGTCGGAGCCGACGCAGAAGGAAAAGCGTAGCAACAGCCACGATGAAGGGCCGGACGATGCCGACTGTTGGCGGCACACGCCAGATGACCCATATCCACAGGAGCGGCCACACCGTCGCATCGACGACGGCGAGCGCGCGGCGCCCGGTCCATTCGTGAGCATCCGGGTGGGGTTCGCGAGCAACGAGAAGCCACATATGTCCTCCGGTCCAGATCGTGCGGACGCGGCCGGGACGGCGCGATCGGTACAGGCCTCACGGCCCGCGACAACGGCTTGAATACCCGTGCTCGCCTATCCTTAGGAAGTAAAAATGTCCTTGATGGGCTGCACACCAGGTTAAGCCAAGGTTTGAACGACACGGCAACGATTGGTAACAAGGCGACGTCCGAAATTGTGACGCCGCAGGTAGACCACTCGAAGAGAGGGACATTCGCCGCTCAGCCCCGGCACGGTCGCATGCGCTCATTCGCTCAGGCTCTAGAAAGCGCGTGAGGAACTGCTCTTGACAAGCCTCCTGGCGAAGGGCATGAGTAGCGAAACAAGAAACGTGTTTTCAAGACGGCGCGTGTGATCTCCGATGGAGGACTCGAATGAAAGACATTCTGGTCGTCGAGGACCATCCGCTCGTGGCGGAAGCCACGTCGCAACTCCTCAAACAGCGATTCAAGGACATCGACGTCGTTACAGTTAGAACGGCGACAGATGCCTTGCGCGCGATCGACGAGACCCCTAGGCGCTGGTTTCGGATCCTGCTGGACCTAGCCATGCCAGGAGCGTTCGGGCTCTCGTTGGCGAAGCAGATCTTCGACCGGGAACTTGCTCCGGTCTGTTGCGTATTCAGCGCAGGCGACCGCGACGTCTACGTGCAGCAACTCCGAGCCTGGGGCTTCCTGGGCTATCTCACGAAGTCCATGCCTGTCGCAACCCTGACCGCTCGGCTGGATGATGTCATGCGAGGGATTGGTGTGTTTCCATCAACGCTGCAAGTTCACCGCTTAACACGTATCCGTTTGACAGCGCGCCAGATCGAGACCCTCGAAGGCGTGCAGAGAGGGCTTTCGTCCAAGCAGATTGCAGTCCAGATGAAGCTGGCGGAAGGCACGGTAAACAACCATATGGCCACCCTGATGCAGATCCTCCACGCCGACAACCGATCTCACGCTGTAGCCAAGGCGATCAGTCTGGGGTTGCTTGACGCGGCGACTACGCAATAGACCGTCCGTGGACGCCGCGCTTGATTCGTCCGTGGAACGCGCGCCGCGAGGGATAAGCGGCCATTCGGTCGACGAATTGTCCGAGACTGCGCGGCTGGCACGTGACGAGGATCCACGCTGGCGCCTCGTGATGCCGGTCACGCTTGGCACTCGTCAATTCATCATCGATCAGATGCCGGCGCTGTTGCTGACGTACGGAGTGGCAATCGTCCTGATCCTTGCCGCGGCATCGATCGAGAACTCGCGTCCCCTGCCCGTGATCGCCGCGTGGCTCATTGAAAGCGCGGCGAGCATCGCGGCGCGCTACCTCATCTTCCGACGCGTGATCACGGCATCTCCGGTGGAGGTAGCAAGCAAGGCCGGCCTTCGTCTCCTGCCCGTTTTCGCGATCCTTCTCGCAGCCGCTCACTGGGGCTGGACAGCAACGCTGTTCGTCGGCCCGCACTTAAACCTGACTACGGTAGTGATGCTGCTGACATACGTAATGCTCAGTATCGCGTGCGTGGGACTGGCGCCTGCATCCCCTGTGATCTGCGCTGCGTACCTCCTGCCGATGTGGGGCGCGATGGCGTGGATGCTCGCCGCGTCGGATTGGGCCTCCGGGTCGACGCTGCTGGCCCTATCGGCTGCGCTCGCGGGCGTGCTCTGGTCGGGGTTCTACATCGTCGTCAGTGGCGTACGGCGCAATCTGATCCGCAGCGACGAAGCAGACCTCCTCATGCGCGAGCTGCGCGAGCGGAACAGCGAGGTCGAGTCTCTCCGAGCAGCGGCTGCTGCCGATCTGGAAACGCGGGCAGCCGTCTTTGCCAGCGCGAGCCACGACCTGCGTCAGCGGGTCCACGCACTTAAGCTACTCGCCCACGTCAATGCAGCCGACGCGGCAGCGACGAGCCCGTCACGCCGCCTGGTGTCCACCATCGAAGACCTCGAGGGCTTCGTCACCGATGTGCTCCAGTTCGTCCGCTTCGACAGCGAAAGCAGTGCGGAACGCTTGAGTCCGGTCCCACTGCAGGAAGTGCTCCAAGGCATCGAGTTGCAGTTCGAAGCGCTGGCACTTCAGAGAAGTGTCAGGCTTCGAACGCGTGCAACGCGACTGTGCGTGCAAACGGACGCGGTGATGCTCGGCCGCGTCCTGGAGAACCTCGTGTCGAACGCAATCAAGTTCACACGCAAGGATGTGCTCGTCGTGGCTCGCAGGCGCAGCGAGGACATCTGCCTCGAAGTCTGGGACCAGGGCAAGGGGCTGGACCCGAATCGCCTGAATGGCGGCGCCATCCACCGATCGGGCAGCAGCTCATCCGATCATCCGGAGGGCTTCGGACTCGGCTTGATGATCGTTCGCAGGCTGGTTGAAGCGCTCGGCTACCGGATCGAAATTCGCAGTACCGCGTCGCGCGGGACACTCGTGAGGCTCTTGATCCCCGGACGTCATGTTCTCGTGGGAGAAACAGGATGAGCGAAGCAGACGAGCGTCCGCGGAGTCCGGTGCCGCCGTGGGATGGCAAAGCACTGTCCGCCGAGTTCGCAGCAAGACACGATCGAGCCTGGACGCTCGGGTATGAGTCCGCTCACGCGCCTGCGCTCGCAGCCAAAGCCTCTTGGGAGGGAGACTTTCCGAGCGAACTCATCGGCATGTTCCTGCGCAATGGACCCGCCCGCCACGAGCGCGGAGGGCAGCGCTATGCGCACCGCTGGGATGGCGACGGGATGATCCAGCGCTTCATCCTGAACCCCGACGGCGTATCGCATCTGGGTCGCTTCGTGCAGACCCGCAAGCTGCTCGATGAAGAGGCCGCAGGGCACATGCTCTACAGCGGTTTCGGGACGCCGATCGATCAAGAGAAACCGACGCTGGCGCGCATCGAGGCGTCCAACCCTGCCAACATCAACATCCTGCGATTCAACGACGAATACCTCGCCCTTTGGGAGGCTGGCCAGCCCTATCGGGTCGATCCAGAAACGCTGGCGACCGCGGGCCGCGCATCGTGGCTCGAAGCCGGTCACCCAGCGCCCTTCTCGGCGCACCCGAAGCTCGCGGCCGATGGCTCCCTCTGGAACTTCGGCGTCGACCCACTGCAGGATCGCCTTCACCTTTACGGCATCGGCAGCGACGGCACTCCCCTCCTGCAACGTGACATCATCGTTGAGCAGATAGCACCGGTCCACGATTTCGGCATGACGGAACACTTCATGGTGTTCCTGATGCCATCCGTCACCATCAGCCGCAGTCATCTCATGGCCGGCGCTTCGTTCGCCCAATCGTGTCACTGGTCGCCGCAACTCGGCATGCGCGCGATCGTGGTCCGCAAGACCGATGCCACCACCGTGGAGTTCCACCTTCCGTCCGGCTGTCTGTTGCACGTTGCCAATGCGTGGGAGGAAGGGGAACGCATCTACGTCGATTACCTGGGTTGTGAAGACCCGTCGCCACTGCTGGCGGGCTGGAGCGTGATGGCCGGCAAGTATCGTCATATCCGTGGAGCGGCCGTGACCCGCGCAACCCTCGATCTGGTGTCCGGCACGGCAACCCGCGAAGCGCTGCTCGATCACGACGCCGAGTACCCGTCGGTCCTGCCAGCAGAGATCGCTCAGCCTTATCGACACGTTCTCTGTCTGGAACGCTCCAAGCAAAGAGCTCGCGATGTCCCCGGGTTTGACCGCGTAGCGTTGATCGATGTGAAGGCCGCGACGTGTCGAGCCTTTGGCTTCGGTGACGACTGGTTGGTCGAAGAGCATGTGCTGGTGGCAGACGAAGCCGCACACGCGCCGCGGTGGGCCGTCGGCACCGCACTGAATCTCTCCGACAGGGTGACCGTGTTGTCGGTTTTCGATACCGACGATCTTGCCAGCGGGCCGGTGGCCCAGGCGCGCTTGCCGTACGCGTTGCCTCTGGGACTTCACGGGACGTTCGTCCGCGGCGGTGTCGCATGAGGTTCAACGATCTTGCAGTGAGCAAGTCCATATTGCCGGCTGATTCGTCGATGACGATCATGGGACATCAACGAGCCCCACGAGCGTCCAATGACTTTCACGACACGGCAGACACCATCACGGATCGGCCGTTCGGTCGAAGCGGCGGTCCACGCACCGTCGATGCGCCGCAGGACCCGCGATTCTGCGCAGGGCGAAGTCAGGGTGACGCTTCATCGCAATGACTGCGGTGTAGTCCTCGTTCGCGACGAACATCGATCGAATGAACCACGCGTAGTAGTCGTTGCCGCGTTCACTCGGCCATCGTCCTTCGAAGACTGGTGCGCCGGCGACCCGATGCGGTTCTCGGCGCCCATCGTGCTCGAGCAGGTTCGCAGGGACGTCGACGCTCTCTTGCGAAACGAACTGTGAGCATGCTTCCCGAAGCCACCGCGCACCCTTCGGTTCGTACGGGTCTCGCAGAACTGGCCGAGAGCATCACGCAGGCAACCGATCGTGGCGAGATTCAAGCGCTACTACACCGCGCCACCGTGGCACTGGGCGCGGAGCGCTCCTTCTTCGCCAGTATCAGCGGCGAAGGCACCGACGCCAGCTATGCATTCGTCCTTGATTGCGATCCCAGCTGGTGGCACCGCTATCGTGCCGGCTGCCCGCTGGAGAAGAACCCGTGGCTCGTCTATGCGGCACGGCACTCGACACCCGTGCGCGCCACGCAGCTCGAGTCATCGTCCGGTGAACCGCAGAGTGCCATGGACATTGCACTGCGGGCGGGATTCGCTTCGGCAATGCTCGTTCCGGCGCATTCGGGCCGGTCGGGCAACCGCGTCAGCCTTCTTTGTCTCGGGCATTCGGTTGCCGGCTACTTCGAGGATCCGTCGTTCGTGAAGCTGCAGGTTGCCGCGAGAAGTCTCGCGATGGAGCTGCATGAATGGTGGGCCGTCCACGAGCAACGGCAACTGGCGCAGCGCACACATCTCTCCGAGGCTGAAGTCCGACTTTTAGCACGCCATTGCGCCGGCCTGAGCAGCAAACAGATCGCGTACGAGATGCAGGTGAGTTGCGAGTCGATCAATTCCCGGTTCCAGAGAATCATCGCAAAGTTGGGCGTGCGCAATCGACGGGCGGCAGCCCGCGTCGCCATCGAGTGCGGGCTGATCGTCGTTTAGTAATGACACAGGCTTGATGATTCAAAGAGAGAAGTCATCGCTCTGCAGTTGTTGGGTCCGATCTAAATTTCCAGACAGCGATTCGGGAGTCAGCATTGCAAGTCGATGAACGATTCAAGCCAGAGCAATTTGTCTCGCTGCCCGCGTCGGACCGTTGAAGGATCAGGCCATGGATGCATCCGCTTTGATTGCACTGTTGCTGGTCTGCGCACCACAGGTCCATGCGGACACCGCTCGCGCATTGGTCCGCGTCGAGAGCGACTTCAACCCTTGGGCGATCGGCGTAGTCGGCGGTGCGCTGGTGCATCAGCCGCGCCACCGCGCAGAAGCCATGGCAACGGTCCGAGCGCTACAGGCAGGCGGCTGGAACTTCAGCGTCGGCCTAAGCCAGATCAATGTCGGAAATTTCACGCGGCTGGGCTTGACGCTGGACTCGGCATTCGAGCCCTGCGTCAACCTGGCAGCGATGCAGACCGTGCTGGTGGATTGCTTCGACCGCGCGCATGCACCGATTCAGAACGCGGCCGTGGATCAGTCGTCGCTTCGAAAGGCCCTGTCCTGCTACTACAGCGGCAATTTCATCACCGGTTTCCGCCACGGCTATGTCCAACGGGTCGTGGCCGCCATGGGCCATGGGGCGCGTCCGGTTCGCAATGCGCAATCGAGGGAGAAGGTATGAACAACGAGCTCTTATCCCGGCGCGCCTCAGGTTGCGTGGCTTCCCTGCTCCTGCTCATGTCGTCCCGGGCAGCGCTGGCCCAGGGCTTCGACAAGATCAACACGACGGTGACGAACATCAACACGATCCTCGTCACGATCTCGGTCGCCGTGGTGACGATCGCGATCATCTGGGCCGGGTTCAAGATGATCTTCCAGGGCGCTCGTCTGGCCGACGTGGCCAACGTGCTGATCGGCGGCACGCTCGTCGGCGGCGCGGCGGCCTTCGCAAGCTACATCGTGAGCTGAACCGGGGAAGACGCCGTGCACAGCGAAGCCATCTATAAAGGCGCCACCCGCCCCGCCATGAAGCTGGGTATTCCGCTCGTCCCACTCGTCGTGCTCATGGGCACCGGCATGTTGTTGATCATGTGGGGAGGCGTATTGCTGAGCTGGTGGATCGCACTCGGTGTCGTGTTGGCCTTCGTCCCGACGCTGCTCTGGATGCGCTACGTGACCTCCAGGGACGACCAGCGCTTCCGGCAGATATTCGTCGCCTTGAAGCTGCGCCTGCACGACCGCAACAACCAGTTCTGGCGGGCGCGCAGTTACGCACCGACCCTCTATCGGGGAGCACGCGATGCTTGGCATCTTTGAAGGCAGGGGTGCGTACAAGAAGGCGGCTCGCAACGATCGCGGCACTCCGAGCCCCCAGTTCTGGGCCCGTGCCAGGTCAGAAAACCCGCTGGCCGGCTTCATACCCTTCTCGTCGCTGGTGAGCGCGCATGACGTGATCACGCGCGGCGGGGATTACCTGCGCGTGTGGCGGCTCGATGGCGTCGCCTTCGAATGCGCTGATGAACACCAGATAGCCGAGCGGCACGAGGCGCTGTGCAGCTTGTTGCGCAACCTGGCCGGCGGCCAGTGGGCGGTCTGGACGCACCGCCTGCACCGCGCGGTCAGCGACATGCTGCAGGACCCGATGCAGCCGGGATTCGCGCGTGACCTTTCGCGCGCCTATCAGGAAAAGCTCGCTCAACGCAGGATGATGAGCAACGAGCTCTACCTAACCTTGGTCTATCGACCCAACGTCTCCCGCGTGGGCCGCGCCCTGCAGTCGACCCAACGCGCGCGAGCCGCTATCGCTGAGGCTCAGGCCGAAGCCTTGCGCGTCGTCGAAGAACGTAGCGCGCTGGTCGGCCGGGTACTGCGCGGTTTCGGTCCGAGGCTACTGGGCGCACGAGAACACCGCGGTCGAACCTATTCCGAGATAGCCGAATTCCTCGGCTATGTCGTCAACGGCTTCTGGCGCCAGGTACCGCTGACGTCGGGACCGCTGTACCGGACTCTCCCGACCGCACGCCTGTCCTTTGGCGGCGACAAGCTGGAGCTGCGTCAAGGTGACCAGCGCCGGTATGCGGCCCTGGTCGACATCAAGGAGTACGCCGACGCCGTCGAGCCCGGCGTCCTGAACGCCCTGCTCTACGAACCAAGCGAGTTCATCGAGACGCAGAGCTTCTCGATCCTGCCGCGACGCGAGGCGATGCGAGCTCTCGAACTTCAGCGTGACCAGTTGATCGCGAGCGACGACGTCGTCGCGAGCCAGGTCGCCGAAATGGACGTCGCCCTGAACGAACTCGGCGACGGCCAGTTCTGCATGGGGGAATACCACTACAGCCTGATCGTCTTCGGCGAGAACGTGGCCGATGCAGGGCGCCGGGCGGCGCAGGCGACCGGCGCCGTCGGCGAAGCTTCGAGCCTGCAGATGTCGCCGGTCGATCTGGTTGCCGATGCAGCCTGGTTCGCCCAGATCCCTGGCAACTGGCAATGGCGGCCGCGCGACGCCAAGCTGTCGTCGCGCGCCTTCGCGGCATTGGCCAGCGGGCACAACTTCGCGCGCGGCAAGCGCGATGGAAACCCCTGGGGTGAAGCGCTCGCACTGCTCCGTACTCCCTCCGGACAGCCCTTCTACCTGAACCTCCACAGCAGCCCCGAGGGTGAGGACTCCGGCGACAAGAAGCTGCCCGGGAACACCTTGATCATCGGTTCGACAGGCGTCGGCAAGACGACGCTCGAGATGTTCCTGCTCGCGCTCACCCGCAAATGGGAGCCGGCACCTCGCCTCGTCCTCTTCGACCTGGACCGGGGCTGCGAGATCACTCTGCGTGCGCTGGGCGGTTGCTACTTCGCGCTGGAGGCCGGCGAGCCCACCGGGTGCAACCCGCTACAACGCGAACCGACACCCGCCCGCATGCAGTTCTGGGAGCAGTTGATCCGCACCTGTCTGGCCACTCCGGCAATGCCGCTGCTGCCATCGGACGAACGTGCGATCGCCGATGCCGTGAAGGCGGTGGCGTTGATGCCCGCACGTCTGCGCCGCTTCTCGACCGTGCGCCAGAACCTTCCGAAGTTCGGCGAGAACAGCCTCTTCGAGCGGCTCGGACGATGGTGTGAAGGTGGCGCGCTCGGTTGGGTCTTCGACGAAGCCGACGATCGACTGCTCGACTTGCGCGCCGCACCGGTCATCGGTTTCGACACGACCGAATTTCTCGAACTGCCCGAGGTTCGTACGCCGGTGATGATGTACCTGCTTCAGGTGATGGAAGAGCTCGTCGATGGCGAGCGCCTGATCTATGTGATCTCCGAGTTCTGGAAGGCACTGGACCACGAAATCTTCAGCGACTTCGCAAAGCAGAAGCAGAAGACGATCCGCAAGCAGAACGGGCTGGGCATCTTCGATACGCAGAGTCCTTCCGACGTCCTGCGCCACCCGATCGGCCGCACGATGATCGAGCAGAGCGTGACGAAGATCTTCCTGGCCAACCCGGAGGCGGTGCGTGAGGAATACGTCGACGGCTTCGGCCTCAGCCAGGCGGAGTTCGACATCGTCCGCAGCCTGAGCGCCCAGGGTGGCCGTCGATTCCTCGTCAAGCAGGGCCATGCCAGTGCGATCTGCGAGCTGGACCTCGCCGGGCTCGAAGACTTCGTCACCGTGCTCTCGGCCACCACCGACAACGTGGCGATCCTCGACACCGTGCGCGAACAGCATGGCAACGATCCGTCCCGGTGGCTGCCCGTCTTTCTTCGCGAAGTTCACGACCGCAAGCATCGGACCTTGAGGAGTGCGACATGAAGTCTGTCATTCACCATCTCGTGCCCATCGCGCTCGCACTAGCAGCCTCCACGGCCAGCGCCCAGTTCGTGAAGGGTAACGAAGCCGTCAGGTTGATGTCCGACGGAACCCGGAAGGTGGAGACACCGCCGACCATGGGGGCGCTGCTGGCGAAACCCTGTCCGGCAACGGAGGCCGGTTGTTCGGGCGGCGGCTGGAAGATGGTCGAGACCCCTGCAGGTCTGATGGAATGCACCGAGGTCTATGCGAGACCGTCGACCTGCCGGGCCTCGACGTACGGCTCGGAAAAGCGGTCGCGCGTGTGGGTCGTCAAGATTGGCGCAGAGTGGAAGCACTGCTCTTACCCGGACTTGGGCAAGGGATGCGCGAGCATCAGGAACTTGCCAACTCCGGTGGTGCAGTAACCGGTGCCTTCGCCATGTTCACCTGGGTCGGCAATCAGTTCACCACGATTCTCGGGACGTATGTCCTCAGCGTCGTGTCATCGTTGATGGCCGCGATCGCGCCCCTGGCGCTGATCTGCATGACGCTCTGGGTCATGCTTTACGGATGGGCCGTGCTTCGCAATGAGGTGCCCGAGACGCTTCCAACGTTCGTATGGAAGGTATTCAAGATCGGCTTCGTCCTCGCGTTCGCGCTTCAGTCGGGCGTCTACATCAGCAACGTGTCGGACACGGCCAATGCCCTCGCCATCGGCGTGGCATCGACGTTCCTGCCGGCTGCGACGAACCCGATGACGGTGACCTCGCCGTATGCACTGCTCGACGCATTCAACGATCAAGCGAGCCTGCTGGTTCTCGACCTGCTGAAGGATGCGGGAATCATGCGGCTGGACCTGCTCTTTGCAGCAGTCGTGTGCTCGGTCGGAAACGTCCTTTTCCTTTGTATCGCGCTGTTCGTCGTCACGCTGTCGAAGGTACTCCTGACCTTCGTGATAGCGGTGGGGCCATTGTTCATCCTGTGTCTTGTATGGCGGCCGACCGCCCGCTTCTTCGATAGCTGGCTGTCTATGGTGCTCAATGCAGTAGTGCTGACCTGGTTCGCATTCTTCGCCCTGGGCCTGAGCGTCTACATGGGCCAGGCCATGGTCCAGGTCGTGCAGTCTCAGGGTGGATTCCTCGGGCCGACATTCAACGTCGTCGGCGAGTCCCTGAAGTACTGCGTCGTGATGATACTCATGGCCATCATCTGCTTCCAGGCCCCGAGCCTCGCCTCCGCTCTCACCGGGGGAGCAGCGGTCCACCAAGGGATCCAGATGATCCAGAACGCAATGATGGTCTCGGGTCTGCGATCGGCCATTTCCGCAAGGGGTGTCGGGCCATCGGGAGCCGGCGCTGCCGCCGGCGGTGGCGTCGTCAGGGCCGGTGCCGGTCTGCCATACGTCGCAGGCGCTGCTACGGGAGCCGTGACTGCCGCCACCGGTCGTTTCGCGGGCACCTTCGCCGGCGGTGCCGGCGCGATGGTCCGTCAGGGTTACGGCGCGGTACGTACCGCCGCCTACAAGCTCGCCGCACTGCGCGGTCGGGCGTGATCGTCAACGAGCACAGGAGCGTCGCCATGCACACTCGCTTCAAGATTACTGCTGCCGCCTTCGTCATGACGGGCGTTTTCGGGGCCAGCGAAGTCCGGGCGCAGGGCATCCCGGTCATCGATGTCGCCAATCTGATCCAGACCATCCAGCAGGTGCTCGACGACATCACGTCGATCGAGAACCAGGTGCAGCAGATCACCCAGTTGCAACAGCAGCTCAACAGCATCAACGGCGTCCGCAACCTCGGCAACGTGTTCAACAATCCTGTGTTGAAGAACTATGTTCCCGCACAGGCCTACACCTACCTCAACGCGATCGACACCTCGGGCTACGCCGGCTTGAACGCCACGGCTCGGGTGCTGCGCGACGCCCGCATGGTCTACAACTGCCTGGACCTGAATGGCACCGCCCGTACCAACTGCCAGTCAACGCTCGCGCAGCCGTACCAGCAGAAGGGACTCCTTCAGGATGCGATGAGGACGGCCGCTGGCCGCCTGTCGCAGATTCAGTCGCTGATGGGCCAGATCGACGCGACGACCGACCAGAAAGGCGTGCAGGAGATTCAAGCCCGCATCGGCGCCGAGAACGCGCTTCTGGCACACGAGATGTCCCAGGTGCAGATGCTGCAGGGCATGGCCGACAGCGAGGAGCGCATCGCCCGGTCGCGCGAACGCGAGCTCCAGCACGAGATGCTCGTCCGTACGGGGCGGTTGGCGGACTACCTGCCCTAGTACCGAACCTGGTCGTTTAACCGCAGCGCCCGCTTACAGCGCCGTCTTTCGAGGTTTCCATGATTAGCGTCCTGACGCCAGGAAGGGCCGCCGCATTGGCGGATAGCCTCCGCAGTCCCGGAAACGAACGGGGCAATGACACCGCCGAGGCGAATGTCGTCGACGTCAACCGCGCGTGGGAAGTCGACCGTGCCTTGATGTTCGTCCGCTCGGAGCGCCGCGCCTGGCGGGTGGCCGTCGCCGGTTTCGTGCTCGGCCTGTTGGGTATCGCGGCGGTGTTCGTCCAGGGTCCGCTGCGCCGCGTCGTCGAGGTTCCTATCGTCGTCGACCGCGTGACCGGCGAGACGACGATTCAACAACGCCTGAATGTCGAGGCTATCCCGCCGATGGAGGCCCTCGACAAGCACAACCTCGCGACCTTCGTTCGTGCTCGCGAGGGTTACAGCTGGATGTTCCTGCAGCGTGACTTCGATCAGGTGGCGCGGATGGCCGTGCCGGCTGTCTTTGCCGACTACAACCATCAGTTCGAAGGCGATGCCGCCCTGCAGAAGAAGATCGGCGCTGCAGAGGACTGGCGGATCAACGTCATCGGGGTTCGCCTGGCTGCGTCCGGACGCAGCGGTAATCTGGGCGAGGCCACGGTCACCTATGACAAGGTGGTGAGACTCACCGATCGCAATGTGCCGGAGGTCACCACGCGCCACGTGGCCAGCATCGTCTTCCAGTACCTGCCGAAGGTTCTGGCCAAGGAGCGCGACCGCCTCGAGAACCCGTTCGGCTTCGTCGTCACCGCGTATCGGTCCGACCCGGAGATCAACACGATCACATCGGGGACCAGACCATGAAAATTCTGGCCTTGCTTGCTGCGATCTCATGTCTCCTGATCGGTGGCAATGCGACAGCCGCACCCAAGCCTGCCGATCCTCGACTGCGCGAAGTGATCTACGACGCACATGCGGTCGTCACGGTGCCGGTGAAACGCGGAGTGGTGACGCTGGTCGTGCTCGATGCCGACGAATCGATCATCGAGCTGGCGGCAGGCCTCGGCGGCGATTGCGCCAAACCCGAGTCCCCGTGGTGCGTGGCTGCCCAGGCCGGGGGCCGCAACTTCTTCGTGAAAGCGAAGAGTTCGGCCAATGTTCCGAACAACATCGCCGTCGTGACCAACCGCCGCACGCACGCCTTCCGTTTCGTCGTGCTGGCAGACGGCGACGCGAAGCCTCCGGTCTATCGACTCATCGTCAGGGCGCCGGCAGTCGTGACATCTTCGGCGCGTCTGGCGTCACAGGATGCGGCCGGGTTGCCTATGGCTCCACTGGCCCCTTCACCACAGCAGGTCGTCGCTGAACGCCTGCCGGCCAAGCCGCAGGTGATCAACACCCAGTACTCGATCGCCGACGGCGCCGGCTCGCAGGACATCGTGCCGACGCTGGTCTTCGACGATGGCCGATTCACCTACCTGCGCTTCCCGGGCAACCGCGAGGTGCCGGCCGTATTCCATGTGCTGGCCGATGGCGGCGAGACGCTCGTCAATGCCCGGATGGAGGACGACCTGCTCGTGCTCGATCGGGTCAGCCGGCGCTTGATGCTCCGAGCAGGCTCGGCCGTGGTCGGCGTCTGGAACGAGGCCTTCGACCCGGACGGCAAGCCGCCGGGCGGAGGCACCACCGTGCCGGGCGTCAAACGCGTGCTCAAGGCCGATGGCCGGGTAGCTACCGACGCGTGGGAGGAGACCACCCCATGACGAACGACGCGAACGACCGGCACGACCACAGTCCCGAGCCGCGCACCGGCCCGGGTACGGACGACAACACGATTTCTCCGTTGCCGGGAGAGCCCGGCATCCCCGACGTCGCGACCAGGCGGCCGATCGCGATGTCGAAAAAAGGGTTGTTGGCAGTGGCCTTGCTCCTCGGATCTCTAGTCGCCGTTTCGGCTTACACGCTGCAAAGTTTCTCGGCCAGTGGGAAGAAGGCCGACGACACAGACGCGAAGCTGATGCGCGATAAACCGATGGCAGCCACGACCGAGCTGCGGAGGCTCGACATGCCTCCCGCGCCGGTCGCCGTAGCCACCGCGCCACGCATCCCGGCTCTGGCCCCAACGGCCGAAGAGCTCGTCGAGCCAATCGGTGTGAGGCGCACTGGAAGTGCGGCGCCGGGCGGCCCCAAAACCGTCGCACCGGAGGATGCCCCCGTCATGCTCGTCACCACTCGTCCGGGCGCGCAGCAAGCCTCCGGTGCGTCAGCTCGAAGTGCAGATGCTCCAGTGCCGCTCAACGAGTCGACTATTTCTCGCGAACCCACCGACGCCACTGATCCGATCTCGGCCACAACGCGCAATCTCCAGGGTTACCAGCATCAACTTCAGCAGCTGCTCGAGAATCTAACCAGGACGTCGTCGGCTGCAACGGGACAGACCGCGGCGCCGATGACGTCAGGAGCGATGCTCGGTGGTCCTCAGAGCGGGGCCACGGCACCGGTCGTTGGGCCGGCCAGTACAGGAGGCCTCTTCAGCGGCCAGCTTCAGGGTTCCGTCACCCCCAAGGTGGTCGCCTCGAAGCTCGGCGACCGCAGCTTGACACTGCCCAAGGGCACGGCCTTCACCTGCGCGTTGAAGACTAGGGTGATCAGTGCAGCGTCAGGTCTCGTCGGATGCCAGGTGCAGCGCAATGTCTTCAGCGACGACGGTCGCGTGCTGTTGATCGAACGCGGCTCGCATCTCGACGGCGAGTACCGGGTCGCGTCGGTCAGGCCAGGCACGGTTCGCATTCCCGTCCTGTGGACGCGCATCCGAACTCCCTTGGGCGTGACGGTGGATGTTGACTCCCCCGGCACCGGCCAGCTCGGCGACTCCGGAATCGACGGCTACGTCGACAACCGCTGGGGTGAGCGGCTCGGCGCGGCCTTGCTGCTTTCGTTGATCGACGATTCGGTAAAGCTCGTCCTCCAGAACCACGCCAACCAACCCGACAACAGCGGCCAGGCCAACACGATCGTGTTGCCCTCGACGACGGCCAATAGCAGCAAGCTGGCCGAGAAAGTGCTGGACAGCACGATCAATATTCCGCCGCTGATCTACCAGAACCAGGGCGGTATCGTCGGCATCTACGTCGCGCGCGACGTGGACTTTTCGTCGGTCTACGAACTGCGGCCTTCCACCGTTCAGGCGGCGAGCGAGAGTGCTCGATGAGCGTGCTCCTGCACGATCAGGACGGCGCCGATACGGGCTGGTGCGGCGATGCCACGTCTGTCGTCGAGTTCCTGCGCCCGCTGCGCGATCAGCTCGACGGACCGGGCGTGCTGGAAGTCTGCGTCAACCGGCCGGGCGAGCTGATGGTCGAGACGGTACTCGGCTGGCAGACCGTGCCCGCACCGCAGATGACGCAGGAGCGCTGCCTGTCTCTGGCCACTGCGGTCGCCACGTTCTGCGACCAGCAGATCAACCAGGAGCGTCCGCTGTTGTCGGCGACTTTGCCGAGCGGCGAACGCATCCAGTTCGTCATCCCACCGGCCGTGGAACGCGGCACGGTGTCGATCACCGTGCGTAAACCATCGCAGCTGATCAAGCGGCTGGACGACTTCGAGCGCGAAGGACTTTTCGAGCGGACCGCTACCGTAGGCGGTATCCCTGCCGCGGAGCTGCTGCCGTTCGAACGCGAGTTGGTGGAGCTGAAAAATGCCGGCCGCTATGCGGAGTTCCTCCGACTGGCCGTGCGCAGGCACCAGACCATCGTCGTCAGTGGCAAGACCGGCTCCGGCAAGACCACCTTCATGAAGGGATTGGTCGAGGAAGTGCCCAAGCACGAACGATTGATCACGATCCAGGACACGGCCGAGCTGACGCTGCCGAACCACCCGAACGTGGTCCACCTGTTCTACAGCAAGGACGCCCAGGGCACGGCCCGCGTGACCGCCAAGTCGCTGCTGGAAGCCTGCCTGCGCATGAAGCCGGATCGCATCTTTCTGGCCGAGGTCCGCGGCGACGAGTGCTTCTACTTCGTGCGCCTCGCGGCCTCCGGCCACCCCGGCAGTATCACCAGCGTTCATGCGGGCAGTTGCGCACTCGCCCTCGAGCAGATGTCGCTGATGATTCGCGAAAGTGGTGCCGGCGGCGGACTGCGTATGAACGAGATCAAGTGGCTGCTGAGCGTTGTCGTGGATGTGATCGTGCAGTTCGATCGCGACGAGCGCGGGCGCTTTATCTCCGAGATCCTCTATGAACCGCGGCGCCAGCGGCTTGGCCGTTGGGGCGACCAGGCGACTGCGGCAGCATGAGCAGCATCGCGGTCCTTCCATTCTCGGCGTGGCCCAGAGGACGCAAGGTAGCGGTGGGCTTGGCCGCCATCGTGGGCTACATCGGCCTTTGCTGCGCGGCCGTCTACCTCGCCGGGGTCGTGTTCTTGGTGGTGAACAAGGCAGACCCGCGGCAGGCGCACATCACGAGCATCGTCCATTACTGGGACTGGTACGCCAATGATGCGCGGCTCCGCACGAAGCTCCGGCTTGCGATCGGCGTCGCGGGGTTCGGTCTGCTGGTGCTCCTCCCTGCGGCTCTGGTCGCTTCTGCACGCCCGCGCCGCGCATTGCATGGCGACGCGCGGTTCGCAAGCCGATCCGAGGTCGATCGCGCCGGACTCAGCGGCGGCAAAGGCCAGCCCGGCATCCTGATCGGCCGGCACCACGGGCGCTTCCTGTCGCTGCCTGGCCAGCTATCGGTGATGCTCTCGGCGCCTACGCGCAGCGGCAAGGGCGTCGGGGTCGTCATCCCGAACCTTCTGAGCTGGCCCGACTCGGTCGTGGTGCTGGACATCAAAGGCGAGAACTACGACATCACCGCTGGCTATCGCGCCGCGCACGGCCAGGCTGTGTATGCCTTCTCGCCCTTCGACGAAGACGCGCGCAGCCACCGCTGGAATCCGCTGACTGCCGTGCGCGCCAGCGCATTGCATCGCGTGGGTGACCTGCTCACCATCGGCCAGGTCTTCTTTCCCAACGACGGCGGTGGCACGTCGTCGGAAGCCTTCTTCAACGACCAGGCGCGCAACCTCTTCCTGGGACTCGGTCTCTTCCTTCTCGAGACCCCCGATCTGCCACGCACGATCGGCGAGATGCTGCGCCAGTCATCGGGCAAGGGCCGGTCGCTGAAGGACCACTTGACCGGCCTGATCGCACAGCGCCGCGATGAGGGCAATCCGCTATCGGACGAATGCATCGATGCCCTTCAGCGCCTGCTGTCGAACTCGGAGAACACGCTCTCCAGCGTCGTGGCCACATTCAATGCGCCGCTGACGATCTTCGCGGACGCAGTAGTCGACGCTGCGACCAGTGCGGACGACTTCTATCTCGAGGAAGTACGGCGGCAGCGGATGTCGGTCTACGTCCGCATCCCGCCAAACCGGCTGGCCAACGCCCGGCCGCTGCTGACGCTGTTCTTCTCGCAGCTCGTCAGCCTGAACACACAAGCCTTACCCGAGCAGGACCCGACGCTCAGGCTGCAATGCCTGCTGGTCAACGACGAGTTCACGGCCATGGGCCGCGTGGGCGTCATCACCCACACCGCCGCGTTCCTGGCCGGCTACAACCTGCGTTTGTTGACGGTGGTGCAGGCGATGTCGCAACTGGACGTTGTATACGGCGACAAGGAGGCCCGAACCTTCGCCACCAACCACGGGCTGCAGATCCTCTTCGCACCGCGCGAACAGCGCGACGCGGACGAGTACAGCGCGATGCTCGGCCACTTCACCGAACGCGCTACCTCACATGGACGCAGCCGCTCCTTCAGCGTCCACGGGCATAGCACCGTGAGCCGTAACGAGAGCGAGCAGCGCCGCGCGCTCCTGCTGCCGCAGGAGTTCAAGGAACTGGGTAGCGAACGGCTGGTGGTGATCTTCGAGAACTGCAAGCCGATTCTGGGCGAGAAGATCCGTTACTACCGCGACAAGACCTTTACCTCGCGTCTTGTCGCACCCCCGATCGTGCCGCGCATGGACATGGATTTGCATCTGGCGCGAGTGCAGCGGCGCTGGCGCTACGCCGACGAGGACCTCGCATCGGGCGAGCGCTTTAGCGTCGAATCCCTGGCCTATGACATGAGCCGATTGCCCGAGCTGGCCGGCGTGCCGCCGGACCAGATCGCGGAGAGCGTGCTCGACTTCCTGTGCGGTGCCCGGCCGGGAAGTGCTGATGTCGGTGGGTCGATCGCGCCCGTTGCTGACGAGGACGGCGTCTTGTCCAGCGAGGACACCGTGCTCATTGCCGATCGTCACGCGCCCGAACGGGCAGAACTGACATAGCGTCCTGGGAGCCCCGGCATGCGAGCAATCATCCCCTTCAAGCCCTTCCTGCTCGGACTCTTGGTGCTGGCCTCTTGCGCTTCTCCGCCGAAGCCACCGACGGTCGACGAGTCACTGAAGCGTCCGGTCAATTCCCAGATGGCGGTCGAGCTGCAGGTCTGCAAGAACGATCTCCAGAACACGCGGCTGCTCGCAACCGAATCAGGCCGTCTTGCAGAAACAACCACGGCGACATTGGCGAACTTTGCCGCCCGTCAACAGATGATGACTACGATGAAGGCGGCGGCAGGGCCACTGACGCAAGCCAACAGCTTTTTCACGGTGCGCTTTGATGTCGGCAGCACGCGCGTCGTCATCCCTGCAGATAGCGCCGCCGCATTGATCGAGGTTGCGAAGGCAGCGCCGCTGGTTTTGCTGCGGGGACGCACCGACGGCACGAACGACGCGCCAGTCGAAAGTCGTATCGCGCGAGATCGCGCGGCTGCCGTGCGCGACTACTTGGTGGCCGCCGGCGTGGACCCATCACGCATCCGCGCCACTTACCAGCCGGTCGGAGATCACGTGGCCGACAATGACAGCGCCGGCGGCCGCGGCCTCAACCGCCGGGTGGAGATCGAGCTTTATCGCGCGCTGCCCGTGGCGCTGACCGCGGCGATCGGTACCCGTCCTTGAACTGACCCCCACAACCAGTCGATACGAGGTCGCCATGGATGCAGACAACTCCCCAGTCCGCCCGCGGGCGCCATCCCAGGGCGGTAGCGTCGAGCCCGTCAACCGCGCCGCCGTGGTCAGAGAATGGTTCCAGACACCCGACGGCAATCCGGGTGAGCGCTACGAACTGCGCGATCCGTTCGCTGAAGTCACCTATCGGGCAAACACATTCGCAGAGATGGTCGCGAAGGCTGACCAACTCGGTAGCAGTCGCTTCGTCGCGGTTGCCGAGGACGGCGAGCGCACGCCGATCAGGAAGGTTGGCGGCGCGTGGCTACGCGATCCTCAGCGTCCAGTGGCGCCCGAACGCCCAACGATCCCTGTGCAGAAGCCGCGCGAGGCGCTCGAGGCGCAGACAATCACCACGAAGGCCGCCGATGTGAAGGCGCCTGCTCGGCCTGCACCGCTCGAACAGAGCGATGCCAAAGCGATCGCGCAGATCGATGCCAAGGCCGAGCGCGCGGCGGTTGTCGCACGCCTCGAGGCCGCACTTACTGAGCGCTACCTCATCAAGCGCGCGCCGGTGACGGTCGGCGACGTGACCATCGGCCGCACCGAGTATCGATTCCGCGGCGATACGTCGCGCGTTGCTTTCACCGAGTCTCCGTTCCGCTTGGCCACCGAGACCAACAGCCCGTCCGTCGCACGGTCAATGGTAGATGTGGCCGAGGCCCGGGATTGGAAAGCGCTGCGTGTGTCGGGTAACGAAGACTTCAAGCGGCTCGTATGGCTCGAGGCCTCGGTCCGCGGCGTGAAGACCGTGGGCTACGAACCGCAACCGGGCGACCTGGAACTGCTTCAACGTCAGCGCGAAGCACGCCTGGTCAATCGCATCGAGCCGGCCAGGGATGCCACCGACATCGCTCAGTCGGCGACCACCGACAAGGCCTCCGGCCGTGGCGGCGGACGGAAGGCTGTCCTGGCCGCGATAGAAGCAGTGCTCGTCGCCAAGCGCGTGCCCGAGACGCAGCGCGCCGCCGTGATGGCGGCGGCGACGGAAAAGCTGTCCCAACGCATTCGTGATGGGCAAGCGCCCAAGGTTAAGGTCTACGACAAGTCGGCGCCGTCGCAGCGACCAGTCGTCGTACCCACGCCCGAGATCCAGCGTTCGCGGGATCGGACAGCGCCCACACCGGTGCGGTGAGGTACTGCTGGTGGAAACGTCGGTCCATGGCATCACCGCGCCGTCCGCGGTTTACGAGATTGGAGGCCAGCGCTTCGAGATCACGGCGCCGGGCTTTGCAGAGGCGATTGCCAATGCTTACGCATCGCACCTGCGTCCTCGTTGCATGTGCCTCGTCGAGGGTCTCGAGATGTACGTGGCGCGTCTGGGCGATGGTTACATCGTCAAGCGCATGCCGGAGACAGGCAGCCATCACGCACCCGACTGCTCCTCCTACGAACCACCGGCCGAGTTCTCCGGCCTCGGTCAGCTACTGAGCAGCGCGATCACGGAAGATCCCACCACCGGCGAGACGACGCTGAAGCTCGGCTTTCCGCTTTCCAAAATGCCGGGACGTCTGCAGACGTCTCCATCAGTAACCGAAAACGATAGCGTCGCAACCGACGGCACGAAGCTCTCGCTGAGAGGGTTGCTGCACTACCTGTGGGATCAGGCTGAACTGACGCGCTGGCATCCGGGTTTCGCCGGAAAACGGTCCTGGGCTACCGTGCGAAGGCATCTGTTGCAAGCTGCAGGTCACAAGATCGCCCGTGGCCAAGCGCTGCAGTCCAGGCTCTACGTTCCAGAAGCCTTTTCGGTCGAGCAACGGGACGCCATCAACGCGCGCAGGCTCGCACAGTTGGCGCATGTCATGGCCTCGCCAGGAAGCCCACAGCAGTTAATGCTGATGATCGCTGAGTTGAAGGAGATCGTACCCGCCAGATACGGCTACAAGGCGATCGTCAAACACGTTCCTGATCAGGCCTTCGCCGTAGACGAGTTGCTTTATCGCCGGCTCGGCCGGCACTTCGATGCCGAGCTGGCGATGTGGGGAGCATCCGACAAGGTGCGCATGGTGATGATCGCGACCTTCGAAGTCAGCACGGCGGGCTTACCAACCATCATGGAAATGTCCTTGATGCCAGTCACGCCACACTGGCTGCCCGTGGAGAGCGCGTTCGAATTCCAGTTAATCGATACGCTGGTGCGCGAAGGCCGCGCATTTCGGCGTGGTTTGCGATATAGCCTCGATCCTGCTCAGCTGGTCGCCAGCGCGATACTGACCGACACGGGCCCATCGCCTTATCCGTTGTGCATCTGTTCGGAGTTGCGCAGTGAGGATAGTGAAGGCGGTATGTTGGCCATGTGGCCTTCGGCATGGTATGGAGAACGCTCGGTGGCGAAATGCCGCCGCTGCCTCCCAGGGAACCCTCCTGCAAGTCTGCGACTTGATTACGCTGCGTTGCAGACGCCTCGACTTCACGAGCATGTCTGTTATCCGGCCAAGAGCGGGCGCTCACTCGGCAATGCAGGGCGCCCGCTTCAGACTGACTGCTGCCATTCCGGTCTGCGACGCCTAACGTCAGCCCATCCGAGAGCTGACGTTCCACCTCGTCGACCGGGTGCGCGGCGGCCCCAATGCTCTTGCCGCAACCAACTGGGGTTCCCGACCCTAAGCAGGCATCGAATCTGCGATGTCATGTGTTGTGACTCAAAGCGCCAAGCAGACTCCCCATGCCGGGTCCCCACGATTCAGCACATCGGTGGGGATCATCGTCGTCTCGACCGATCAGCCCGTACCGGTCGCAGATCAACACCACCTGCTTGAACCGTCGGCGATCAGGTCGCCGAGTCCCGAGATCTTGTAAGCAGCGTGCCATCGTCAACTCCCAATCAGTCGATGCGCAGTCCTTGCAATCGACGTGCCTGCTCAGGACAATGCAGCGATGGACTTTCTACAACCTCGTTAGCCATCTGGGAAGCAGAGTGTCGCTCGCGTGGGACGAAGCAAGGGAAGTCTTAGACCTTCTTGGATCCGATTTCCAATGGAAGCCGGATGACTTCGTCAGTGGTAGTGGCCGGCGATACTTGGCTGGCTCTAAGACTCAGCTGGCTGCGTACCATCAAGGTACTGATTGGGCGGGCGTCGTCGAAGTTGCACTAGCTGCGGATAATTTGGCGGCGGGTACAGGCCGCAGCATCGACGAAATCCTTTTCTGGATTTCCGCCTTGCAAAGGACGGTCGGTGCATATGCGAGGCCAAAAAGTCGGTACAAGTATCCCCGGATCTCTGTTTCGAACCTCGAGCAGCTTACGGCCTTGGTGGTTGCCGTTCGCTCCTTACTGAGCGCAAAGTCAGATGATGATTTCGATGCTGCAGTACCGCTACCGGATCGCAAAATATTGCAAGCGATCTGGAGTCGGCGCGGCCAACGTCAGTTCCGACGGAGGCTTCTTGAGTCGTACGGCGGTCGCTGCGCTATTACCGGATGCAAGACCATCGCCGTTCTCGAGGCCGCACACATCACCCCTTACTCTGAAGAACAACATTACGACGTAGGTCGCGGAATCTTATTGCGAGCGGACATTCACACACTGTTTGACTTAGCGCTCGTTTCTATCGACCCAGACTCGCGCAAAGTGGTTGTAAAGCCGGTCGCTGGTCACGATTATGGACAATACGCAAATCGGATAGTAGCGCGACCGATGGACGAGAGACTTTCGCCTACTCAAGAGGAACTCACCACCCACTTTCAGCGATTCAATCAAATGAGTTTGACAGCGAATGCTAACCTCTACATCGAGCGTTAGCCTCCCAGTCACCGTTCGGACCCTCAGACTTCGCTAGACCTACCGAGTGCTTTTTGCCACTCAGCGTGAGTACGCACGGCACAAGGCCGCCGCCCGCAACCGCTGCGCAGCAGTCGTCCGCCCTGCTACGGCGAACGACCGCAATGGGGTCGTTAGCAGAAGAGGCATACGGTTCGAGTAAGCGGTGGCAGTTCATTCGTTCATTCGTTTGGGCAAATCCATCGCGAAAGTACTTTGCCGATAGTCACAATGCTTGGTGACGCCCCTGCCCCGTCCTTCCCGATTCCTTGCCTGTCTCAACAACAAGCAGTCGTCATCGACCGATCTGGACTTCCGGCTGCTTGATGTGCGTCTCACGTGATGTCGGGGCCGGAACACTCTGGATCCTTGTCCACTGCGTTTCTAGAATGAACCTGTCGATCGACCGTGCTAGATCGCGATCCGCCGGCTCCGCCGACGAGGTCAGCGCGCGACTCACCTGCCTCCAGGCTTCGATAGCCTCTGCCCTCGTCGCACTCGCTTGCACTCCGCTCTTGGTGGTGGGTCGGCTGCTGCGCAGTCGCCCGTCCCCACGGGCCTTCACACGCCACAAGGGCTCATAGTTCCTGCTCTGCCCCCGTGTGGCCTGCCGGCTCGCCTCAGCCTCGATGCCATGCCCACGGAGCTTCTCGGCGAAGGTCTCCCGCCACCGGTGCAGATCCCCCTTGCGCGGATTCAGGCGCTTGCCGTGCTTCGACTCCGCCCGCACGCTGATGTGCACGTGCGGATTGGCTTGATGGTCGTGCAGAACCATTACGTACTTGTGGTCGGTCAGCTCGACCTGCGCGAACTCGCGCGCTGCCCGATGCACACTGAGCGGATCCGTGCCACGGGGCATCGACAGCATGATGTTGTAAGCCTCGCGCCGGAAGCCGGGCTCGGCCTCGTCGGGAATCAGTGAGCCACCATAGCGCCACTCGTCGACGAGGTCGCACAGGCTGTCCTTGCCCCGCATCGTTTCGCCGCACTGATCCTCGATCTCGAGCCGACCGTTCTTGCTGATATAGCGGAAGTGGGCTGCGATGGCCTTCGTGCCGCGCCCGCCTCCAGTCACTTTCACGATCACTTGGCGCGCTCTCCGAACCACGGTGGCTTTGATGCGATTGTGGATGGCGGCTGCGCGCAGTCGAGCGGCGTCGCCGTTCAGCTTGGGCTGGTGTCCCCCCTTGACGACCCGATTGCCTGGGTAGAACAGTCGGTCGCCCCATGTGATCAGAGCGAAGTCGGTGTTGGGTGATAGGGACATCGGTGTGTTCCCCTCGGTCAGCTGCCACGCCGCGTCTCGGCTTCGGCGCTACGCTTGCGCGGCTGCAAGTCGGCCAAAACACGGGCGGCCAGTCCGAGATGCCGGCGCACTTCGCCGTCCAGCGTGTCCAGCATCTCGCGGTAGGGCCGCGCAGGTTCCACATTGGCTTCGCGCAGCAGCGCGGTGAGCCGGTGGATGTTGCGGCTCAGGGTCGACAGTTCGGCGCTGGAAGCCATCAGGGTGGCGATGTGCTCGGCACGACCACAACCGGCCGACAGAACGGGCACATCGGCCACGAGACCGGCCAGGTAGGCCCCCCGCGACAGGCCCGCCGCGCGCGCACCGGCGGCGAGCTGGCGAGCCTCTTCAGCCGTCATGCGAATGGACAGCTTGACCCAGTCCGCGCTCGCAGGGGCGGGACTGGGGACCGCCTCGCTCCGAGGCTCGCCTTCGACGAACAGCCTGAGATCGCGCGCTACTGCGCCACGGACCAGCACCGACACGCTCACTCGCTCCATCTGCGCGCGCGCCACCAGTGCGGCCTTCAGGCCGCGCATGTCGACCGTGACGAAGTTATGGGAGGAGGTGTTCATGAGCCGACGAATGGAGGGGCGCGAGCGCTTGTGAAATCGGCGGCAGGCCGCCTATCTCTGCACTCACCAATGTCTTCAGTATTGGCTCGGATCGAGGCCCCGGACCGATGATTTCGAGCCGCGAATCATCGAAGCGGCGGTCCCGGTCCTGTTGGTATTCGCCGCCAAGGCGACGCGGAGGCGACGGGACATGCAGAAGATGCGCCGATCAGGCGCCGTTCAGCCGACGGACTCCGACGCCAAGGCAAACGTAAAGCCGACGATCAGCCGATGATTTGCTGACGAAAGTCATCGCAGCCCGTCGACTCGTACGCGCCTAGATTGGTGGTATCGCGACAGCGGGGCCATCGTGCAATTGACACCCAAACGTCCACCTGGTCGCGCCGACCGAAAGGCTGCGGCGTATTCCTCCGAGATCGTGCGCCTGCGTTCCGAGGGCTACACGTACGAAGCCATCCGGGAGGCGCTCGCCGAAGTTGGCATCGAGCTGAGCGAGTGCGCGCTGAGGCGGGAAGTACGTAGGCACGAGAAGCGGACCGTCCGCGCAGTTTCTGACGTTCGGCCGAGATCACAGGCACCTGCCGCCTCGTCGCTGTCTGTACCGCAACCCTTGGCCACCGGATCCCCGCCATCCAACACCGCGACTGGCCGCGAGATCGCTGAAGCGTTCTTCAACGCCCACCCCAGCAACCCACTGTTCCCAGCCAAGGAAACCGCATGAGGCTCGCCGTCATCAACTTCTCGGGAAACGTCGGCAAGACCACGGTCACACGCCACTTGCTCGCCCCTCGGATTCCCGGCTGCGAGGTCGTTGCGGTCGAAAGTATCAACGCCGACGACGGTCAGTCCGTGACGATCCGGGGTAAGCAGTTCGCGCAGCTGCAGGAGTTCCTGCAGAGCGTCGACAACGTCGTGATCGACATCGGCGCAAGCAACGTGGAAGAGTTGCTCAAGATGATGCGCCGCTACCGCGACAGCCAGGAGGATTTCGACGGCTTCATCGTGCCCACGGTGCCGGCTCGCAAGCAGCAGCAGGACACGGCGGCCACGCTGGCGGAGTTGGCCCGTATCGGCGTTCCACCTGAAAGGCTGCGCCTGGTCTTCAACCAGTTCGACGACGACAGCCCGATCGAACGCGCATTCGAGACGCTTCTTGCGTACTGCAACTCGTCAGGCGTCGTCGTTCGGCCGGCGGCAGCGTTCATCTCGTTCAACGAGGTCTACGCGCTCGTTCGTGGCACTGGCCAGTCCCTGGCCGAGCTGGCGGCCGACCGCACCGACTACAAGGCGGAGATCGCCAAAGCCGGCGCCCATGCGGACAAGCTGGCGCTGGCGCAACGGCTGGCGATCCAACGTCTCGCAAGAGGCGTGATCCCCGAACTCGACGCGTGCTTCACGGCGCTGGATCTGCACGGGCTGGCTCACCCGTCAGGCGACGAAGCGATGCCGGCAACATGAGCAATCCAAGCACGACGCGAGAAGCTCTGATCGTCGAGGCCCTCGGAGAAGCTGCAAAGCTGATTCGACAGGTCGAAGCGTTGGCGCCCGCAATGGACGAGTCGCGCCAGGCGCTCGCAGATGCGCATAGCGGACTTGCCGGGCAGTTGGCAGCATTCGAGACTCAGGTCGCATCCCTGACTGAGAAGGCCAAGATCCAGGCGGTGAAGCACATCCTGGCGCGCACCGATGAGGCGGCCCGGCGGTCGATCGAATCGCAGGGTCGAGCGATGGCCGATGCGGCGCGGGTCGCGTTCGGCACCGAGCTTGGCGCCAGCCTGCAGCGGCTTCAATCGGCAATCCAGCCGCTGATTGAGCGACAGGGACGGCGTTGGGAGCAATGGCTAATGCAGGCTGCAGCGGCGGCGATGGCATCTGCCGTCACCTCGATGCTGGCGTTCACGATTTGGGCCCGGTAAGCGCCAGCGGCCCGGGTTCTGACGTCCGGTGTAGGATTCAATCCTACTCTTGCCGCCGATACTGCCATGCGCTCAACCCAACAGTTCAGCATCACCCTGCCCAACGAGATGGCCCAAGCCGTGCGGGCGAAGGTCGCGGCCGGCGAGTACGCCACGGAAAGCGAAGTGATCCGGGACGGCTTGCGTGTCCTGCTGGCGCGCGACAGGGCCGTCGAAAACTGGCTCAGCAAGGACGTGGCCGCAGCCTACGATGCGCTGAAGGCAAACCCGTCGCGTGCGGTGGCGGTCGGCGCCGTCAAGGCGCGACTGGCCGCCGCGCACACAAAGGCGTCGAAGAAGATCCCGATCAAAGCCTGATTCCATTCAGCGTCGTCTACGCGCTCGAGGCGAGTGACCAGCTCGAAGAGCTGTTCTTCTACATCGATGAGTTAATTTAAACGGCGTTCTCCGAGAACTACACCGGCGCCGTAGTCGCCGCTTGCGAGGGTCTCGCGCTCTTTCCGCTGCGTGGCGTGCCGCGCGATGACATCCGCCCGGCCTGCGCGTCACCCACCACAAGGGGCGCACCGTGATCGCCTATGCCACGGACGCTGACGCGCGGACGGTGTCCATCCTCGGGGTGTTCTATGGTGGTCAGGACTACGAAGGCGCGCTGGCGGAAGGCCGGGACGCCTGAGGTAGCTGTTCCGGCGGTGCCGGGTCTTCATCGAGCAGGCGCAGGACGGGGCGCCGCGCGGCCGAAGGCGAGCGCGGCGCGGTGTTTCCGCGGGCCGGCAAAAGCCGGCCCGCGCGTTTTCAGCGTACCGATGGGACGAGGCTCGTCGATCAGGCTTCCTCGGGCCAGCGCATGCCCCAGCGCTCGATGACGGCGCGCACGCGAGCGTCGCCTTCGGGGACGCGCGTGTATAAGTCCGCGCGGCCCCAGCGCAGCGCGTCCAGGCAGATGAGCATGTCGTCGCTGATCGCGATATCCACGGCACGCAGCTCGAACGGGTCGAGCGGGAAGGCCTGCCCGTTGTATGTCGCAGCGAGAAACCACGCGATGCGCGGGATCTGGCCGGAGGCGCCGTGTTCCGCGAGTGCGAGCAGCCTGGCGAACGCCGGTAGGCTTTCGCGCTCGGCTTGAAGCGACCGCGCATCACGGGCGCCGCTCTCTGCATCGATGAAATCGTGACGCATGCGAAACTCCTCGGAGCCGGGGAAGGATGGCCGGCCCATGATCGGGCCGGCCGACACCGCCGAAGCGATGACTTCCACCGGAGAGTCATCGCCAAGCGGTCACGCCTTGAGCTTGCGCATCTCCTCGGCAAGTATCCACAGCGCACGGTTGAGACCGACGCCGCGGTCGATGCTGCCGATAGGCCGGGTCTGCAGCCGGCGCCCCTGCGTACTGCGGCCGGCCTGACCACCGCGGATGACGTTCTCCTGCACGCGCTGGAAGGTCGTCCACAGGCTGTGGCCCAGGT
>CALMOR010000031.1:24892-50695 GCA_937872165.1 uncultured Burkholderiales bacterium | reverse complement strand
TAGTACGACGGACGACCTGCCGCGGATCCGACAGCTCTACCCGTGCACCGGTAGATGAGTTCTCGGCGCCATCCGCGGTCCGTGCTGGGGGCGGCGCAGCCCGGCCATCCCGACCAGGGCGGGCAACCGGCCGCGCTGGGCGCGCCACGGCCTCGACACGCCCGACCTCATTCAGGACGCGCTGCTGCGTACCGTGCAGCGGATCGACACCGTGGAGATGCGCGGCCGCGGCGCGCTTGCCGCGGGCCCGGGCTTCGGTGGTCGCGGCGACGACCGCGGCTGCGACGTCCGACTCGACGGCGTCCTCGACCGCGGCGACGCGCTCGACCAGACGCTTCGTGCCCTCGACGACCTGCCCCGCGATCTGCAGCGACAGCTGGGCCGCCGGCATGTTGATCTTCGTCATCGTCTCGACGACCGGCGCGCCGACCATCTTCTCGAAACGCTCGCCGATGCCGCCGATGCGCTTGATGCCCACGGTCGTGCCGTCGGTGATCTTGTCGATCGCGAGGTCCGCCTGCTCGGTGGCACGGGCCACGCCGCCGACCAGGAAACCGGTCAACTGTTGATGGGCCGACAGGATGCTCGAGCGGATCGACTCGTCGACCAGCGGCAGCGACGGCGACTGGATCATCGACGTGTAGCGCTCGTTGATCTGCGCGACGACGCGTTGCGTGCCGAGACGATACGCGTTGACCAGATGCTTGCTGGCCAGGCCGTATTGACCGACGACGTCGATGGCGACGGTGTTGAGCGTGACGGCGTTGCTGGTGGCTTGGGTCATGAGGGGGTTCCTTCCGGGTTGATCGCAGGCGCGTGGCGGGATGCCGGTCGCTGCCGGAGCCCGTGCGTTCGTCGAACGCTGCACGACTCCACGGACCGCATCTTCCGCGATCGACCCTAGGCGATGAAAACTAGAAAGGACCGATAGTTAGGCTGAACACCCTAGCGGTCCGGCGCGGCCGCGGCGCTAGAGCTCCGGCACCGCGGCGTCGTCGACGGCGAGACTCGCGAACGCTTCCGACAGCGGTTGAACGCGGCCTGCGATACGGGCGTCGTAGCCGGGCAGTTCGTCGACGGCGTTGCGGAAGGCGTCGCCCTGCACGATCGACAGGATGTCCTGCATCACCGGCTGCTCGAGGGCGGTGGCGTCGCACATGAGGAAGTAGCGTTCGTTCGCGAGCGCGATGAACTCGAGCTTGAAGCGACGTGCGGGCGTCTCGAGGCCGAAGCCCACGTCGGCCATGCCGCTGGCGACGTAGGCGGCGACGGCGGCATGCGTGAACTCGCCCTGCTCGAAGCCGCTGATGCGGTCGCTGTCGACGTCGGCCTCGGTCATCAGTCCCTCGAGGAGGAAGCGGGTACCCGAGTTGCGTTGGCGGTTGATGAAGCGCACCTCCGGACGCAGCAGGTCGCGCGGCTCGTAGATCTTGAGCGGATTGCCCGGTGCGACCATCAGTCCCTGGCGTCGCGTCGCGAGATCGATGACCGCATGTCGCGACGGATCGAGCCAGCGGCGATAGTGTCGCAGCGCCGGCGACTCCTGGCTCCCCATCGGAATGTGAAGGCCGGCCAGATCGCAGGCACCGTCGCGCAGCGCCGCCGCCGCCTCGAGGCTGCTGACGTACTTCCGGTCGAACGCGATGCCGCGTGCGGACAGCATCGTGAACAGCGTCTCGATCGCGAACCCGTGGCTCGCGTGGATGCGCAACGACACCGGCTCGACATGCAGCACGCTCTCGATCTCGGTCTCGAGCTCGGACGCGAGCGATTCGAGACCGGGTGCCAGCCGCGCCTGGATGCGCTGATCGGCCCACACCAGCTTCTCGCCGAGCGCCGTCAGCCAGGAACCGCGGCCGCGCTCCATCTGCAGCAGGCCTTCGCCGAACAGCGTCTCGCCCTGACGGATCAGGTCCCACGCGTGGCGGTACGAGGTCCCGGATTTCTGGCAGGCCGCCGACAGGCTACCGCTCTCGTGGACCTGCGCGAGCAGGTCGAGCAGGCGGGGCGGCAGCGTCTTCCCGTCGGGGAAGCGGATGGTCCATTGCGGCTTGATCGAGACGCGCTTCATCCACCATCGCTCATCGGTAGTCTCCCTTAGGTGCCGGCGGGCATAAGGGCTGCGCTGTAACGCTCTTATTGCCGAGCGCGACAGACACGCCTACATTCGGCGGTGCGCACGAATCGCGGGCGATGCTGTTCGCGGGCCGATGACGTGCTTCATACAAGAAGATCCAGGAGACCATTTTGGCATCAGTTGCTGGCAATCCAACGCAGGAAGGCTACGGCTCGTCCCCGGCTTCCCATGGTTTCTTGTCGAAGGAACGAACGATCGCGGGACCCGGCTTCAACCGCTGGCTGGTCCCCCCTGCGGCGCTCGCTATCCACCTTTGCATCGGCATGGCCTACGGATTCTCCGTCTTCTGGCTGCCGCTGTCGAAGGCGGTCGGCGGCAAGGAGTCGCTGGTCTGCTCGAAGGACACCACGCTCCTCGCCGAACTGTTCACGACGACCTGCGACTGGCGCATCTCCAGCCTCGGCTGGATGTACACGCTGTTCTTCGTGCTGCTCGGTTCGTCCGCGGCGGTTTGGGGCGGCTGGCTCGAACGCGCGGGACCGCGCAAGGCCGGCGTCGTCGCCGCCCTCTGCTGGGCGGGCGGCTTCGTCGTCTCGTCGATCGGCATCGTCACGCACCAGCTTTGGCTCATGTGGCTGGGGTCCGGCGTGATCGGCGGCATCGGCCTCGGGCTCGGCTACATCTCGCCGGTGTCGACGCTCATCAAGTGGTTCCCCGATCGGCGCGGCATGGCGACCGGCATGGCCATCATGGGTTTCGGGGGCGGCGCGATGATCGGGTCGCCGCTCGCGACCGAACTGATGAAGTCCTTCGCGACGCCGACCAACCCCGGCGTCGCGTCGACCTTCCTCGTGATGGCGCTGATCTACTTCGTCTTCATGATGGGCGGCGCACTCGGCTATCGCGTCCCCGCGAGCAGCTGGAAGCCGGCGGGCTGGACGCCGCCGGTCGCCGATGCCGACAAGACCATGATCACGCAGCGCCACGTGCACGTGAACAAGGTCTGGGGCATCCCGCAGTTCTGGCTCGTGTGGATGGTGTTGTGCATGAACGTGTCGGCCGGCATCGGCGTGATCGGCATCTCGAGTCCGATGCTGCAGGAAGTGTTCGGCGGCCACCTGATCGGCAACGACCTGCGCTTCAGCGAACTCGACAAGCCGCAGCTCGCTTCCATCGCCATCGTCGCGGCGGGCTTCACGGCGCTGCTCAGCCTGTTCAACATCGGCGGCCGCTTCGTGTGGGCGAGCCTGTCCGACAAGCTCGGCCGCAAGATGACCTACGTCGTCTTCTTCGTGCTCGGCGGCCTGCTGTACGCGAGCGTCCCGGCCTCGGCGGGCAGCGGCAGCAAGCTGCTCTTCGTGGCGGCGTTCTGCATCATCCTCAGCATGTACGGCGGCGGCTTCGCGACGGTGCCCGCGTATCTCGCGGACCTCTTCGGTACCCAGATGGTCGGCGCCATCCACGGGCGGCTGCTGACCGCGTGGGCCACGGCCGGCATCCTCGGCCCGGTGATCGTCAACTACATGCGCGAGTACCAGCTCGGGCTCGGCATCCCTCGCGAACAGGTCTACAACCAGACGATGTTCATCCTGGTGGGCCTCCTTCTGGTGGGGCTTGTCTGCAACCTGCTCGTCAGGCCGCTCGACGCCAAGTGGTTCATGAGCGACGAAGAGCTCGCGCACGAGAAGGCGCTGGCTCACGAGAAGGTGCGGGCCGGGTCGATGGGAGGGGTCGTCGCGCAGTCCGACGCGCAGAGCGGCACGCTGGTCGCGGTCCTCGCGTGGGCGGCTGTCGGCATCCCGTTGGCGTGGGGCGTCTATCGCACGCTGCTCAGCGCGGCGAAGTTCTTCAACTGATCGGCATCGACATGCAAGAGTCCGTTCTCTTCTTCAAGCCCGCTCCGGTCGACCTGTCGATCGTCGAGACTCTCGTCGAGGCGCATCGCGCACAGCCGGGCGGCCTGATGCCGCTGCTGCACGCGGTGCAGGAAGCGATGGGTTATGTCCCGGCCGATGCGGTGCAGATGATCGCGCGCGGCTTCAACCTATCGCGCGCCGAGGTCCACGGCGTCATCACCTACTACCACTTCTTCCGTCCGGAGAAGCCGGGTCGGCACGTCGTCGAGATCTGCCGGGCCGAATCCTGCAAGTCGGTGGGCGGGGACGAACTCATGGCCCACGCCGAAGCGCTGCTCGGCTGCGCGTCGCATCACACGCGCGCCGACCGCAAGGTGACGCTCGCGCCGGTCTATTGCCTCGGGCTCTGCGCGATGTCGCCCGCCATCATGGTCGACGACAAGCCGTATGCCCGCATGACGCCCGACAAGCTCGACCGTCTCGCACGACGGATGGAGATCGCGGCATGACGGTCCGCGTCTACGTTCCCAGGGATTCCGCGGCCCTCGCGGTCGGCGCCGACGAGGTGGCCGCGGCGCTGGCCGATGCCTGCGCTCGGCGCGGCGAGGCCGTCGACATCGTCCGCAACGGATCGCGGGGCCTCTTCTGGCTCGAGCCGATGGTCGAGGTCGAGACGCCGCGCGGCCGCGTCGCCTACGGACCCGTCGACGTCGACGACGTACCGACGTTGCTCGATGCGGGCCTCCTGACCGGCGGCGATCACGCGCTCGGCCTCGGCCTCACCGAAGAGATCCCCTATCTCGCGCGGCAGGAGCGGCTGACCTTCGCGCGGATGGGCGTGATCGACCCTCTCTCGGTCGAGCAGTACGAGGCGCACGAAGGCTATGCCGGGCTGCGTCGCGCGCTGACGATGGACGGGGCGGCCCTCGTCGACGAGGTGACGCAGTCGGGCCTGCGCGGCCGCGGCGGCGCGGCCTTCCCCACCGGCATCAAGTGGAAGACGGTGCTCGGCATCGCGGCGCCGCAGAAGTACATCGCCTGCAACGCCGACGAAGGCGACTCGGGTACGTTCTCCGACCGCATGACGATGGAGGGCGATCCCCTCGTGCTGATCGAGGGCATGACGATCGCCGGCATCGCGGTCGGTGCCACGCGGGGCTACGTCTACATCCGCTCCGAGTATCCGCACGCGATCGCGACGATGCGCGAGGCCGTGGCCCGGGCCGTCGCGGCGGGCTTCCTCGGCGACGACATCCTCGGTTCGGGCAAGAGCTTCCACCTCGAGGTCCGCAAGGGCGCGGGCTCGTATGTCTGCGGCGAAGAGACCGCGATGCTCGAGAGTCTGGAAGGCAAGCGCGGCATCGTGCGCGCGAAGCCGCCGTTGCCGGCCATCGAAGGGCTGTTCGGCAAGCCGACGGTGATCAACAACGTGATCAGCTTCGCGAGCGTGCCGATCATCGTCGCGAAGGGCGCGGCCTTCTACCGCGACTACGGGATGGGCCGCTCGAAGGGCACGCTGCCGTTCCAGCTCGCCGGCAACATCAAGTACGGCGGCCTGGTCGAGAAGGCCTTCGGCGTGACGCTGCGCGAACTGATCTTCGACTACGGCGGCGGCAGCCGCAGCGGCCGACCCGTCAAGACCGTGCAGGTCGGCGGTCCGCTCGGCGCCTACGTGCCCGAGTCGCAGTGGGACGTGCCGCTCGACTACGAGGCCTACGCGGCCGAGGGCGCGGTCGTCGGACACGGCGGCATCGTGGTCCACGACGACACCGCCGACATGGCGCAGCTGGCGCGCTACGCGATGGAGTTCTGCGCGATCGAATCGTGCGGCAAGTGCACGCCGTGCCGGATCGGCTCGACCCGCGGCGTCGAGACCATCGACCGCATCGTGGCGCCCACCGCCAGGCACCCGCGCGCCCAGCAGGTCCAGTTGTTGCGCGACCTGTGCGACACGATGCTGTACGGCAGCCTGTGCGCGATGGGCGGCATGACGCCGTACCCGGTCATGTCGGCGCTCAATCACTATCCCGACGACTTCGGAATCGAACCCGAAGTCGCCCCCGATGTCGCACGTACGGACGAGAGTACTCAACACAAGCAGCCTGCCTGACGGCAGTGCCGGAGAGAGCCATGATTCGAGAGATCAAGCGGGAAGTCATCGAACGCGATTTCGGGACGCCGCGTCGCACCTCCATCGACGAGGTCACGCTGACCATCGACGGGTTCGAAGTCACCGTCGCGAAGGGCACGTCGCTGATGCGAGCGGCCGCTGAGGCCGGCGTCAACGTGCCGAAGCTCTGCGCGACCGACAGCCTGGAAGCGTTCGGCTCCTGCCGCCTCTGCCTGATCGAGATCGAGGGCCGCAAGGGCTATCCGGCCTCGTGCACCACGCCGGCCGAGAACGGCATGGTCGTGCACACGCAGTCGCCGAAGCTCCAGGAGTTGCGCAAGGGTGTCATGGAGCTGTACATCAGCGACCATCCGCTCGACTGCCTGACCTGCAGCGCCAACGGCGACTGCGAGCTCCAGGACATGGCGGGCGTGACGGGCCTGCGCAACGTGCGCTACGGCGTCGGCGAGGCGGCGGGCAAGCATCACCTCGATGCGCAGAAGGACGAGTCCAATCCGTACTTCACGTACGACGCCAGCAAGTGCATCGTCTGCAACCGCTGCGTCCGCGCCTGCGAGGAAACGCAGGGAACGTTCGCGCTGACGATCAGCGGTCGCGGTTTCGACAGCCGCGTCTCGCCGGGCCAGGACCAGCCGTTCATGGAGAGCGAATGCGTCAGCTGCGGCGCGTGCGTGCAGGCCTGCCCGACCGCGACGCTGCAGGAGAAGAGCGTGATCTCGCTCGGCCTGCCCGAGCACAGCTTCATCACCACCTGCGCCTACTGCGGCGTCGGCTGCGGCTTCAAGGCCGAGATGAAGGGCAACGAGGTCGTGCGGATGACGCCTTGGAAGGACGGCAAGGCGAACGAAGGACACAGCTGCGTCAAGGGCCGCTTCGCATGGGGCTATGCGACGCACGCGGACCGCATCACGAAGCCGATGATCCGCAGCAAGATCACCGATCCGTGGCGCGAAGTGAGCTGGGACGAGGCGATCGGCTATGCGGCCGGCGAGTTCAAGCGCATCCAGGCCAAATACGGTCGCGATTCGGTCGGCGGCATCACGTCGTCGCGCTGCACGAACGAAGAGGCCTACCTGGTCCAGAAGCTGGTCCGCACCGCGTTCGGCAACAACAACGTCGACACCTGCGCCCGCGTCTGCCATTCGCCGACCGGATACGGCCTCGGCCAGACCTTCGGCACGTCGGCCGGCACGCAGACCTTCAAGTCGGTGGACGAGGCCGACGTGATCGTGGTGATCGGCGCCAACCCGACCGACGCGCACCCGGTGTTCGCCTCGCGCATGAAGCGTCGCATCCGCGAGGGCGCGAAGCTCATCGTCGTCGATCCGCGCGAGACCGACATCGTCGACGGCCCGCACATCAAGGCCGACTACCACCTGGCGCTGCGTCCCGGTACCAACGTCGCGATCATCACCGCGATGGCGCACGTCATCGTCACCGAGGGGCTGCTGGCGGAGGCCTACATCGCCGAGCGTTGCGAGGACAAGAGCTTCCACGACTGGAAGGCGTTCGTCGCGAAGGAAGAGAATTCTCCGGAGGCGAGCGAGATGTATACCGGCGTACCGGCGGCCGACGTGCGCGCCGCGACCCGCCTGTACGCGGCCGGCCCGAACGGCGCCATCTACTACGGCCTCGGGGTGACGGAGCACGCGCAGGGCTCGACGATGGTGATGGGCATCGCCAACCTCGCGATGGCGACCGGCAACGTCGGCCGCGAAGGCGTCGGCGTCAATCCCCTGCGCGGCCAGAACAACGTGCAGGGCAGCTGCGACATGGGCTCGTTCCCGCATGAACTGCCGGGCTATCGCCACATCTCGGATTCGGTCACCCGCGCCGAATTCGAGGAAGCCTGGAAAGTGGAGCTCAGTCCCGAGCCGGGCCTGCGCATCCCGAACATGTTCGACGCCGCGCACGACGGTACCTTCCTCGGGCTGTACTGCCAGGGCGAGGACATCGTCCAGTCGGACCCGAACACGCAACACGTGGCCGATGCGCTGATGGCGATGGAGTGCATCGTCGTCCAGGACATCTTCCTCAACGAGACGGCCAAGTACGCGCATGTCTTCCTGCCGGGTTCTTCGTTCCTCGAGAAGGACGGCACGTTCACCAATGCCGAGCGCCGCATCTCGCGCGTCACGCAGGTGATGCCGCCGCTGCCCGGCCTCGGCGACTGGGAGGTCACGGTCAAGTTGTCGAACGCGCTCGGCTACCCGATGAACTACACGCACCCCGAGCAGATCATGGCCGAGGTCGCGTCGCTGACCCCGACCTTCGCCGGCGTCAGCTACGCGAAGATCGAGCGCCTCGGCAGCGTGCAGTGGCCCTGCAACGAAGAGACGGACGAGGGCGGCACGACGACCATGCACGTGGATCACTTCGTCCGCGGCAAGGGCAAGTTCATCGTCACGCAGTACGTGCCGAGCGTCGAGAAGGTCACGCGCAAGTACCCGTTGCTGCTCACCACCGGCCGCATCCTGTCGCAGTACAACGTGGGCGCGCAGACGCGTCGGACGCTGAACAACGTGTTCCACGACGAGGATCGTCTCGAGATCCATCCGCACGACGCCGAGGAACGCGGCATCAAGAACAACGACTGGGTCGGCATCGAGAGCCGTGCCGGGCAGACGGTGCTGCGCGCGGTGATCGCCGAGCGCATGCAGCCGGGCGTGGTCTTCACGACCTTCCACTTCCCGGAGTCCGGCGCCAACGTCATCACCACCGACAACTCGGACTGGGCGACCAACTGTCCCGAGTACAAGGTCACCGCGGTGCAGGTAATGCCGGTGGCACAGCCGTCGGAATGGCAGAAGGACTACGCGACGTTCAACCGCACGCAGCTCGACCTGCTCGCGCAGGCGCAGGCCCCGGCCGAGCCGGAAGCGGCCCTGGCGAAGTGATGCTCGTGGATCGGTCGTCGCCGGTCCACGGCGGGGGCGTCGCGCGCGCGTCGGTCACGCGCTACCGCGACGGTCGCATCGGCGAGGCCGACGACTGGCTGGTCGACGAGGTGCCGGTGGCGTTGGTGTTCAACGGCATCTCGCATGCGGTGATGCTGGCCAGTCCGCTCGACCTCGACGAGTTCGCGCTCGGCTTCGGCCTCACCGAAGGTCTGCTGGCGGATCGATCGGAACTCTACGGGACGGACGTCGTTCCGGTGGTCAACGGCATCGAGGTCCGCCTCGAGGTCGCCAGTGCGTGCGAGTTCCGGATGAAGGAACGCCGCCGCAACCTCAGCGGGCGCACCGGCTGCGGGTTGTGCGGCACCGAGAGTCTCGACCAGGTGCTCCGTCCGATGGCGCCCGTCGTCGACGGCCTGGTCGTGGGATCGTCCGCGGTCGCCGCGGCCCTGAAAGCGATGGCGGCGTCGCAGCCGTTGCAGCGTGTCTCGGGCGCCGCGCATGCGGCGGCGTGGTGCGATGCCGACGGGAGGGTCCTGATGGTGCGCGAGGATGTCGGCCGTCACAATGCGCTCGACAAGCTGATCGGCGCGATGGTGCGGGCCGCGGTCGATCCTTCCACCGGCTTCGTCGCAGTCACGAGTCGCGCGAGTGTCGAGATGGTCCAGAAGACGTTGATGGCGCGGGTCGGCGTCTTGGTCGCGGTATCGGCGCCGACGGCGCTCGCGGTCCGCGTCGCCAGCGAACACGGGCTCGCGCTCGCCGGTTTCGCACGCGGTCACGACCTGGTCTGCTACACCGACCCCGAGCGTTTCGGGTTGTCCCTTCCGGCAATGGCCGGCGCGCAATGAAAGCGTTTCGATGAACACCCACAATCTCGTCACGATGGCCAACCAGATCGGCGTCTTCTTCGAGGCGATGCCAGATCGCGACGAGGCGCTGCACGGCATCTCGGACCACATCCGCCGCTTCTGGGCGCCGCGGATGCGCAACGAATTCACGACCTACGTCGAGCAGGGCGGGGCGGACGTGTCCTCGATCGTCCGGCTCGCCATCGAAAGCTATCCGGTCCTGCCGACTCCCACGCCCTTCGACCCCGACGATCTTCCGGTTCCTCGGGAACGGCATCGGCTCGACGGCGCGTCGGAGTCCTGAGAGCGGGTGCGGATGCACTCGCGGCCATGACCGCACCCCGGGCGACGAAGGATGCGGGTGCGCCCGGCGTGGAGCGGGTGCAGACGGGTATCCGTCTCGAGAAGCGCGTCCTGAAGGTCTTGAAGGGCATCGCGGAGATCCACGACATGTCGCTCGGGGATCTGATCGAAGGCATCGCGCTCCACGTCATGGAGGGACGGCTCCCGTTCGGCGACGACACGTTGGCCACCGTCGCCAAGCTGAAGGAGATCTACGGGCTGGACCTGTCGGCGACCGACTCGCATCGGCTGATGGCGGTCAACACCGCCCAAGTGAGACGAAAGGGGACACACAAGCGCTGAGGGCCGCCGCGCGATGTACATTGGTACACTGGTACCGACCAACTCGCTCGAGGACCTAACGCATGCAAAAGATCGCGACGGACGAGACGGAGTCGCTTCTTGGCGCTTTCGAGGCCGGCGCCGTCGACCCGTCCGGATTCACGCATACGGATCACCTGCGCGTCGCCTTCGAATTGTTGCGACGCCATTCCTTCACGAACGCGGCGGAGCGTATGGCGACCGGTTTGCGTCGCATGCTCGCCAGGGTCGGTGACGAGAAGGCCTATCACGAGACGATCACGGTCGCCTATCTGTCGCTGATGGCGGAACGGATCGACGCCGGATCGGGCGACTTCGAAAGTTTCCTTGCAAGCAATCGCGCCTTTTGCTCCGGCGATGCTCTGTCCGGCATCTACAGTCGCGAGCGTCTTTCGTCGGCTCTGGCGAAGCGGACTTTCATCCTGCCGGATCTCCCGAGGCCGACGGAGCGAAAAGAAACGGCGGTCACAGACGATATCCCGTCGAATGAGTAATACAACTCATTTCTTCTAGGAAAGAGAACTAGCCCGGGAACGATTACATCGGGAATTACTCGCACCCGATAGGATCTTGCATTAGCCGAGTCAGGACCGCTCCGGAGGTCCGGACGTGACAACGCCCGCACCGACTCGCAAAGCGAGCCTGCATGCGGGCGTTGGCTTGAATCTTGTGTACTTTTGTTCTTTAGAACGAAATCGAAGTCGTGCCGCCGCCGACATGGGCAAGATCGGCGTCTTGCACAATGACGTACTGCACGGCTTGTTCCGTGGCGGTGGAGAGCACTTCTTGGGTTTGGATGTCGGCGATCATGGAAGTACTCCAGTAGATTGAGTGAGGATGATGTTTTGGCGCTAACTGACGCGAAACGTCATGAAGTGCCAATTTAGCGTAGTCACCTTTCGGAAGGCAAGCATTCAAATGCAATCAGAAATTTCCGTAGAGGAATTGTTGTCCGGAGACGTGGCGATGTTGTTGGCGCGGTTGAACGAGGTCGAGTCCGACGAAGCGGGCGTGCTTCTGGCGATCCTAGAGGAACGCATCGCCATGGCAATGCAGGGATTCGACGACGCGAACCGCGCAGTGGTCGACCGCCTGACCGGTTTCCTCATGCAGATGAGCGCGCCGCGGAACTTGGAGACCCGGACCAGATTGCTCGGTGAGGCCTGCTTTTATTACAAGCAGATCGGCCGGGCGTTCGACGGCATCCCTTGCGGACTCGCCGCGAAGAAGCTCGCCGCGGATAACGGCTTCAAGAACCTCGAGCGCCTGGCAGGAAACAACCTCGGCACGGTCTATGTGGAGGGTGCCTGTTTCGAAGAAGCCTGCCGCACCTACGAGGAGACGCTGGTACTCGCCCGGGACCTCGGGGACCCACTGCTCGAAGCGCTTGCCGTGACCAATGCCGCCGCGCTGTTGAAGGAGATGGGTCTCTACCAGGACGCCATCGAAGTCACCGACCGTGCGCTGAGTTTCGATCTCGACTCGCCGCGCGGCCGCTACGTGAGTCTCGCCAACGCCGCCCATGGCCTTTTCAGCGCCCATCGTCTTCGTGACGATGAAGCAGCGCTCCGCTTCCTGCGTATCGGTTCGGAGATGCTCGACAACAACCCGATGGCCGATATCGTCCTCAAGACAACGTTCGAATACTTTCGCGCGATGTATCTGTTGTCGCAAGATGATCACGAGACGGCTGAAATGCTGATCGCGGCAGCCCGCGAGCGCTCGGCCGCCGTACACAATCCTCGCGTGGAGATGCTGCTTGCCATCGCATCTGCCCACTGCGATTGGGCCAGTCGCGATCCGGAGCGCGAGTTGAGCGCTCGCCAACAGTTGACGGCTCTGCATCGGTCCAGCAAGGCGAGCCGTCTCTATCACGACGACGTCCTGCGCGCGCTGATCGATGTGCACAAGCGCACGATGACCGGCGAGACCTCCGATCTCGATCGCAAGCATGCCCGGCATCCCGACGATGTCGGAGCGGCGCTGGACGCGCTCACCCGCATCGTGACCACGACGGCGAAGGCGGGCATCGACTACGCGAGGGAGCTGGTCGAGTACACCGCCGGCCCCAAGGTCAATCCCGGCAAGGAACTGATCGAGTACACCGCGGGCGTCAAGAACGCCAAGTTCTATCGGCAGATGAGTGCGCGCGGCGTCCCGCTCCGCGATCGGCAGGCCATCGAGGAAGCGAAGCCGTTCGACCCGTTCACCGGCGTCCGGCGCTGGCTCGACGACGACGAGGCTTCGGCCGCCATCGCGGATATCGCCAATCCGTTCCTGCTGGCGAAAGCGCCGTCGCGCTCCGAGGAGTTGAGGAAGCACGACGAACTGACAGCCATCCACGGCGACATGGCGAAGCTGCGCATCGAATCGTTGAAGGCCGCGATGCGCACCGCGGCCTACGACGTGGCCGAGAACTGGGCGCTGGCCGCCGAGTTCTTCGACGACCAGACCGGCGAGCACTGCTTCCGCGTCGGCCGGCTGGCAGGCCTGCTCGCCGCCGAGATCGGCATCGACCACGAGAACTGTCTGCGCATCGAACACGCGGCACGGCTCCACGACATCGGCAAGATCGCCGTCAACGAGATGATCCTGCTTAAGCCCGGTCCGCTCGACGCGAGCGAGATGACCGCGATGCGCGCGCATACCGAGGTCGGCGCGCAACTGCTCGAGAGCTCGTCCGACGAGACGCTGCAGATGGCCGCGATGATCGCCAAGTACCACCACGCGTGGTGGAACGGCGCGGGCTATCCCAATACGTCGGGCGAGAGCATCCCGCTCGCCGCCCGAATCTGCGCGTTCGCCGACGTCTACGACGCGCTGACCAACGAGCGGCCCTACAAGCGCGCGTGGCCGCATCGACTCGCGGTCGAGCAGATGATGTGCGAGAGCGGGGCGCACTTCGATCCGCGCCTCATGCGTCCCTTCCTCAACGTCCTCGAACGACACGTCGGATCGACCGCGCAGCCGCCTTCCACACGACTGCACCTGAAGGACATGGAAGCGAACGGCCTCCTCGCGTCGCGCAGGAGCCTGATGACGGCGATCCAGTCGGGCTGAAGCCCCGACCGGCCGTCCGCGCGGCCGGTGTCCGCGAGGGCAAACCCGCGTTGCCTCCCGATGCGCGGCTGCTATATTGCCGCGACCGAGGAGACGCCTCGTTCCGAGCGGGCCACGAATCCGCGACGGCGCTGCAGATCCGCGGCGACCCGAGGACCTCATCAGCGAACGGATCCGATCGACGCGCCCGCAGCGTCGCGATCGACCGGCGACCGTCCGCGAATGCGCATCGACGCGCACACGAGGAGCGAGCGGATGAATCACCTGAGCGGCATGGATGCGAGCTTCTTGCATCTCGAGACGCCCGAGACGCCGATGCACGTGGGCGGCATGCACACGCTGGAGCTGCCGAAGGGCTACAGCGGCGACTTCTACGAGGACTTCCGGCAGCACATCGTCGAACGTCTGCACGTGTCCGAAGTCTTCACCCGCAAGCTCGCGCTGATGCCCTTCGAGATGTCGAACCCGGTGTGGGTCGAGGACGACGATGTCGACATCGACTATCACATCCGTCGCGTCACGTTGCCGAAGCCCGGGACCGCGAAGCAGCTCGAGCAGTACGTCGCGCGGCTGCACTCGTCGCTGCTCGACCGGAGCCGTCCGCTGTGGGAGTTCTTCGTCATCGACGGTCTCGAGAAGAAGACCGGCGAGCCCGACCGCGTGGCGTTGTACACGAAGGTGCATCACGCCGGCATCGATGGTCAGGCCGGCGTCGCGCTCGCGACCGCGATCATGGATCTCACGCCCGAGCCGCGGAAGGTGAAGCCTCCGCGCGAGCTGCGGCGCAACCATCGTTATCAGCTCGGCATGGCCGAGCTCGCGTCGGCCGCGGTCAGCAACACGCTGGAGCAATACGTGAAGCTCGTGAAGACGCTGCCCGACATGGCGCGTGCGCTGCAGAGCGTGATGCTGCCTCAGCCCGGGACGCCGGCCGCCGGCAAGGCGGCGGGCTCCGAACGGCGCGCGACCGGAGAGTTCAGGCTCTTCGGTCCGAAGACGCTGTTCAACGTGTCGATCACGAACCAGCGCGCGTACGCGGCGCGCTCGATCCCGTTGGTCGAGGCCAAGCAGATCGGCAAGCGCTTCGGCTATTCGCTCAACGACGTGGTCCTCGCGACCTGCGGCGGCGCGATCCGTCGCTACCTCTCCGAGTACGGCGCGTTGCCGAGGAAGTCGCTGACGGCCGCGGTGCCGGTGTCGTTGCGCGAGCAGGGCAACACCGAAGCGAACAACCAGGTGTCGATGACCGTGATGTCGCTCGCGACCGACATCGAGGACCCGGTGGCGCGTCTGGCCGCGATCAACGAGTCGTCGTCGGCGGCCAAGACGATGATGGGCAACTTCAAGGCCGCCATCCCGACCGACTTCCCTTCGTTCGGCGCACCGTGGCTGATGTCGGGCCTCGCATCGATGTACGGGCGCTCGGGCCTCGCCAACTCGATACCGCCGGTGGCCAACGTCGCGGTCTCCAACGTCCCCGGCATCCAGGCCACGATGTACGTCTGCGGCGCGCGCATGCTGAACTACTTCCCGGTGTCGATCGCGTCGCACGGCGTGGCGCTGAACATCACCGTGCAGAGCTACAACGGGTCGCTCGACTACGGGCTGATCGCCTGTCGTCGCACGGTGCCGGACGTCGCGGACCTGGCCGGCTTCGTCGTCGACGAGCATCGCCGCCTGTACGCGGCCGCGATGCAGGCGGCGGCGGCCGATACGGCTCCCGCGGCGGGGGCGACGACCACCGAACCGGCCGTGTCCCTCGTGCCGTCGAAGCCGACGGCGAAGGCCAGACCCAAGGCCGCGGCGGTGCGCAAGACGGTCGCCGGGAAAGCGGCTCCCAAGACTGCCGGGACCGCCGCCGTCCCCAAGCCCACCCGACGCAGGAGCCCTGCGCTCAAGACCGTCGCGTCCGAGCCCGCCGTGTCCAAGTCAGCGTCGCCCGGGACCGCGGCGGCCAAGACCGTCTCGAAGCCCCTCCGCAAGCCGCGGTCGCCGGCGAGCGCTCTCCACTGAGACGCGACCGCTCCGTCCGCCATCGACCGACATGCCAGACAACCACGTCGTCCCGCAGCCACCGACGAAGCCGTTCATCGGCAACGCCGGCGACCTCGATTCGTCGGCGCCGATCCAGAGCATGATGAAGCTCGCGAAGACCTACGGGCCGATCTACAAGCTCACGATCTTCGGCGCCGACATGTACGTCGTCAGCTCGCAGGCGCTGGTCGACGAGCTGTCCGACGAGAAGCGCTTCCAGAAGCGCATCCACGGACCGTTGAAGGAGATCCGGGCGTTCGCGGGCGACGGCCTCTTCACCGCCTACAACAGCGAGCCCAACTGGGCCAAGGCGCATCGTCTGCTGATGCCGGCCTTCGGGCCGCTCGGCGTCCGTTCGATGTTCGACCGCATGGTCGACATCGCGAACCAGATGTTCGTGAAGTGGGAGCGCTACGGGTCGGGCGCGGTCATCGACGTCGCCGACAACATGACGCGGCTCACGCTCGACACGATCGCGCTGTGCGCGTTCGACTACCGCTTCAACAGCTTCTACCAGAACGAGATGCATCCGTTCGTGGCCGCGATGGTGGACGCGCTGGAGGAAGCCGGCCAGCGCAGTCGTCGACCCGGCATGCTGTCCAACGTGATGGTCGCGAAGAGGCGCAAGTACGAAGCCGACCAGGTCGTGCTCGCGAAGGTCGCCGAGCAGCTCATCGCCGAGCGACGGCAGGACCCGAGGGGCCTAGACAAGCACGACCTGCTCAACGTCATGCTGAACGGCGTCGACCTCGTGACCGGCGAGAAGCTGTCCGACGAGAACATCCGCTTCCAGATGGTCACGTTCCTGATCGCGGGTCACGAGACCACGAGCGGGCTGCTGTCGTTCGCGACCTACCTGCTGCTGAAGAACCCGGCGGTGCTGATGAAGGCGCAGAAGATCGTCGACGACGTGCTCGGCGACGAACTGCCGCGGGTCGAGCATCTGGCGCAGCTCAAGTACATCGAGCAACTGCTGATGGAGACCCTGCGCCTGTGGCCCACGGCGCCGGCGTTCGCGGTCAAGCCGGCCGAGGACACGGTGCTCGGCGGACGCTACCCGCTGACCGCGCGCGACACGCTGCTGGTGCTGCAGCCGATGCTCCATCGCGATCCCGCGGTGTGGGGCGACGACGCCGAGGCCTTCGAGCCCGACCGCTTCTCGCAGGAAAACGCCGAGAAGCTGCCGCCCAACGCTTGGAAGCCGTTCGGCAACGGCGCGCGCGCGTGCATCGGCCGGCCCTTCGCGATGCAGGAGGCGCAGCTCGTGACGGCGATGCTGCTGCAGCGCTTCGACATCGTGCTTGCCGATCCGTCCTATCGGCTCGAGGTGGCCGAGACGCTGACCATCAAGCCAGAGGGTCTCGAGATCCGCGCCAAGTCCCGCGGCCGCGGCGACTTCTCACTGAAGGGCGTGCCGTCGCCCGCGATGCGGCCGCTGCTCAACGAGGAGAGCGACGCGCCGCAGCCGGCGAGCGACGCGCCGTCGTTGCTGATCCTCTACGGCAGCAACACCGGCGCGTCCGAGATGTTCGCGCGCCGCATCGCCGTCGACGCGCCGCGCCAAGGTTATCGGGCCACGGTCGCGTCGCTCGACGAACACGCGGGAACGCTCGCGGCCGGCACGCCGGTGATCGCGGTCACCGCGTCCTACGAGGGACAGGCGCCGGACAACGCGAAGCAGTTCCTCGCATGGATCGAGAGCCGCGCCGCGGACGAACTCGCGGGCGTGCCGTTCGCGGTGTTCGGCTGCGGCAATCGCCAGTGGGCGCGGACCTATCAGTTCGTGCCGAAGCGCGTCGACGCGGCGTTCGAGGCGGCCGGGGCGACGCGGTTGCGCGCGCGCGGCGAAGCCGATGCCGGCGGCGACTTCTTCGGCGCCTTCGACGAGTGGTACGAAGGTCTGTGGACCGACCTCGGTCGCGCGCTCGGGCACGTGGTCGCCGACAAGCCGGTCGCACCGAGCTTCGACGTCGAGGTGCTGAGGGCCGGGCGCGTCAGCGCGCTCCAGTTGAACGAGCTCGAGCAGGCGACCGTCGTCGCGAACCGCGAGCTGGTCAATCGTGCCGCGCTCGACCCGGCTCGCATGCGCTCGAAGCGTCATCTGCAGATCGCGTTGCCCGAAGGCATGAGCTATCGCAGCGGCGACTATCTCGCGGTCCTGCCGCGCAACGCGCCGTCGAACGTGCAGCGCGCGTTGCGCCGCTTCGGCCTCGCCGACGACACGCAGATCGTCATCCATCGGCAGCCCGGCGCGGCCGCGTCGTTGCCGGCCGAATATCCGATCAGCGCGTTCGAGGTGCTGTCCAACTATGTCGAGCTCGCACAGCCGGCGACGCGCGCGCAGATCGCGCAGCTCGTCGCGGCCACGCCCTGTCCGCCGGAGACGACAGAACTCGAACGCCTCGCGAGCGACGAGGCCTATGCGACCGAAGTGCTCGACCGGCGCGTCAGCGTGCTCGACCTCGTCGAACGCGCGCAGTCGTGCGCTATCCCGTTCGCCCATTTCCTCGCGATGCTGCCGCTGCTTCGCGCGCGCCAGTACTCGATCTCGTCGTCGCCGCTCGCGGACGACGGCGAGGCCAGCCTGACGATCGCGGTCGTCGACGCGCCTTCGATGTCGGGACAGGGCCGCTTCCTCGGCGTCGCCTCGACCTATCTCGCCAGCCTGCAGGCCGGCGACCGTCTCGCCGTCGCGGTGCGGCCGTCGCAGTCGGGCTTCCATCCGCCGTCCGACCCGACGGTGGCGATGGTGATGGTCTGCGCCGGTACCGGCGTCGCGCCGTTCCGCGGCTTCCTGCAGGAGCGCGCAGCGCAGAAGGCCGCGGGCCGCGAGGTGGGACGCTCGCTGCTGTTCTTCGGGGTCGACCATCCCGACGTCGACTATCTCTACCGCGACGAGTTCGCCCAGTGGGAAGCCGACGGCGTCGTCGAGATGCGACCGGCCTTCTCGGCCCGGCCCGACGGCGACGTACTGTTCGTGCAGCACCGCGTCTGGAAGGACCGCGCCGAGGTCGCGCAACTGTTCCGCGACGGCGCGCAGTTCTTCGTCTGCGGCGACGGCAAGCACATGGCTCCGGCGGTTCGCGAGACCTTCATCCGCATCTATCAGAAGGCGACGCAGATCGACGACGCGGGTGCCGAGGCGTGGGCCGACGAGATGGAGCATCGGCACGGGCGCTACGTGTCGGACGTGTTCGCCTGAGCCGACGCGAGCGCTCGACGGAAGCGAGGCGATGACGAGCGACACGCCGTCCATGGATCGCGCGGTACCCGCCGGGCGTCGAGGCCGAGCTCGACATCACGCGCTACGGGTCGATCGTCGATCTCTTCGACGAGAGTTTCGCGAAGTACGCGGCCCGGCCGGCCTACGTGTGCATGGGCCGCACGCTCGCATACGGCGAATGGGACCGGAGGCCGGGGCGCGTTCGCCGCGTGGTTGCAGGGCATCGGTCTCGAGAAGGGCGACCGCGTCGCGATCATGATGTCCGACCTGCTCAGCTACCCGGGGGTCGTGGCCGCGGTGCTGCGCGCGGGCCTCGTCGCGGTCAACGTCTATCCGCTCTACACGCCGCGCGAGTTCGAGCATCAACCGGCAAGATCCTGCGACGCGAGCCGCGCGACGAGGCGATGAAGACGAGGCCCGCCTGACGACGCGGCGCCCCACCCGAAAGGTTTCACGCGTTATCGTGCGGGTCGACGCAAACCCGACCACGACCCTGCCCATGTCCGACATTTCGCCCCCGCTTCCTTCGATCGCGCACGTCAACGGCGTCAACCTCTGCCACGAGACCTTCGGCGACCCGTCGCGGCCCGCGATGCTGCTGGTGATGGGCCTCGGCACCCAGATGCTCGGATGGGACGAGATGTTCTGCCGGCAGCTCGCGGGCCACGGCTACTTCGTCATCCGCTTCGACAACCGCGACATCGGCAAGTCGACGTGGCTCGACCACGAGGACGTTCCGAACCCGATGGCGCTGTTCGCGAAGGCCGCGATGGGCTTCAAGCCGAAGGTCCCCTACACGCTGAGCGACATGGCCGCCGACGCGGTCGGCCTCCTGGACGCGCTCGGCATCGCGAAGGCGCACGTCGTCGGCGCTTCGATGGGCGGCATGATCGGCCAGATGATGGCGATCGAGCATCCCGATCGCATGCTGAGCTTCACGTCGATCATGAGCACCACCGGCGACGCGAAGCTGCCGTCGGCGAACCCCGAGGCGACCGCCCTGCTGACCGCGAAGCCGGCCACCGGCAAGGACGAGTTCCTCGTCTTCTACAAGCGGCTGATGACGACGCTGCGGGCCGGATCCTTCCCCGAGGACGAGGTCCTCGACGGGTCGCGCGGCTCGGCCGCGTGGGAGCGCGGCCATCACCCGGCGGGGAGCGCGCGCCAGCTCGCGGCGATCATCGCGTCGGGCAATCGCACGAAGGCGCTGGCCGGCGTGAAGGTGCCGACGCTGGTCATCCACGGCCGGCCCGATCCGCTGGTCCCGGTCGAAGGCGGCATGGCGACCGCGGCCGCCATCCCCGGCGCGAAGCTGCTGATCCTCGAACGCATGGGTCACGCCTTTCCGCTCGCGGTGTGGGACGACGTGATCGGCGCCATTGCGGCCCACGCGGCCGAGGTGGAGCGGTGAAGCGCCTCGTCGCGATCGTCGTCTGTCTCGCGAGCTTCTGCGCCTCCGCTGCCGAGACCGACGCGACCCTCGCCGCGCGCAAGCTGATCGCGACCCAGCGCGACGACTGGAACCGCGCCGACATCGACGCGTTCATGAAGGGCTACTGGCACAGCGACGAGATCCGCTTCGCCGGCGGCGACAGCTTCCGCTACGGCTGGCAGGCGACCATCGACCGCTATCGCAAGACCTATCCCGACGCGGCGGCGATGGGCAAGCTCGACTTCGAACTGCTCGAGGTGCGCGAACTGTCGCCCACCGTCGTCTACGTGTTCGGCAAGTGGTCGCTGCTGCGTGCGATCGACCCGAAGGACAAGCCGCCGCACGGGCTCTTCACGTTGATCGTCGAGAGGAAGGACGGCGCATGGGTGATCACGCGCGACCACACGTCGTCCGCGGAGTGATGGGCGGCGGCAGCGCGCGCATCGCCGCGTGCTTCGTCCCGTCGATCGTCGCGCTCGCCCTCGCGATCGACCGACGGCGCCACGCGGCCTCGCGGCGATCCCATCGGCGGCCCGATCAGCGGCCCGCGGCGTCGGCGGCCGCGATCACCTGCGAGCGCATGCGACGCAGCGCGGCGAGTTCGGCACGCGGCGCCTGCAACATCGGCCACAGCACGTCGATCAGTTCGTCGGCCGCGGCATCGATGTCGATCGGCTTGTGGGCGACGACGGCTTCCCACAGGATGTGTTCCATCGGTCCGTAGATCATCGAGCGCATCAGCCGCAGCGAGACGTCGGCACGCAGCTCGCCGGAGGTCTGGCCGCGCGCGAGCAGGTCCATCAACGGCGCGGTGTAGCGGCGCTGGAGGGGAACCAGCTCGTCGCCGAGCGGTTGCCCCTTCGCACGGCCTTCCGAGAGGACCAGCGCACACATCCCCGTGCCCTGGACGAGGAAGAGACGCAGATGTGCGCGGACCAGGTAGGCGAGCTGGGCGCGCAGCGACTGCTTGCGCGGCATCCCCTCGTCGATGCGGGCGATGATCTCGTCGTACCAGTCCTCGATCACGCGCATGCACAGGTCGCGCTTGCCGGCGAAGTAGGTGAAGATCGTCGCCTCGGAAATGCCGAGCCGTTCGGCGATCTCGGTCGTCGTCGCCGATTCGTAGCCGCGGTTCGAGAACACCTCGCGGCTCGCGCGGACGATGTCGGCGATGCGTTGCGCGGACTTGGCGCTGCCGGCCGGGCGCCGTCGGACGCGTGCTGCGGCCGGCTGCGGTGACGCGCTACGAGAGTTCATGCGATCCCGATCGAGGCGAAGAATTGAGGATAGCTCAATAGTTGGCGGCGCGGACGCTTGCATCGCCGTGACGGGCGCGACGATACCCGCGCGGAGAAATTAAATCGAGCGAAGCTCAATTCTCTGGCATCATCCGGTTCCGCCCCGACGCCGTCCCCTGCAGAACACCACGGAGATCCGATGTCCCAAGTCCCCGCTCTCGCCTTCGATCTCGGCGACGACATCGCGCAGATGCGCGACACGATCCAGGATTTCGCGGCCAACGAGATCGCGCCGCGCGCCGCGGCCATCGACAGCGACAACCTGTTCCCCGCCGACCTCTGGAAGAAGCTCGGCGACCTCGGTCTCCACGGCATGACCGTGCCCGAGGAGTACGGCGGCACCGACCTCGGCTATCTCGCCCACATCGTCGCGATGGAAGAGGTGTCGCGGGCGTCGGCATCGGTGGGCCTGTCGTACGGGGCGCATTCGAACCTGTGCGTCAACCAGATGCGCCGCAACGGCAGCGACGAGCAGAAGCGGAAGTACCTGCCGAAGCTCTGCTCGGGCGAGCACGTCGGCGCGCTCGCGATGAGCGAGCCCAACGCGGGCTCGGACGTCGTCGGCATGACGCTGAAGGCGGACCTGAAGGGCGACCGCTACGTGCTCAACGGCTCGAAGATGTGGATCACCAACGGCGGCGACGCTGACACGATGATCGTCTACGCGAAGACCGACGCCGACGGAGGCGCGCGCGGCGTCACGGCCTTCGTCGTCGAGAAGGGAACGCAGGGTCTGTCGTACGGCAGCAAGCTCGACAAGCTCGGCATGCGCGGCTCGAACACCTGGCCCATCTTCTTCGACGACTGCGAGGTGCCGGTGGAGAACGTGCTCGGACAGGTCGGCGGCGGCGTCAAGGTACTGATGTCGGGACTCGACTACGAGCGGGCGGTGCTGTCGGGCGGACCGCTCGGCATCATGGCCGCGTGCATGGACGCGGTGCTGCCGTACGTGCACGAGCGCAAGCAGTTCGGGCAGAGCATCGGCGAGTTCCAGCTGATGCAGGGCAAGCTCGCGGACCTCTACACGACCTGGCAGGCGTCGCGCGCCTACGTCTACACGGTCGGCGCGGCCTGCGATCGCGCCGACCACGCGCGCACGCTGCGCAAGGACGCGGCCGGCGCCATCCTGTATTCGGCCGAGAAGGCGACCTGGATGGCCGGCGAGGCGATCCAGGTGCTCGGCGGCGTCGGCTACACCAACGAGTATCCGGTGGGTCGCCTGTGGCGCGACGCGAAGCTCTACGAGATCGGCGCGGGCACGAGCGAGATCCGCCGGATGCAGATCGGCCGCGAGCTCTACGCCGAGTCGATGTGAGACGGGTCGATCGCGATGTCTGACTCCCTGGACGATCTCTTCGCCAACAACGTCGCCTGGTCCGCCGGGCAGATCGACCGCGACCCGGAGTTCTTCGCGAAGCTCGCGAAGCTGCAGGCGCCGCGGTACCTGTGGATCGGCTGCAGCGACAGCCGCGTGCCGGCCAACGAGATCATCGGGCTCGCGCCGGGCGAGGTCTTCGTCCATCGCAACGTCGCCAACGTCGTCGCCCACTCGGACCTCAACTGCCTGTCGGTGCTGCAGTTCGCGATCGACGTGCTGCGGGTCGAACACGTGATGGTGGTCGGCCACTACGGCTGCGGCGGCGTGCATGCGGTGGCCGCGAACCACTCGATCGGTCTCGCCGACAACTGGCTGCGTCATGTCGAGGACGTCGCGCTGAAGCACTGTGTCGTCCTCGATGCGCAAGCGGGCGCCGACGAGCGCGACGCGCGGCTCTGCGAGCTCAACGTGGTCGAGCAGGTGGGCAACGTGTGCCGCACGACCATCGTCCGCCAGGCCTGGGACCGGGGCCAGGAGATCGAGGTGCACGGGCTGGTCTTCGGCCTGCGCGACGGACTGCTGCGACGCCTCGGCTCGAGCGTCGACGCGGCGTCGGGGTGGATGCCGTACTACGAGGCCGCGGTGGCCGACATCCGCGACGAGGACAAGTCGTTCATCCGGACCAACATCGGCTTATGAAGATCGAATCCAGGCTCAATCCGCGCTCCGACGAGTTCAAGGCCAACGCGGCAGCGATGCGGACCGTCGTCGACGACCCGCGGGCGCAGGTCGCGCGGGTCGCGGCGGGCGGCGGCCCGACGGCCCGTGCGAAACACGAGGCGCGCGGCAAGCTGTTGCCGCGCGAGCGGGTCGAGCGCCTGCTCGATCCCGGTGCGCCCTTCCTCGAGGTCGGCCAGCTCGCCGCCTTCGGGATGTACGACGACGATGCGCCGTCGGCCGGTGTCATCGCCGGCGTCGGTCGCGTCGCCGGCGTCGAATGCATGGTCGTCGCCAACGACGCGACCGTGAAGGGCGGCACCTACTACCCGATGACGGTCAAGAAGCATCTGCGCGCGCAGGAGATCGCCGAACAGAACCGCCTGCCGTGCATCTATCTGGTCGACTCGGGCGGAGCCTTCCTGCCGCGCCAGGACGAGGTCTTCCCCGACCGCGACCACTTCGGCCGCATCTTCTACAACCAGGCCAACATGAGCGCGAAGGCGATCCCGCAGATCGCCGTCGTCATGGGCTCGTGCACGGCCGGCGGTGCCTATGTGCCGGCGATGAGCGACGAGACCGTCATCGTGCGCGACCAGGGCACCATCTTCCTCGGCGGCCCGCCGCTGGTGAAGGCCGCGACCGGCGAGGTCGTCACCACCGAGGACCTCGGCGGCGGCGACGTGCACACGCGTGTCTCGGGTGTCGCCGACCATCTCGCCGAGAACGACCGCCACGCGCTCGCCATCGCGCGCCGCATCGTCGGCAACCTCAATCGCACGAAGCCGAACGGCGTCGCGTTCGCGGCTTCCGAGGAGCCGGCCTACGACCCGTCGGAGATCTACGGCGTCATCCCGGCCGACACCAAGAAGCCTTACGACGTGCGCGAGATCATCGCGCGCGTCGTCGACGGCTCGCGGCTCGACGAGTTCAAGGCGCGCTACGGGACGACGCTCGTGACCGGCTTCGCGCATCTCTACGGCATGCCGGTCGGCCTCGTCGCCAACAACGGCATCCTGTTCGGCGAGTCCGCGCAGAAGGGCGCCCACTTCATCGAGCTGTGCGCGCAGCGTGGCGTGCCGCTGGTGTTCCTGCAGAACATCACCGGCTTCATGGTCGGACGCAAGGTGGAGAACGCCGGCATCGCGAAGGACGGCGCGAAGATGGTGACCGCGGTCGCCACGGCGCAAGTCCCCAAGATCACGATGCTGATCGGGGGATCGTTCGGCGCCGGCAACTACGGAATGTGCGGGCGCGCCTATTCGCCGCGCTTCCTCTGGATGTGGCCGAACGCGCGCATCAGCGTGATGGGAGGCGAGCAGGCCGCGAGCGTGCTCGCGACCGTGCGTCGCGACGGCGTCGAGGCGAAGGGCGGTGACTGGTCCGCCGACGAAGAGGAGCGGTTCAAGGCGCCGATCCGCGCGCAGTACGACCAGCAGGGCCACCCGTACTACGCGACCGCTCGCCTGTGGGACGACGGCGTGATCGATCCGGCGCAGACGCGGCGCGTGCTCGGCCTGTCGCTGTCGGCCGCGCTGAACGCGCCGATCGGGCCGACCACCTTCGGGCTCTTCCGCATGTGACGGCCCTCCGCCCTTCCGTGAACGGGGGCGTCAACCAACCCGCACCGCATCGATGAGCTCCTACGAAACCCTCCAGGTCGTCGTCGCCGACCGCGTCGCCACCGTCACGCTAGACCGGCCCGAAGTCCGCAACGCGTTCAGCGAGACGATGATCGACGAGCTGGCACGCGCCTTCGTCGCGGCCGGCCGCGATCCCCAGGTCAAGGTGGTCGTGCTGGCGGCCGCGGGCAAGGCCTTCTGCGCCGGCGCCGATCTCAACTGGATGAAGCGCATGTCCGGTTACTCGGATGCCGAGAACCGCGCCGACGCGATGCGGCTCGCACGGATGTTGAAGACCCTCCACGACTGTCCGAAGCCGGTCGTCGCGCGCGTGCAGGGCGACGTGTACGCGGGCGGCACCGGCCTCGTCGCCGCGTGCGACCTGGCGATCGCTTCGCGCGACGCGGGCTTCTGCCTGTCGGAGACGCGCCTCGGCCTGATCCCCGCGACCATCGGTCCCTACGTGGTCCGCGCGATGGGCGAACGCGCGGCGCGCCGCTACCTGCTGAGCGCCGAACGCTTCGACGCGGCCGAGGCGCTGCGCATCGGCTATGTCCACGAGGTCGTCGACGCCGACGGTCTCGATGCCGCGGTGGCGCGCCACGTCGCCGTGCTGATGGGCAA
>CALMOR010000031.1:0-24882 GCA_937872165.1 uncultured Burkholderiales bacterium | reverse complement strand
TCGTCGAACGCGATGCACGAGACCAAGCGCCTGATCCGCGACGTCGCCACCGCGCCGCTCGACGAGGCGCTGCTCGCCGACACCGCCGGTCGCATCGCGGCCATCCGCGCGTCCGACGAGGGACGCGAAGGCATCCGCTCCTTTCTCGAGAAGCGGAAGCCGTCGTGGGCCGTCCCGTGATCGTCCGCGGCGCCACGGCGTCGCCGCCTGCCTCGTCCTCGTTGTCGTCCTCAACCGCCTCGCCTTCATGAATCAGCCCGTCACCTTCCATGCCCCGCGTCGCGCGACGATGCCGGCCGTCCCGGTCCGCTGGACCGCGACCGACGTGCTCGAACTCTTCGAGCTGCCGTTCGCCGATCTGTTGTTCCGCGCGCAGACGGTCCATCGCGAACACTTCGACGCCAACGCGATCCAGCTCTCGACGCTGCTGTCGATCAAGACCGGCGGCTGTCCGGAGGACTGCGCGTACTGCCCGCAGGCCGCGCAGTACGACACCGGCGTGGACGCCGAGGCGTTGATGCCGCTCGCCGAGGTGCTCGAGGCGGCCGCGGCCGCGAGGGCAGCCGGCGCGACGCGCTTCTGCATGGGCGCAGCATGGCGCAGCCCGAAGCCGCGCCATCTCGCGAAGGTCGCCGAGATGGTGAAGGGCGTGAAGGCGCTGGGTCTCGAGACCTGCGTCACGCTCGGCATGCTGGCGCCCGGCCAGGCCGAGGAACTGAAGGACGCGGGCCTCGACTACTACAACCACAACCTCGACACGTCGCCCGAGTTCTACGGCTCGATCATCACGACGCGCGTCTACGAGGACCGGCTCGAGACGCTGGAGCGCGTGCGCGAGGCCGGCGTCAAGGTCTGCTGCGGCGGCATCGTCGGCCTCGGCGAGTCGCAGGCCGATCGCGCGGCGCTGATCGCGCAGCTCGCCAACCTGTCGCCGGCGCCCGAGTCGGTGCCGATCAACGAGCTCGTGCGTGTCGAGGGCACGCCGCGGGCGCGGCAGGCGGCCATCGATCCGTTCGAGTTCGTCCGCACCATCGCCGTCGCGCGGATCACGATGCCGACGAGCATGGTACGGCTCTCGGCGGGCCGCGAGCGGATGGACGAAGCGCTGCAGGCCCTGTGCTTCATGGCCGGCGCCAACTCGATCTTCTACGGCGATCGCCTGCTCGTGACGAAGAACCCGCAGGCCGTGCGCGACCGCGCGCTGCTCGATCGCCTCGGCATGCGGAGCGAGGGAGCCGAGGCGCTCGGTGCCTGAGCTCGTCCTGCACCGGCGAGCGCCGCGATGATGCGTTCGACGGGTGTCCGTTCCTCTCGCACACGTGCGGTGCGCGTCTGCGCCGTCGTATCGCTATCGGCTTGCCGGTCCATGGTCGCCGCCGGTGCCGAGACCGCGATCCCGGGTGCGCCTGCGAGCCTCGCACAGGACCTGCGCGAAGAGATCGTCCGCATCGACGTGACGGTAAAGGATCTTTACGGTCGCGAGGAGACGCGGCGCATGCCGATCACGATCTATCGACCCGACGGCGATGGGCCGAGGCCGCTGGTGGTCTTCAACCACGGCCGCGCCACCCCCGAGAAGCGGGCCGCGCAGGGACGCTCGCATCCGGAAGCCTTCGCGCGCTATCTCGTGCAGAAGGGCTTCGTCGTCCTCGCGCCGACCCGCATCGGCTATTGGGAGACCTACGGTGCCTTCGATCCCGAAGACAACGGACGCTGCAACGACCTGCGCCTGGATGCGATGGCGCGCGCCGCGTCGGACGAGGTGCTCGCGACCGTCGCGTACGCGAAGACGCTCGATTACGTCGATACGAGCCGCTGGATCGTCGCGGGCCAGTCGGTGGGTGGCCTCACCGCGATCGCGACGGTCGGCCGTCGTCCGGCCGGCCTCGTCGGCGGCATCAACTTCGCCGGCGGCACCGGTGGCAACCCGGACCGGCGTCCGGGCCAGCCGTGCTCGCCGCAGCGCGTGGAGCGGCTGTTTGCGGACGCCGCCGCGACGTCGACTGCGCCGATGGCGTGGTTCTACTGGCCCGACGATCTCTTCTTCGGCGAGGCCGCGCCCAGGGCCTGGTTCCGCGCGTGGAGCGACGCGGGCGGTCGGGGCCGCTTCAACACCTTCGCACCGGTCGGCGGCGACGGGCACAACGGATTCAACCTCGACATGGACCACTGGACGCCGGTCGTCGACCGCTTCCTCGCCGAGATCGGCTTTCCGCAGGCGCCCGCGACCGAGCGACCGCCGCGCAGCGACTTCGCGGCAGTCGACGACGCCGACGCGCTGCCGAGTCGCAACGCCAATGCCCGGGCCGCCTATGCGAAGTTGGTCGCAGCGAAGAGCCCCAAGGCGTTCGCGATCGGCGACCGCGGCGGCTATGGCTGGGCCGTCGACGATTACGTGACGGCGCGGGCCCTCGGGTATTGCCAGCGCAGCGGACAGTCGTGCCGCCTGTATGCGATCGACAACGATGTCGTGTGGAAGGGCCGATGACCATGTTCCAAAAAATCCTGATCGCCAACCGCGGAGAGATCGCCTGCCGCGTCGTCGCGACCGCGCGACGCATGGGTATCGCGACCGTCGCCGTCTGTTCCGAGGCCGACGCCGACGCGCGCCACGTGCGCCTCGCCGACGAGGCCGTGCTGATCGGTCCCGCCGCCGCGCGCGAGTCCTACCTCAAGGCCGACCGCATCCTCGAAGCGGCACGGCGGACCGGGGCCGAGGCGATCCATCCGGGCTACGGCTTCCTGTCCGAGAACGAGGGCTTCGCGGAAGCGTGCGCGGCCGCCGGGATCGTCTTCATCGGACCGCCGGTGGCGGCGATCCGCGCGATGGGCTCGAAGTCGGCGGCCAAGGCGTTGATGGCCGCTGCCGGCGTGCCGCTCACGCCCGGCTACCACGGCGACGAGCAGGCGCCGGCCTTCCTCGCCGAGCGGGCCGGCGAGATCGGCTATCCGGTCCTCATCAAGGCGAGCGCCGGCGGCGGCGGCAAGGGCATGCGTCGCGTCGATCGCGCCGAGGACTTCGGGGCCGCGCTGATCTCGTGCAAGCGCGAGGCGCGCAGCTCGTTCGGCGACGAGCACGTGCTCGTCGAGCAGTACGTGCTGAAGCCGCGGCACATCGAGATCCAGGTCTTCGGCGACACCCGCGGCAACGTCGTCCACCTGTTCGAGCGCGACTGCTCGGTGCAGCGGCGCCATCAGAAGGTGCTCGAGGAGGCGCCGGCGCCCGGCATGACCGACGCGCGTCGCGCGGCGATGGGCAGGGCCGCGGTCGACGCGGCGAAGGCGGTCGCCTACGTCGGCGCCGGCACGGTCGAGTTCATCGTCAACCAGGACGGCTCGTTCTACTTCATGGAGATGAACACGCGGCTTCAGGTCGAGCACCCGGTGACCGAGATGATCACCGGCCTCGACCTCGTCGAGTGGCAGCTGCGCGTCGCGAACGGCGAGCCGCTGCCGCTCGCACAGCACGAGCTCGGCATCACCGGCCACGCGCTCGAGGCGCGCATCTATGCAGAAGACCCCGACCGGGGTTTCCTGCCGTCGACCGGACGCCTCGTGCATCTCGCGCCGCCGCCCGCGTCCCCGAACGTGCGGGTCGATACCGGCGTCGAGGAGGGCGATGCCATCACGCCGTTCTACGATCCGATGATCGCGAAGCTGATCGTATGGGGTGCCGACCGTCGCGAGGCGCTGGCGCGGATGCGGCAGGCGCTCGCGACGTACCGCATCGTCGGCGTCGCCAACAACGTCGAGTTCCTCGGTCGTCTCGTCGCGACGCATTCGTTCGCGGAAGCGGACCTCGATACCGGGCTCATCGAACGCGAGAACGCGGTGCTGTTTCCGCAAGGGGGTCCGCTGCCGGACGACGTCTGGATGCTCGCCGCGCTCGCCGAACTGCAACGCGAGCGGCAGCGGCCCGTGGCCGGACGCGTCGATGCCGTCGATCGTGATTCGCCGTGGCATGTGCTCGACGGCTGGCGGCTCAACGGCAGCGCGAGGCGAAGCCTCGAGTTCGCGCGCGGCGAGACCGCGATGGTCGTCGGCGTCGAGGTCGTCGGCGACGGCTATCGGCTCACGGTCGGCGGGCGTAGCGTGGTGGCGCGCGGCACGCTCGCGTCCGACGGACGACTGCAGGCGCAGCTCGACGAGCGCCGCCTGCGGGCGACCGTCGTGTCGTCGGACGCGAGACGCCACGTGTTCGTCGACGGACGCTCGTTCGCGGTCGACGTCGTCGACCGGCTCGAAGCCGGCGTCGGCCACGACGACGTCGTCGGCGGCCTGAAGGCGCCGATGCCGGGCAAGGTCGTCGCGCTGATCGCGACGGCCGACACGATGGTCGAGAAGGGCGCACCATTGCTCGTGCTCGAGGCGATGAAGATGGAACACACCATCACCGCGCCGGGCCCGGGCCGCGTGAAGTCCTTCTTCTTCGCGGCCGGCGACCAGGTGACCGAAGGCGCGGAGCTGGTCGACTTCGAGGCTTCGCCATGACGAGGAGGACGAGATGACGCTCACCCGCAAGGCCCGCATCGTCGAGGTCGGCCCGCGCGACGGACTGCAGAACGAGAAGCGGGCCGTCGCCACCGCGACCAAGCTCGAACTGATCGATCGGCTCGCGGACGCCGGCCTGCGCGACATCGAGGCCGCGTCGTTCGTGTCGCCGAAGTGGATCCCGCAGATGGCCGATCACGGCGAGCTGATGCGCGCGTTGAAGCGCCGGCCCGGGGTCAACTATCCGGTACTGACGCCGAACCTGAAGGGCTTCGAGGCCGCGCTCGCCGCCGGCGCCGAGGAGGTCGCGGTGTTCGCGGCGGCGTCCGAGAGTTTTTCGCGGAAGAACATCAACTGCTCGATCGCCGAGTCGATCGAGCGCTTCGATCCGGTCTTCGCCGCGGCGAAGGCGGCCGGCGTCCGGGTGCGCGGCTACGTGTCGACCGTGATCGCCTGTCCGTACGAAGGCCCGATCGCACCGCAGGCCGTGGCCGACGTGGCCGAGGCGCTGTACGCGCGCGGCGCCTACGAGGTCTCGCTCGGCGACACCATCGGCACCGGCACGCCGGCCACGGTCGAGCGCATGCTCGCCGCGGTCGCGCGCGTCGTGCCGGTCGAGCGCATGGCCGGTCACTACCACGACACCTACGGGATGGCGGTCGCCAACGTCGACGCGTCGTGGCGCTTCGGAGTCGGGACCTTCGACAGCTCGGTGTCCGGCCTCGGCGGCTGCCCGTACGCGAAGGGTGCGACCGGCAACGTCGCGACCGAGGACGTGGTCTACCTGTTGCACGGGCTCGGCGCCGACACCGGCATCGACCTCGATGCGCTGGTCGACACGTCGCTGTGGATCAGCGGCGTGCTCGGTCGCGAGCCCGGCTCGCGGGTGACGCGGGCGCTGGTGGCCAGGCGCGGCGAGCTCGTCACGGCGTGCTGACGCTGCGGGCCGACGGGCTCGTGCTCGAGCCGTTGACGGTCGCGCACGCGCCGGCGCTGTTCGCGCTGCTGGCCGATCCGGAGCTCCATCGCTACATCGACAGCGGTCCGCCACCGTCGCTCGAAAGCCTCGTGGAACGCTATGCGCGTCTCGAGCGCCGCATCTCCCCCGACGGCAGCCAGCGCTGGCTCAACTGGATCGTGCGCCCGCACGCCGGCGAGCCGATCGGCTACGTGCAGGCCACCATCGTCCCGGCCGACACGTCGTGGATCGCCTATCTGCTCGGCCGCGCCCATCAGGGTCGAGGCCTCGCGCGCGTCGCGACGCGCGCGATGGTCGATCACCTGGTCGCCGACCATGGCGTCCGGACGTTGCTGGCGACGGTCGAGGTCGACAACCTCCGGTCGATCGCGTTGCTCGAGGCGCTGGCGTTCGAACCTGCCACCGACGACGACTCCGCATCGCACGACCTGACCGCGAGCGAGCGACTCTTCGTGCGCGGCCCTCGACCCGCGCGGGCGTCACGACGACCGACATGAGGCGGACGACCCGGTCGAGGCGCGCATCGCGACCTTCGTCGACCGCTACGCGCCGGCGGTCCGGCAGCAACTGATCGCGGCCCGCAGGCGGTTGCGGGCGCTGTTCCCGCGCCGCCACGAACTCGGCTTCGACAACTACAACGCGCTGGTCTTCGGAATCAGCGCGACCGGCAGGACCACCGACGCCTTCGTGTCGATCGCCGCCTATCCGAGGCGGGTGACGCTGTTCCTCCTGCACGGCAGGGACCTGTCCGACCCCGAGGGTCTGCTCGAAGGCACGGGCAAGCAGGTGCGCGGCGTGCGCCTCGGGGACGCGACCGACCTCGACCGTCCCGCGGTCCTCGCGCTGACCGCCGAGGCCGCCGCGGCCCACGCGACGGCGTTCGCGTCCGCGCTGACCACCACGATCCGCACGGTCGTCGAGAAGCAGCGGCCGCGCCGTCCCGCGGGCGAGCCGTAGCGCCGCCGCCGGGGCGTACAGTGCGGGCCGGCGTCGACCCCGTTCGGCTTCGGTCGGCGTATCGCTCGCGGGCTCCTCGAGCCCGCGTCGCGCGGCCGCTTCGCGGTTTCCGACGACGCCATCACCGGAGATGCAATGTCCCGACGTATCCGCTTCCAGATCGCCGCAGCGACTCTCGGCGCCGTCGTTTCCATCGGCGCGTCATCGGCCTTCGCACAGGCTGCCGCTCCCAGCCGCCTGCGCGGCCAGGTCGTCTCCGTGACCGGCGACACGATGGTCTTCCATCGCGCCGACGCGGACGACGTGACCATCGAGTTCAGGACCGACGTTCCGGTCGGCGCGGTGAAGAACGTCAGGCTCGCCGACATCAAGCCCGGCACCTTCGTCGGCGCGGCATCGCTGCCCGGCGCCGACGGCAGGCTCACCGCCCGCGAGGTGCTGGTCTTTCCCGAGTCGATGCGGGGTGCCAACGAAGGTCACTACGCATGGGACCTGCTGCCCGGATCGACGATGACGAACGCGAACGTCGACACGGTCGTGCAGGCCAACCGCGGCCGCGAGCTGACGATGTCGTACAAGGGCGGCAGCAAGACGGTGCTCGTGCCGGACAACGTCCCGGTGGTGACCTTCACCGAAGCCACCCGCGCCGACGTCGTCGCCGGCAGGAAGGCCTTCATCGTCGCGAAGGCGAACGAGCCGGGCCGATACACGGCGCTGCGCGTGATCGTCGAGAAGGACGGCGTCGTCCCGCCGATGTGAGTGTGGCGGTCATGCGCGCGCCGCGGGGATGAACGACGCCGCGAGCTCGCGCGACGATCGCGCGAGCAGGCTCACGTCGATGCCGACCGCGACGAAGGTCGCTCCCAGTTCGAGGTAGCGTCGCGCGAGCACCGGGTCGGTCGCGAGGATGCCGGGCGCCTTGCCGGCCGCCAGCACGCGCGCGATGCCGTCCTCGATCGCACGCTGCACTTCGGGAGCGCCCGGGTCGCCGCGGAAGCCCATCGATGCCGACAGGTCGGCCGGGCCGAAGAACACGCCGTGGACGCCGTCGGTGGCGGCGATCGCGTCGAGGTTGTCGAGGCCTCGTCGCGACTCGACTTGCAACAACAGGCAGACGGTCTCGTCGGCTTCGTGCAGGTAGCGTGCGTCGCGGTTCCAGCGCGACGCGCGGGCGATCGCCGAAGCGACGCCGCGCACGCCTGCCGGCGGATAGCGTGTCGCGGCCACCATCGCGGCCGCCTGTTCGCCGGTCTCGATCATCGGCACCAGCAACGACTGCGCGCCGATGTCGAGCATCTGCTTGACGATCGCGGCGCTGCCTTCGACCGGGCGCACCACCGCCTCCGAGCGATACGGAGCCACCGCCTGCAACTGCGCGAGGATCGAACGCACGTCGTTGGGCGCGTGCTCGCCGTCGACCAGCAGCCAGTCGAAGCCGGCGGTGGCCGCGATCTCGGCCGTGTAGGCATTCGCGAGCGACAGCCACAGGCCGATCTGCGGCCTGCCTTCGACGAGCGCCTGCTTGAAGGGGTTGGGCATCGTCGCGGCTTCAGTGCGGATGGGTCGGGTCGATCCAGCGCACCGTCTCGGGTTTCTCGACCGGCTCGATGTCGAGGTTGATCGCCACCGCCTCGCCGTCGCTGCGGCAGAGCACGCATTCGAGCGTCTCGTCGGCGCTCGCGTTGATCTCCTGGTGCGGCACGTACGGCGGGATGTAGATGAAGTCGCCGGGGCCGGCCTCCGCGACGAACTCGAGCCGCTCGCCCCAGCGCATCCGCGCGCGTCCCCTGACGACGTAGATCACGCTCTCGAGCGGACCGTGATGATGTGCGCCGGTCTTCGCGTCCGGATGGATGTGGACCGTGCCGGCCCAAAGTCTCTTCGCGCCCACGCGCGCGAAGTCGATCGCCGCCTTGCGATCCATGCCGGGCGTCTGCGCGGTGTTCGGATCGAGCCGGTCGGCGCCGACGACGCGGACGCCGTCGGTCTTCCAGCGCGCGGCGGAGTCGCCCTCGTGCGGCGCATCGGGTGTCGTCATGTCTCTTCTTCCTTCGCCGACCTTCGTCTCGTGAACTTCGTCTCGTGCACCCCGGGCCTCATGCATCTTCGTCGATGCGTCTTCGTCCCGTCCGCGTCCGGTTCACACATCGTCAAGCGTTCTCACGGAATGCACCCCTTCTCACGCGAAGCGGAACGCGATGCTGCCGAGCGGACCGTAGTCCGCATGGAAGGTGTCGCCGCGCGCGGCCGCGACCGGCCGCGTGAACGACCCCGCGAGCACGATCTGACCAGCGTCCAGCCCTTCGTCGTAGCGTGCGATGCGGTTCGCCAGCCAGACGATGCCGTTGGCCGGATGGCCGAGCACGCCGGCCGCGACGCCGGTCTCCTCGATCACGCCGTTGCGATGGAGAAGGGCGGCGACCCAGCGCAGATCGAGCGCGTCGGGCGGCATCGGCCGGCCCCCGGTCACGATGCCGGCGTTGGCCGCGAAGTCCGAGATGGTGTCGAAGACCTTCCGCATCGCCTTGGTGTCGCGGTCGAACTGCTCGATGCGCGCATCGATGATCTCGACGGCCGGCGTCACGTAGTCGGTCGCCGCGAGCACGTCGAACAGCGTCACGGCGGGACCACGCAGCGGCCGGCCCAGCACGAACGCGAGCTCCACCTCGACGCGCGGCGCGATGAAGCGGTCGAACGGGATGTCGCCGCCTTCGGCGAAGAACATGTCGTCCATCAGCGGCGCGAAGTCGGGCTCGTCGATCCGCGACGACCGCTGCATCGCGCGCGAGGTCAGGCCGATCTTGCGACCGCGCACCGCGTGGCCGTCGGCCTCCTCGAGCGCGACCCATGCACGCTGGATCGCGTAGCCGTCGTCGATCGTCATCGTCGGATGCGCCTGCGAGAAATGGCGGAGCGGCGTCCGCGACCTGCGGGCTTCGTACAGCCGGTGCGCGAGGTGCGCGATGGTGTCGACGTCGAGCATCGCTTCAGTGTTCGAGCGTCGTCCCGAGGTACCAGGTCAGCAGGCCGCAGAAGGCGACGGCCGCCAGCAGCACGATCAGCAGACGACCGAAGTAGGGGCCGCCGTGCTCGACGTGAGGCTCCGCGAGATCGTCCTCGTCGTCGTCCGGCGCTGGACGCGGTTCGTTCATCGCTCGGCTCCGCTCGCCGCCTTCAACGCCTCTTGCAGCGCGAGCGAAAGGTCGGTCTGCGTGTAGGGCTTCCGCAGCAGCCGCAGCTGTCCGGCGAGCTCCTCGGGCACGATGCGTTGCGCGGTGTATCCCGACGTCAGCAGCACGCGAGGAGGATGCTCGCGCGCGGCGAGCTGGCGCGCCAGCTCGATGCCGCTCATCCCGTTCGGCATGATGACGTCGGTGAAGACGAGGTCGATCGGCTCTCCTTCGTCGAGGATGCCGAGGGCTTCGCGCGCGGTCGCCGCTTCGCGCACCGCATAGCCGAGGTCGCCCAGCATCGCCGCCGCGGTCGTGCGCACTTCGGCGTCGTCCTCGACCAGCAGAACGGCCCCGCGGCCCGGTGCCATCGTCGCCTTTTCGCCGTCGTCGCGTGCGTCGCCGCGGGGCTGCAGCGACCGCGGCAGGTGGATCAGCACGGTCGTGCCGCGGGCCGGCTCGCTCTCGATCGTGACGAAGCCGTCGGACTGCTTCGCGTAACCGTAGACCTGGCTCAGGCCGAGGCCCGTCCCCTTGCCGATCTCCTTGGTGGTGAAGAAGGGCTCGAACGCCCGCGCGACCACGTCGGGCGGCATGCCGACCCCGGTGTCGCGGACCGCGACGACGACGTATTCGCCGGCGATGCCGCCGACGCGCAGCGCGGCCTGGGCACCGACGACGCGGTTCTCCGTGACCAGCGTCAGTGTCCCGCCGCCGGGCATCGCGTCGCGTGCGTTGATCGCGAGATTGAGGATCGCGGTCTCGAGCTGGTGCGGGTCGGTTCGACACAGCCACAGATGGGGAGCGCGCCGGATGTCGATGCGGACCGGCTCCCCGACCGCGCGCTCGAGCAGGTGCTCGAAGGTGGGGACGAGGTCGTCGATGCACAGGACCTCGGCCTGCAGATCCTGCCGGCGCGAGAAGGCCAGCAGCTGATGGTTGAGCTTCGCACCGCGCGCGACGCCGCTCTTCGCGGCCGCGAGCAGCCGCACGGTGCGGTCGTCCTGCGGCACGCGCCGCGCCAGCATGTCGAGGCTGCCGCCGATCACGAGCAGCAGGTTGTTGAAGTCGTGCGCGATGCCGCCCGTGAGTTGACCCACCGCTTCCATCTTCTGCGACTGTCGCAACTGCTCCTCGACGGCGCGCTGCTCGGTGACGTCCGACACCACGCCGGCGACGCGCACCGCGCGTCCGTCCTCGTAGTAGGTCTTGCCGCGCACGTCGACCCAGCGGATCGCGTCGTCCCCCTTGCGCCGGATGCGCCGCTCGAAGGCGACGACACCGGTGACGGCCGCGTCGTCGAATGCGCGCGCGACGACGTCACGATCCTCCGCGACGAAGTGATCGACGGCGGCGGCCATCGACCATCGGGCGGTGCCCTGCGGGTGTCCGAAGATCTGGTCGTGACGCAACGAATGCACGGTCGTCCCGCTGGTCAGGTCGATCTCCCAGCTCCCCATGTCGGCCGCTTCGAGCGCGAGCCGCAGGCTGTCCTCGACCCGACGGCGCTCGTCGATCTCCTCGGCGAGCCGCGCGTTCGCCGCGGCGAGCTCCTCGCTCCGCAGGCGGTTATGGGTCAGGTCGGTGATTACGCCGCAGATGACGCGGGGCATCTGCTCGTCGACCTCGAGGTCCACCAGCGAGACGTTGCAGGGAACGGCCGGCCCGCGCGTCGGCCGCAACGAGAACTCGCCCGCGCTCGCCCCCGGCGGTCGACTCGTCAGCAGTCCCCCGAGGAAGGCCTCCACGTCCGTGTCGACGAAGAAGCGCGCGATGCTCTCGCCGAGCAGGGCCTCGCGCCGCGCATCGACGAGCGTCGCGAAGCGCTGGTTGCAGTAGAGGATGGTGCCGTCGTCGCTCAGCGTGACCGCGCCTTCCTGCATCTGCTCGATCAGCACGCGGTAGGGCCGGTCCGCGTTCTCCAGCGTGTAGACCAGCTGTCCGGACGGGCTGCCCACGACGACCGCATCGACCTCGCCGTTGCGGATCGCCTCGAGCGTCTGTTCGGCTTCCGCGAGGCGCGCCTCGAGCACCGCCATCCGCTCGACGAGGCAGGAGTCGACGGCTGCGGCGGCCTGGATCGGGGAGCCGTCGTCCATGCGGTCAGCGCGTCGGCGGTACCGGCGCGAGGTCCAGGCCGGCGAGGACGCGATCCTTGTTCGAGAGATCGCCGATGATGCGGCGAAGCGGCGCGGGCAGGATCTTCACGAGCGTCGGCGTCGCGATGATCTGGAATTCGCGCGTCGCCTCGGGATCCTGGTAGACATCGATGACCTCGAGCTCGTAGCGGCCGTCGAGGTTCTCGAGGCAGATGCGTCGCATGTTCTCGAGCGCCCGAGTCGACCGCGGCGTCGAGCCGGTGATGAACAGCCGGAGCTTGTACTGGTCCTGGGGCGCGTCACCGCGGTCGTCGTTCATACACGGCCCGCGCCCTTGCCCCGCAGGTCGAGTCCGACGAGCACGCGCTCGGTGTCGGCCAGGTTGCCGATGATGCGCTTCAACGGCGGCGGCAGCCGTCGCACCAGCGTCGGCAGCGCGACGATCTGGTCGCCCGCCGCGAGCTGCGGCGTCACGGTGAGGTCGATGACCTCGATCGTGCAGCGACCTTCGAGATGTTCGTTGCAGATGCGCCGCAGGTTCGCCATCGCGGCCAGCGACTTCGGGGTCTGGCCCGCCACGTACAGACGCAGGTTGTACTCGCGTGCGTCGCCGGCGGCGCGCGACGCTTCGCCGTCGAGCGAAGGATCGATCGTGTCCTCCGTCATCCGCGCACTCCGCGGCTCGCGGCCATCACGTCGCGGTCGGCACCCAGCGCCGTCTCGCGCGCCTCCTCCTGCGCGATCAGCATCGCCACCTCGTTCTCCTCGGCCTCGAGCCCGGCTCGCGTCTCCTCGATCTGCCGCTCCGCCGCAGCGCGCCGGCGTTGCAGCTCGCGACGACGGCGTTCGGTCGTCTGCAGCCTCGCCAGCTTCGCCTCGCGTTCGCGCGCTTCCTGCGCCATCCGCGCGGACCCGGTGAGCACGCCGTCGGGCCCGACGTAGGCGTCGATCATCTCGATGCCGTGGCCGGTCAGCCGGTACTCGCGCAGCTGGTTCGAATGGTTCATGCCGCGCGACTTCAACAGATAGAGGACGCGATTGCGTTCGCCGTCCGCCTCGGTGTCGCGCAACGAGATCCAGGTATCCATCAACGACGAGACGCTGCGCTCGGTCTCGTCCATCTGCCCGCCCGCGGCCGAGAGACTCGTGAACATCGCCGTGATGCCGCGCGTCTTGCAGATGTCCGCGAGGCGGATCAGCGTCGCGTGGATCTCGTTCGACGGACCACGGAACGCCGAGATCGGATCGACGACGAGGACCGACGGCTCGACTCGTTCGATGTCGCGGTTCATGCGGGCGAGATGCATCTCGAAGCCGTACAGGCTCGGACGCGCGGCCTCGAAGGTCAGCGATCCGTTGTCGATGTGCGGCGCGAGATCGATCCCGATCGAGCGCATGTTGCGAACGACCTGAAACGGAGACTCCTCGAACGCGAAGTAGAGACAGCGCTCGCCGCGCCGGCAGGCCGCATCGGCGAACGACGCGCCGAAGGTCGACTTGCCGGTTCCCGCGAGGCCCGAGATCAGCACGCTCGAGCCGTGGTAGTAGCCGCCGATGCCGAGCATCGCGTCGAGGCCTTCGACGCCGGTCGACACCGCGTCGTCGAAGATCGCGTGCCCGAGGGCCGCCGACGTGATCGGCAGGACGCTGATGCCCTCTTCGTCGATCAGGAACGGATACTCGTTCGTTCCGTGAGCGGAACCACGGTACTTGACGACGCGCAGGCGGCGCGTGGTGACCTGCTCCTGGACGCGGTTGTCGAGCAGGATCACGCAGTCGGACACGTACTCCTCGATGCCGTAGCGGGTGAGCTGGCCGTCGCCGCGCTCGCCGGTGATGATCGCGGTGACGCCCTTGTCCTTCAGCCATGCGAACAGGCGCCGCAGTTCCGCGCGCAGGACGCAGCTGTCGGCGAGTCCGGAGAAGAGCGCCTCGATCGTGTCGAGCACGACCCGCTTCGCGCCGATGGTGTCGATCGCGTGGCCGAGTCGCACGAACAGACCCTCGAGGTCGTATTCACCGCTCTCCTCGATCTCCGAACGCTCGATGCGGACGTGATCGATCAGCAGCCTGCGGTCGCGGACCAGCGCGTCGACGTCGAAGCCGAGCGATGCCACGTTGGCGCCGAGGTCGGCCGCGCGCTCCTCGAAGCTCATGAAGACGCCGGTCTCGTCGTAGCGCGTCGAGCCGTTGACGAGGAAGGTCATCGCGAACAGCGTCTTGCCGCAACCGGCGGCGCCGCACAACAGGGTCGGCCTGCCGGTCGGCAGTCCGCCGAAGGTCAGCGCATCGAGGCCGTCGATGCCGGTTGGCGTCTTCGGCAACCGGGTCGCGACCGGATCGGATCGTGCGGGGCTCGGGCTCTTCGTCATCGATGGAAAGGTCTGCGACGCGAGGCGTCGGGGTCGACACCGCGATCGCCCACAGGGCGGTGACGGCGCGTGAAGCGTCGGAATCATAGCGCGCGCCGTGCCGCGGTCCGCTCGCCCCGGGGGCCGCGACGACGGACAGGTGCGCGGCGCAGTGCGGCGGGACCGCAGCTTTTAGGCAATTGGATGAACACCCGATGGCCGGGCGTCCGACCCGGTGGCGGGACCGGTGCGACTATGGTCCTCCCCTGCGCGACAGGCCGTTCGTTCGTCGCCTCCACCCACTAGAGGATCTCATGGCGAAGAAACCCGTCACTCCGAAGGCGCTAGGCAAGACCCCGGTCGACGCCGCACACAAGTCGGTCAAGCCGATCCTGCATCAGCAGGGTGGCTCGTCGCACGAGACGCAGGCGTACGGCGAGGTGATCCCGATGCCGCATGCGCTGCCCGCGGACACGGTGAAGAAGAGCATCGTGGCGCTGAACACCGTGCTGGCCGACACGATCACGTTGCGCGACATGTACAAGAAGCATCACTGGCAGGTCGTCGGTCCCACGTTCAACCAGTTGCACCTGATGTACGACGAGCACTTCACGGCCCAGGTCGAACTCGTCGACATGCTGGCCGAACGCATCCAGATCCTCGGCGGCATCTCGCTCGCGATGGCGGCCGACATCGCCGAGGAGACGCGCATTCCCCGTCCGCCGCGCGGCCGCGAGCCGGCCTCGGTGCAACTGTCGCGGCTGATCGACGCGCATACGTTGATCATCAAGGAGGCGCGCGAGCTGGCCGAGAAGGCCGAGGACGACAAGGACTCGGGCACCAACGACCTGCTCGTCAGCAACGTGCTGCGCACCAACGAACTCCAGGTGTGGTTCCTGTCGGAACACCTGGTCGCCGCGACGCCGGTCTGAGCGTCGCGACGCGAGTCGCAGGTCGACGTAGCGAGGGCCCCGGCGACGGGGCCCTCTTCACGACCGGAAGCCGGTCGAGAACCGCGGCAGCGAGGCGACGACCCGCAGGTCGAAGACCCGTGGTGGGCGGGACCGCGACGGCCTCGGAGCCGGCGAGCGGCTGGCAGTCGACCGAACACCGACGCGCATCGCGCGGCCGTGCGCGGTGACGATGGCGACTTCGACGCCTCACGGCGTGGCGGCCACGGCGGGCCGTCGCCGACCGAAGCGAGGAACAGACGGCGATTTCCCGCTGTTTCCCGCAGGCGGATGCGCGGCCGGCGCCTGCTAAATCGAGCCTTCCGCACGCAGCGTTCGCCGCGCGAGCGCGGGGCCGATCGAGCGAGGCAGGCAATGCAGGCGGGTTCCGACCATCCGAAGACCGATGTCCCGGCGTCGATGCCGGGCGACGTGGGCCTCGCGTCCGGCGTCGGCGTGGCTCGCGAGATCGACGGCGAGGACGCCCGCCTCGCGGCACTCGAGCGGCTGCTGCTGCTCGATACCGCGCCCGAGGAAGCCTACGACGATCTCGTCGTCCTCGCGTCCGAGGTCTGCCAGGCCCCGGTCGCGCTGCTCTCGCTGATCGACCGCGATCGCCAATGGTTCAAGGCGCAGGTCGGCCTGGAGGCGGAGGAGACGGCACGCGACCTGTCGTTCTGCGCGCACGCGCTCGCCGAGCCCGGCGAACTCTTCACGGTCGCCGATGCGAGCATGGACCCGCGCTTCGCGGACAACCCGCTCGTGACCGGCGAGCCGGGTATCCGCTTCTATGCCGGCGCTCCGATCGTGACGGAGGACGGACACGCGCTCGGCACGGTCTGCGTGATCGACACGAAGCCGCGCGTGCTGAGCCGGCGGCAGGAACGCTGCCTGAAGGCGCTGGCGCGCCAGGCCGCCGGCATCATCGACCTGCGCAGGCGTTCGCTCGAGGCGGCGCAAGTGGCGCTGACCCAGGTCGGCATGACCGCGGAGGCGAGGCTGAAGCAGGAGCAGGGCAGCGAGCTCCTCGACCTGGTGTTGCGCGGTCGCAGCCTGGGGCTGTGGGTCCTCGACGTGCAGAGCGGTCGCTGGACCGCGAGCGCGCACGAACTCGCGATGCTCGGCTACGACGACGGCGACCCGGCGGTCGCTTCGCTCGACTGGCGTGCGCTGGTCCATCCGGAGGACCGTTCGCTGGCGACGTCGTCGATGGCGCCGCATCTGCGAGGCGAGACGCCCTTCTACGAGTGCCAGCTGCGGATGCGGCATCGGGCAGGCCGATGGATCTGGATTCTCAGCCGCGCGGTCGTCGTCGAACGCGACGAGGCCGGCGTGCCGTCGCGCATCGTCGGCACGCACATGGACGTCACCGAACGTCGACGGCTCGACGACGAACGGCAGCAGAACGCCGAACGGCTCGAGCTGGCGCTGGCCGGCGGCGACATCGGCCTCTGGGACGTGCACCTGGCGACCGGCGAGGTCGTCTACAACGAGCACTGGGCGGCGACCATCGGCTACACGCTGGCCGAGGTGGAAGGCAGCGTCGACCTGTGGAAGAGCGTGATGCACCCGGACGATCGCGGGCGCTATCTGGCCGCCGTCGGCGCGCACCTGCGCGGCGAACTGGCGATGGTCGAGGGCGAAGGGCGCATGCGACATCGCGACGGCCGCTGGGTCTGGCTCCACCTGCGGGCCAAGGCCTTCGGGCGCGATGCCGGGGGTCGTCCGGTCCGCATCGTCGGCACCAACTTCAACATCACGAACCGCAAGCTGTCGGAGATGGCGCTGCAGGACGAGATGGCGCGTCGCCGCGTCCTCGTCGAGCAGGCCAGCGAGTTCGTCTTCGTGCTGACGAAGGACATGCGCGTCGCCGAGGCGAACCGGAGCTTCGCGGCCGCGCTCGGCTACAGCACCGCCGAAGTGATGGCGTTGAGGCCGTGGGACTGGGACGCGCTCGACACCGACCGCGAATGCTTCGGCGCGCGCTGGTCCGGGCATGCGGCCGCGAGCTGGAACGCCGAGACGACGTGGCGACGGAAGGACGGCTCGCGGCTCGACGTCGCGATGAGCTGCACCCGCATCGCGATCGGCGACCACGAGGAGCGCCTGTTCGTCTGTCGCGACATCACCGACACCCGGCGCGATCGTCTCGCGCTCGAGCATGCGCAACACCTGCTCGAGCAGACCGGTCGCCTCGCCCGCGTCGGCGGCTGGGAGCTCGACCTGCTGGCCAGCACGGTCGTCTGGTCGGCCGAGGTCTATCGCATCCACGAGGTCGAGCCCGGCTGGAAACCGACCCTCGCGAACGCCATCGACTTCTATGCGCCCGAAGCGCGTCCCGTCATCCGGGCCGCGGTCGAGGCCGCGATCGCCGACGGGACGCCGTGGGACCTGCAGCTGCCGTTGACGACCGCGCGCGGCCGCCGCGTCTGGGTCCGTGCGATCGGTCGCGTCGAATACGACGGTTCTCGTCCCGTGCGTCTCGCGGGCGCCTTCCAGGACATCACGGACCGGAAGGAGGTGGAGGAGGCGCTGTCGCGCAGCGAACAACGGCTCACGCTCGCGCTCGAGTGTTCGCGCCAGTCGATCTTCGACTGGGACGTCGCGGGCGACGTCGTCCATCTGAGCGCGCAGATGGCGCTCGTCCGCGGTTACGACGCGAGCGCGGTCGACCTGTCGTTCGCCGATTTCGTCGCGCTGCTGCATCCGGAGGACCGCGCCGGCTTCGCCGAGGCGTCGACGGCGCTGGTGTCGGGCCTCTCGCCATCGTTCGAGAACGAGCATCGCATCGGCCATCGCGACGGTCGCTGGATCTGGATCCGCAGCGTCGGTCGGGTGAGCCGGCGAGGCGTCGACGGCCGCGCGACGCGGGTCAGCGCGATCGACGAGGAGGTGACGGCGCGCAAGACGGCCGAGCAGGCGGTGGCGGACAGCGAGCGACGCCTGCGCACGATCACCGACAACATGCCCGCGCTGATCATGCACATCGACAACGAGCAGCGTTACGGCTTCGTCAACGCGCACTTCGGCCGCGTCTTCGGCATCCCGCCGAAGGCGGTGATCGGCAAGACCATGCAGGCGGTCTGCGGCGACGCGCTCTACGCCGACATCGCGCCGTACATCGCCCGTGCGCTGCAGGGCGAGTCGTTGCGCTTCGAGGCCACCGGGCCGGCGAAGGGCGATCTGCTGCACTACGAGTCGCACTACATCCCCGACTTCGATGCCGACGGCGCCGTCGCGGGCTTCTACGCGCTGATCTTCGACGTCACCGCGCGCAAGCACGCGGAGCTCAAGAGCCGCGAGAGCGAGAAGCGGCTGCGCGGCATCGCCGACAACCTGCCCGCTCTGATCGCCGAAGTGGCCGCCGACGGGACCTTCCGCTTCGCGAACGCGACCTATCGTTCGTGGCTCGGACTCGACCACGAGGCCATCGTCGGGCAGTCTCTCCGCGCGAGCCTCGGCGATCGCTACTACCTCGATCGCAACGAAGAGATCGAGCGCGCGCTGCGCGGCGAACAGGTCAGCTTCGAGCGGCCGATGCCGACGGCGCACGGCCTGCGCACGCTGATGTCGACCTACGTGCCGTACTTCGACAACGACGGCGCGGTCGGCGGCTTCTACGGGCTGACCAGCGACATCACCGAATTGAAGGACACCCAGCGCAAGCTCGACGCGCTGGCCCGCAACGACGCGTTGACCGGCATCCCCAACCGGCGTCACTTCGAAGAGCACGCCCGCGAAGCGATCGCCCGCGCGAGACGAGCGACCGGCGTGGGCGCGCTGTTCTACATCGACATCGACTACTTCAAGGCGATCAACGACAGCCTCGGTCACGCGATCGGCGACGAGGTCCTGCAGGAGTTCGCCGCGCGGCTGTCGGGCTGTTTCCGGCAGACCGACTTCGTCGCCCGCTATGCCGGCGACGAGTTCATCGCGATCGCCGAAGGGGTCGGCTGCGCGCGCGATGCCGAACAGCTCGCCGCGAAGGTGATCGCGGAGATCCGGCGTCCCTTCCTGTCGACGGGCGTCGGCCTGCGCGTGTCGACCAGCGTCGGCGTCGCGCTGTTCGACGGCGGCGAGACCCTGCAGGTCCTGCTCGAGCGTGCCGACGGTGCGCTCTACGACGTCAAGGCCCGGGGCCGGGACGGCCATGCGCTGGCCCTGCGGGCCGACACCGCGGACGAGCGCTCCCGTCCGCGTGAAGGAAGCGCGACGGGTCGGTAGACTGCGGTCGTTCCGCGTCGTCATCGGTCGACGCGTCGTACGACCCTTGCCGGGACCGCCATGTCTTCACTCGCCGATCGACTGATCCGCAACTTCGACGCCGTCGAACTCCGACGGGAGTCGCGCGAGCCGCTCTACGACACGCTCTGCGCCCGGCTCGCGCCGGGTACCGCGGCCGGCAAGCTCGGCGCGTCGATCGACATCGTGGCGCCCGGACAGCGAGCCTGCCCGTACCACTTCCATCACGCGCAGGAGGAGCTGTTCATCGTGCTCGAAGGCAGCGGCAGCTTCCGCGTCGCCGGCGAGATGCTGCCGCTCAGGACCGGCGACGTCGTGTTCGTGCCGCCGGGGCCGGACTACCCGCACCAGATCGTCAACACCTCCGACGCGCCGCTGAAGTACCTGTCGATCAGCACGCGCGAGACGCCCGAGATCTGCGAATACCCGGACTCGGGCAAGTACAACGCGTCGGCGCGCCGGTCGGACGGCTCGGCCTTCCAGGCGGTGCAGCGCGTCGAAGGCAACGTCGACTACTGGGACGGCGAGCCGTGAACGTCGTCGTCCTCGGCGCGGGGTCGATCGGCGCGTTCATCGGCGGCAGCCTGCGGCAGGCGGGCTCGAACGTGCACCTGATCGGGCGCGCGGCGATGCGCGAGCGGATCGCGCGTCACGGCCTGACGGTCTCCGACCTCGACGGATGGCAGGCCTCGCTGCGGCCCGACGACGTGTCGTACTCCGAGTCGCCCGAAGCCCTTCGCGATGCCGACCTCGTGATCGTCGCGGTCAAGAGCTCGGGTACCGCGGCGGCGGCCGAGGACCTGCGTCGGCACGCGAGGCGCGACGCGCTCGTCGCGAGCTTCCAGAACGGACTCGGCAACGTCGCGCTGCTGCGCTCGCTGCTGCCCGACCAGCGGGTGCTCGGGGCGATGGTGCCTTTCAACGTCGTGCAGCTCGCCGAAGGGCGCCTCCATCGCGGCACGGCGGGCGGCCTCATGGTCGAGGCCGACGAGGCCTGGGCACCGTGGTCGGCCGCGTTCGAGGCGGCCCGCCTGCCGCTCGCGCAGCGGGTCGACTTCATCGCGGTGCAGTGGGGCAAGCTGCTGCTGAACCTCAACAACGCGATCAACGCGCTGTCGGGCATCCCGTTGAAGGCGCAGCTGTCGCAGCTCTCCTATCGTCGCGCGCTCGCGCAGATGCAGGACGAGGCGCTGCGCGCGCTCGACGCGGCCGGCATCGTCGCGGCGCAGATCGGCGGCGCGCCGCCCGCGAGCCTGCCGACGCTGCTCCGGCTGCCCGACGAGCAGTACCTGCAGCTCGCGACGTCGACCGTGCGCATGGACCCGCAGGCGCGCTCGTCGATGTGGGACGATCTCGAGGCCGGTCGGTCGACCGAGATCGAGGAACTGAACGGAGCGGTCGTGCGTCTCGCCGAGGCGCGGGGCACGACCGCGCCCGTCAACCGACGGATCTGCGCGCTGGTGCACGCGGCCGAACGGGGAGGCGACCGTCACCTGTCCGGCGATGCGTTGCTGCGCGTACTGGGTATCGACTGACGAGGAGGACGACGATGGAGCCGATGAAGCCCATGGAACCGATGAAGCCCATGGAACCGATGAAGCCGATGAAGGCCGAGAAGCCGTGGTGGCCGGGCGACCTCGGCTCGCCGAGCAGCAGCGGATCGCAGAACGAGACGCGCTACGCGTACTTCGACGACGCGCATCGTCTCGTCGTCGACCGCGACGGCGAGGTCACGACCTACGACACCGGTTCGCATCGCATCCAGGGCTTCGGGCAGCAGCAGAGCGGCGACAGCGCGATGCGCTTCCAGACCGAGTCCGGCACGGTCGACCTGTCGACGTTGAAGACGGTCGGCTGACGCGGGTTCGCCGACTTCCCGCTCGGGCCGCCGCCTTCCCGGTCGCGGTCGCATCGAGCGCCGCGAGCGTGTCGTCCGGCAACGCGGGCGTGGCGGCCCGGACGTTCTCCCGCAGGTGCCGGGATCGGCAGGAGGTTCGGCGAGCGCCGCAGCGGCAGCCGAGCGCGACCTGCATCGGTGTCGCGTCGAGCGCGTCGGCGGCGTCCTGCAGCGCCGACGACTGCAACGGCGTGAAGCCGCCGAGCGGGAAGAACGGCAGGTAGGCGATGCCGACCTTCGCGAGCTCGTCGATCGACGCGTCGTCGTCGCGATGCGCGAGGTCGTAGCGGTTCTGCACGCAGACGATGTCGCAGAGGCGACGGCCTTCGACGACCTGTGTCGCGGTGGCGTTGCCGAGGCCGACGTGCCGGATCAGGCCGTCGGCCGCCGGCCGGCCAGCACGGGCGTCTCGGCGTCATCCGGGCTGCGAACGGTGAATGGGTCGCATCGCGGGTTCGCGAACGGAAGCTGCGTCGCATCCTCGCCCGCTGCGTCTCGGAACCGCTCGTGCACGCCATCCTCCATCCGAGCCGTCACCTGTCCGCGCGCGTGCGGGCCTTCGTGGACCGGGCGCTCGAACGGCTGTCGTGAGCGGTCTTCAGGCGCCTTCGCGGAACACGACCGTGCGACGGCCGTTCAGCAGCACGCGATGCTCGGCGTGCCACAGCACCGCGCGCGACAGCACCACGCTCTCGACGTCCTTGCCGATGCGCACGAAGGCATCGCCGGTGAGGCCGTGACCGACGCGCACCGTGTCCTGCTCGATGATCGGTCCCTCGTCGAGGTCGCTGGTCACGTAGTGAGCGGTGGCACCGACCACCTTCACGCCGCGCGCGTGGGCCTGGTGATAGGGCTTGGCCCCCTTGAAGCTCGGCAGGAACGAGTGATGGATGTTGATGCAGCGACCTTCGAGTCGACGGCAGAGGTCGTCCGACAGGATCTGCATGTAGCGCGCGAGCACGGTGAGCTGGGCGCCGCTGGCCTCGACGACGTCGAGGATGCGCGCCTCCTGCGCCGCCTTGTCGCCTGCCGTCGGCAGGTGGTGATAGGGGATGTCGTACCAGTCGACCATGCGACGCAGGTCGTCGTGGTTCGAGACCACGCCGACGACGTCGATCGGCAACTCGCCGGCGTGCCACTGATGCAGGAGGTGGTTCAGGCAATGGCCCTGCCTCGACACGGCGAGCAGCACCTTCAGGCGTTCGTCGGCGAGGTGGAGCGCGAGCTCTGCCTCGAAGCGTCGGGCGACCGGCGCCATCACCTCGGCGAAGTCGCTCCGAGTGACGAAGCGCGTGCCGGTCGCGTGGAACACGGTGCGCATGAAGAAGAGACCGGTCTCGGGATCGCCGAAGTGCGACGACTCGGTGATGAAGGCCTCGGCCGACGCGAGCGCGGAGGCCGCGGCCGCGACGATGCCGACCGCGTCGCTGCAGCGCAGGGTGAGGATGAAGCGCGGGGTCACGGAGGATCCGGGGGAAGACACTAGAAGAGGCCGACGATGCGACCGTCGTCGTCGACGTCGATGGCGGCCGACGACGGGACCTTCGGCAGGCCGGGCATCGTCAGCACGTCGCCGCAGATCAGCACGACGAACTCGGCGCCCGCGGCGAGCCGGACTTCGCGGATGTCGACCACGTGGTCGCTCGGGGCGCCGCGCAGCGTCGGATCGGTCGAGAACGAGTACTGGGTCTTCGCGATGCAGACCGGGTAGTGCCCGAAGCCCTGCGCCTGCAACGCGTCGAGCTGCGCACGGACCTTCGCGTCGGCCGCGATGCCGCTCGCACCGTAGATCTTCGTCGCGACCGCCTCGCACTTCGCCCACAGCGTCGCGTCGTCGTCGTACACGAAGCGGAAGGCGGCCGGCGTCGTGTCGACGACGCGCACGACCGCGCGGGCGAGCTCCTCGGCCCCGGCACCGCCGTCGGACCAGTGCTTCGCGAGCACCACCGGCACGTCGTGGCGGGCGAGCGCTTGCGACAGCAGCTCCCATTCGGCCGGCGTGTCGCGCACGAAGTGGTTGATCGCGACCACGCACGGCAGCCCGTAGTGCTCGCGCACGTTGCGGAGATGGCGCTCGAGGTTCGCGAGGCCGCGCTCGAGCGCGCCGAGGTCTTCGTCCTGCAGGCGCTTCGCATCGACGCCACCGTGGAACTTGAGCGCGCGGATGCTCGCCACCAGCACGACCGCGGCGGGCCGGAGCCCCGACTTGCGGCACTTGATGTCGACGAACTTCTCGGCGCCGAGGTCCGCGCCGAAGCCCGCCTCGGTGACGACGAAGTCGCCGAGCTTCAGTGCCGCTCGCGTCGCGATCACCGAGTTGCAGCCGTGCGCGATGTTGGCGAACGGGCCGCCGTGCAGGATCGCCGGGTTGTTCTCCAGCGTCTGCACGAGGTTCGGCTTGATCGCGTCGCGCAGCAGCGCGGTCATCGCGCCGTGGGCCTGCAGCTCGCGCGCGGTGACCGGCCGCTGGTCGCGCGTGGTGCCGATCACGATGCGGCCGATGCGCTGCTTCAGGTCCGCGAGGTCGTTCGCGAGACAGAGGATGGCCATGATCTCGGACGCGACGACGATGTCGAAGCCGTCTTCGCGCGGATAGCCGTTGCCGGGTCCGCCGAGGCCGACCGTGATCCGCCGCAGCGCGCGATCGTTCATGTCGATCACGCGCTTCCACGTCACGCGGCGCACGTCGATGCCGAGCGCGTTGCCATGATGGACATGGTTGTCGACGAGCGCGGCGAGCAGGTTGTGCGCGAGCGCGATCGCATTGAAGTCGCCGGTGAAATGCAGATTGATGTCTTCCATCGGCACGACCTGCGCCCGGCCGCCGCCGGCCGCCCCGCCCTTCAGGCCGAACACCGGACCGAGCGACGGCTCGCGCAGGCACACGACCGCCTTCCGGCCGATGCGGTTGAGGCCGTCGGCGAGGCCGACGGAAGTCGTGGTCTTGCCTTCGCCGGCAGGCGTCGGACTGATGCCGCTGACGAGGATCAGCTTGCCGTCGGGCCGGTCCTCCAGGCTCGCGATGTACGCGAGCGACAGCTTGGCCTTGAAGCGTCCGTAGGGTTCGAGCTGGTCCTCGGGAATGCCGAGCCGGTCGCGTGCGAGCGCGACGATCGGTTGCAGGGATGCGCTCTGCGCAATCTCGATATCGCTTTGCATGGACGTCGCGGCCTGTTCGTCAGGGCGCGAAGGGTAGCAGGTCGATCCTCCTCGGGCGGCCTCGCGCGGCGGTCACTTCGCGAAGAGTCGGCCGAGGTCGCCGAAGGCCTTGAACTCGAGCGCGTTGCCCGAGGGATCGACGAAGAACATCGTGGCCTGTTCGCCGACCTGTCCGGCGAAGCGGACCTGCGGCTCGATGACGAAGGCGGTGCCGGCCGCGCGGAGGCGCTCGGCGAGCGCCGTCCATTCGGCCATCGGCAGGATGGCGCCGAAGTGCCGCACCGGCACGTCCTCGCCGTCGACCTCGCTCGTGTGCCGGTGCCCGCATTCGTCGGGCGACAGGTGGGCGACGATCTGATGGCCGAAGAAATCGAAGTCGACCCAGTCGGGTGCGCTGCGGCCTTCGGCGCAACCGAGGAGGTCGCCGTAGAAGCGGCGCGCGGCCGCGATGTCGTGGACCGGGAACGCGAGGTGGAAGAGGGCTCGGGCGGGAAGGGGACTGGTCATCGGCATCGGGCAGCGCTGTGAGGAATTGCGGGGCGAGGTGCGCATTCTCACATCGGGCGAGCAGTCCGTGGGCGCACGCG
>CALMOR010000030.1 GCA_937872165.1 uncultured Burkholderiales bacterium | reverse complement strand
GTCGGTGCCTTCGAGGCCGTGTTCGGGGGTGACCAGCGCGACGCGCTGGACGCCCGGCGCGCGGTGCAGGAGCACGCGGTCGCGTTCGCCGCCGGCGTCGGTGCCGGTCTGATTGGTGACGAGGCGGCTCTTCTTGCCCTTGACCGCGTCGAAGCCCGCGTCGCGATAAGCGGCGGACGTGCCGGCGATGAGCGCCTCCGCGTCGATCGCGATCTCGAGTCGCTGCGGCACCTCCGCCGCGCGCGCTTCGCAACGGGACACGTCGGTCGAGTGACCCTTGCGGCAGGTCGCGGGCCGCAGCGCGTAGATCGAACACAGACGGTCGACGAGGAAGGGACACGCGGGCCGCTCGCGCCATGCATCGGGCGCGTCGCGCGTCGCCTCGACGTGGACGCGCAGACGCTCGACGAGCCGGTCGTACTCCGCGACCGGCAGCGCCTCGATCGCCGTCGCGATGCGGAACACCTCCGGTGCGATCGCCTCGACACGGGCATGGCAGCAGTGACTGCAGCCCGCCGCGCACGACAGCTCCACGCCGCGCTCGATCGCGCCGGCGACCACGCGATCGACCGATCGCTGCATCCGCTGCACGAACGTCACCACCGCGACTTCGTCGTCGAGCGCTTCGAGTCGTCGGACGACGGTGCGACGCACGTTGTCGATCGAGCGGCGGAAAGCCGCCTCCTCGTCGGCCGTGAGCGAAGGCTGCGACGGGCCGCTCATCGCCGCTCGCCGATGACCTTCGCGGTCTCGAAGTCGCCGGGCGCGGACGTGGGTTCGTGGACGACCTTCCCCGCGCCGTCGCGCGACGCCAGCGTCCACGTGAGACGGTTGTCCATCGCGCGTCGTTCGACGCCTTCGGCCGTGACGGCCGTGTAGCGGACGAAGCCGTGGACCGACGCCGGGCCGCGGCACCGTCGCCGGACCGGACGCCCCGAGCGTCGAAGACCGACACGTCGTCGGCGTAGAGCGCGATGAACGCATCGACGTCCTGGTCGCGGACCGCGGCCCGATAGACCCCGAGCAGTGCGTCGATCGGCTCGTCCGTCTTCATCGCGTGCGCCTCATCGCACCCTCTTCCCGCTACGGAGCGGCCCGTGCCTCAGGCCACGGACTCGTCGAGTCCGGCCCGACGACGCGCCATCTTCGCGAGGATCGCCCAGTCCTTCGCGCCGAGACCGCGGTCGATGGCCTGCAGCATGTTCTCGCGGACGATCGCGACCGACGGCAGCACCACCTGCTTCGTGCCCGCGGCCTCGAGCGCGAGGTCGACGTCCTTCAGCCCGAGCGTGAGCTTGAAGCCCGGCTCGTAGGTGTCGGTCGCGATGAAGCCGCCGTAGCGCTTGTAGCTCGGGCTGGCGAATATCGTGTTGGTGACGATGTCGAGGAAGTCGGCGGCCTTCACGCCGTAGCTCTCGGCCAGCGCGGTGGCCTCGCCCATCGCCTCGATCGCGAGCGTGATCATCATGTTGCCGGCGATCTTCGCGATGTTCGCGTGCTTCGCGTCGTCGCCGAGCGGCCAGGTCTTCTGGCCCAGCGCGTCGAAGAGAGGTTGGACCTTCGCGATGGCGGCGGGGTCGCCGGCGACGACGATGTTCAGTTGCGCCTTCGCGGCGGCCGCCGGCACGCCGAACACCGGCGCGGCCACGTAGGCGATGCCGGCCTCGCGATGCAGGCGCTGCAGTTCGTCGACGAGCGCGAGCGAGATCGTCGACGTCATCACGTGGACGCAGTCCTCGCGGGCCGACGCGAGCGCGTTCGAGTCGACGACGACGTTGCGCACGGCCTGGTCGTCGGACAGCATCGTGATCACCGCGTCGAGGCGGAACGCGTCGGCCGGCGAGTCCAGCACCGTGACGCCTTCGAGCGCGCGGCTCGCGTCGGCATTGCGATTCCAGACCGACACGCGATGACCCGCGGCGACGAGGTTCGGCACCATCGCCGCACCCATGCTTCCGATTCCGATGAAGCCGACATCCATGCTGGACTCCTGTTCAGGTAACGATCGAATAGACGTGCGCGGCCCCCGGTCCGTCGCGCAGCAGCAGCCGGTTGCGGGCCAGCGCTTCGTCGACCGCACCGACCTTCCCGGCGACGCCGAGCCCGGACCTCCGGTACCGACGAAGCACGAAGTGGGCGGCATCGAGCGGGGACATGGCGACGAGGTCGGCGGTGCGGAGCGACGAGAACGATCGCCAACGGAGTCGGCGACGATGGCGTTCGCGGAGCCCGTGGTCGATCGAGGAGCGAGTATCGCTCGTCGGAAGCGGCGGTCGTGCGGTCCGCGTCGTCGACGCGCGGACGGACGTCGTGCGTCCCGATCATCGCTTCGCCCTGTCCGCGCGTCGCATCGCATACGTGTGCTCGATGCGGGGTTCGCCGCGGAACAACGCGTCGGCGCTCGAGATCCGCTGCATGCCGACCCGTTCGACGAGACGGAGCGACGCCGTGTTGCGCGCGTCGACGACGCAGTCGACGCGCCCGACCCGCGCATGCTCGAAGAGGAGGCGGAGCGTGGCGTGCAGCGCCTCGGTCGCGAGGCCGCGACCTTGCCACGCCGGGCTCAGCGTGAAGCCGGCCTCGGCCTGTCGACCGTCGGCCGCGACGCAGACGCCGATGTCGCCGATCAGCACGCCCGACGCACGATCGGCGATGCCGAACTGCATCCACTCGCCGCGCGGGAACGGCACCACCGAGCCCATCCGGCGAAGGAAGACGAGCGCCTCGTCGTCCGACTGTGCGGACCATCCCTGATAGCGGCTCACGTCCTCGCGGGCACGATAGTCCTGGAACACCGCCAGGTCCGCGACCGAGAACCGTCGCAGGAC
>CALMOR010000029.1:12020-18163 GCA_937872165.1 uncultured Burkholderiales bacterium | reverse complement strand
CGACGAGGCGCGGCATGTCCGCGAGAGGGAGCGCCTGTTCGCACCTTCGCCGCGCTATGTCGGGCATGCGTCGCTGGTTCCGGCGGGCGGCGACTTCCATACGCTCGCCCACGAGCGGGACGGCCGCGCGCTGGTCCGTGCCGCCGAGGACCGCGTCGCGCCGGCCGACGGCATCGCGCTGCTGTCGAACGTCTGTCGCCACCGTCAGGCGATCATCCGCAACGGTCGCGGCAACTCGGGCGGCAACATCGTCTGTCCGCTGCATCGCTGGACCTACGACCTCGAAGGGCGCCTCCTCGGCGCGCCGCACTTCGACGACAACCCCTGCCTCGACCTCGGCCGCTCGCCGTTGAACGCGTGGAACGGCCTGCTGTTCGAGAATCCGTCGCGCGGCGGCCGCGACGTGGTCGCCGAACTCGCGTCGGTGCGTATTCCCGAACTCGACTTCCACGGCTACGTGTTCGACCGCATCGAGGTGCACGAGTGCGCGTACAACTGGAAGACCTTCATCGAGGTCTACCTCGAGGACTACCACGTCGGACCGTTCCATCCGGGCCTCGGCCAGTTCGTCTCGTGCGACGACCTGTCGTGGCAGTACGGCCGTCACCATTCGGTCCAGATCGTCGGCGTCAAGAGCGGCCTGCAGCGGCCCGGCACGCCGACCTATCGCGCATGGCACGACCAGGTCATGCGTCTGTCGAACGGCGAAGCGCCGAAGCACGGCGCGATCTGGCTGACGCTGTATCCGAACGTGATGGTCGAGTGGTACCCGCACGTGCTCGTGGTCTCCACGCTGATCCCGCGCGGTCCGCAGCACACGACCAACATCGTCGAGTTCTACTATCCCGAGGAGGTCGCGCTCTTCGAGCGGACCTTCGTCGACGCCAATCGCGCGGCCTACATGGAGACCTGCGCCGAGGACGACGAGATCGCGCTGCGGATGGACGCGGGTCGCCGGGCGCTGATGGAACGCGGCGAGAACCAGGTCGGGCCGTACCAGTCGCCGATGGAAGACGGCATGCAGCACTTCCACGAATGGCTGCGTGCGGAGATGGGCCCCTAGGGAAGGCGTCGATGCAATCGATCTGGATGGTCGCCGCGGCCTTCCTCTTCTCCGCGATGGGCGTCTGCGTGAAGCTCGCGTCGGCCCGCTTCGACACCTGGGAGATCGTGGCGTACCGCGGCCTCGTCGGCATCGCGGTCATGGGTGGCCTGATGGCGCTCCGCGCCAGGCGCGGCGGGGTATCGGTCCGCGAAGCGCTGTCGACCCGCCACCTGCCGATGCACCTGCGCCGCAGCGTCTCGGGTACGGTCTCGCTGACGCTCTGGTTCCTCGCCATCGCCGGACTGCCGCTCGCGACCGCGATGACGATCAACTCGTCGTCGCCGCTCTTCATCGGCGCGTGGGTCGCGTGGGGTGCCTTCCGGGTCGGGGAGCGCATCGACCGCGCGATGACGGTGACGCTCGTCGCCGGTTTCGCGGGCGTGCTGTTGCTGCTGCAGCCCACCTTCGACGAGGGTCAGTGGGGCTTCGCGGTCGTCGGCACGGTGTCGACGGTTTTCACGGCCGTCGCCTACCTGTCGGTCAAGGCGCTCGGCCGCATCGGCGAACCGGACACGCGCATCGTCTTCTACTTCTCCGCGTTCAACGCGCTCGCCGGTCTCGTCGGTGCGGCGGTCTTCGGCTTCCATGCGATCGACGGTTCGGGGCTCGCGCTGCTGGCGGGCGTCGGATTCGCCGGCGCGCTCGCGCAGCTCGCGGTCACGTGCGCCTTCGGCGCCGGCGGCACGCTGCTGACCGCGAACCTCGGCTATACCGGCATCCTGTTCTCGACCGCGTGGGGCTACGCGGTTTTCGGCGACACGCTGCACGTCGCCAACGCGCTCGGCATGACGATCATCGTCGCGGCGGGGATCGCCGCCACGCTGATGACGGCCCGCACGCTCAGGCGCACGCAGGTCGAACCCGACCAAGGCGTGGCCCCGGTTCTACCCCTGGGAGACCTCGAAGATGCAACCGCTCGTCGGCGTTGAAGAACTCGGCAGGCACCTCGACGACCCGACCTGGATCGTGTTCGACTGCCGTCACGACCTGATGGCGCCCGCGGCCGGGGAAGCGTCGTATCGCGACGGACATATCGAAGGGGCGCGCTTCGCGTCGGTCGATCGCGACCTGTCGGGCCCGAAGGTCGATGGTGCCGGCCGCCATCCGCTGCCGACCCGCGAAGCCTTCGCCGACTTCCTCGCGCGGGCCGGCGTCGGCGACGACAGCGTCGTCGTCGCGTACGACGCGTCGAACGGCCTGTACGCGTCGCGCCTGTGGTGGATGACGCGATGGATCGGGCACGCCCGCGTCGCCGTGCTCGACGGCGGCCTGACCGCGTGGCTGGCCGCCGGCCGGTCCGTGACGACCGTGGGCCCCGAGCCCGCGCAGGGCGCTCTCACGGTCGCGCCATCGCTGGTCCCGCTGGTCGATACCGACGACATCGAAGGCGACCTGTCGACCGGCCGGCGTCTCGTCGTCGACGCGCGCGCAGCCGAGCGCTATCGCGGCGACGTCGAACCGCTCGATCCGGTGGCCGGGCACATCCCGAACGCGATCAACCATCCGATGGCCCTGAACCTGCGGAGCGACGGCCGCTTCAGGTCCGCGTCGGAGCTGCGGTCCGCGTTCGACGCGACGCTCGCGGGCCGCGCCGCATCGGACGTCGTGCAGTCGTGCGGATCCGGCATCACCGCGTGCCACAACCTGCTCGCGATGGAAGCCGCGGGTCTGCCCGGCGCCGCGCTGTATGCGGGCTCGTGGAGCGCGTGGTGCGCCGACCCGCGGCGACCGGTCGCGCGCGGCGCGTGATGTCCGACGGGACGCGCGGGTCCGCTCGACGCCGCGCTTCGTGATCAGGTCGAACGGCGTTTCGGCGACCCGTCGCAGGTCGGCGAAGCCGCCCGCCTTCACGACGTCGCGCAATGCGCGCCTCGCCCGACTGCGCGCCGAGGCGGAGCCGACCTCCTGCGATCGCGCGCCGCGGGGTGAACGGCGATACCGAGCGGCGGACCGCATCGTGCCTCGGGCGCACCGGCCGGCGGCCCGGACCCGTCGCCCGGCTACGGAAGCGTTCCGTCAGTCGGCCGCCCAGCCGTTCAGCAGCAGCACCACCGCCACGCCGCCGCCGATCAGCCCCGCCTGCCACAGCGCGTCGCGACCGCGGCTGCCGTGCGGGTCGATGCGATGCATCTGCGGCACGAGATCCGACAGCGAGATGTAGAGGAAGTTGGCCGCCGCCACCACGAGCACGTACGGGATCAGCACGTTCATCCGTTCGAGGAAGACGAGTCCGACGAGCCCGCCGATCGCGATCGACGAACTCGACAGCGATGCGTAGACGATCGCCTTACGCTTCGGCACGTGCGCGTTGATCAGCACGATGAAGTCGCCGACCTTGTGCGGCACCTCGTGCGCGAGGATCGACAGCGTCGCGGCGACGCCGACCCACGGGCTCGCGAGGAAGGCACCGGCGATGACGATGCCGTCGGAGAAGTTGTGGACGGCGCTGCCGACCAGCACGAAGACGCCGCCCCGCCCCGCTTCGTGTGCGTCGTGACCATGCGCGTGATGATGGCCGTCCCCTTCGAAGTGATGGCTGTGCCGATAGACCGCGATCTTCTCGAGGAAGAAGAAGCCGAAGAGGCCGATCAGCATCACCGCGCAGAGTTCGCGTCGTGGTACCGACGACTCGAAGGCCTCGGGGACGAGATGCAGGAACGCGGTCGCGAGCAGCACGCCGATCGAGAAGCTGACCATCCGGTTGACGAAGCGGCCGAGCAGGCGGAACGAGAGCCAGGCCGCGAGCGCGATGCTGATCGCGGCCACCGAGAAGGTCGCCGCGAGCGTCGCGAGGATGGTCTGCGTGACCGGCATCGGATCGATGGGATCGGATCAGTGGGAGCGGCGCGCGGCGAGCCGCCGGGAGCGCGGCACGCCGGACGTTCGGTCGCGCCTCGATCCCGCGGCGCGACGGGTCCGGCGCGTCGAAGGGCTCAGGCGACGCCGTGCGCCTTGAAGAAGGCCAGCATCTTCGCCCATCCGTCCTCGGCGTCGGCCTTGACATAGCTCGGTCGATAGTCGGCGTTGAAGCCGTGCGGCGCGTCCGGATAGACGTGGATCGACGAGTCCTTCGCGACGGCCGGCGCCGACTTCAGCGCGTCGATCATCTGGTTGCGGGACTCTTCGGTGATGCCCTGGTCCTTGCCGCCGTAGAGGCCGAGCACCGGCGCCTTCAGCTGGCCCGCGCCGTCGATCACGCTCTTCGGTTGCAGATCCGTAGGCTTGCCCGCGAGCGGTCCGTACCACGCGACCGCGGCCTTCAGCTTCGTGCTGTGCTCGGCGAAGAGCCAGGTCTGGCGACCGCCCCAGCAGAAGCCGGTGGCGGCCACCTTGTCGGCGTTGCCGCTGTTCTTCGCGGCCCATGCGACGGTCGCGTCGAGGTCGCCCGTGACCTGCGCGTCCGGCACCTTCGAGACGACGTTGCTGATCAGTTCGGGAATGGTCGGGTACTTCGAAGGATCGCCCTGGCGCGCATACAGCTCCGGCGCGACCGCGAGATAGCCCTGCTTCGCGAGACGACGGCACAGGTCCTTGATGTGCTCGTGGACGCCGAAGACCTCCTGGATCACGATCACCGTCGGCAGGTTCGACCTGCCGGCGGGCTGCGCGCGATAGGCCGGCATCATGCCGTCGGCGACGGGGATCTTCACTTCACCCGCATCGAGCCCGTTCGCATCGGTGGCGATGGTCTGCGCGCCGACCGGCATCACCGCTGCGGCGAAGCCCGAGCCCAGCGCCGTGACGACGAAACCGCGACGGGTCAGCGACATCCGCGGCAACTGGCTCGCCATTTCCTGTTCGATGAGGCTCATGCATGTCTCCTTTGATGGGGCCGATGGTGGACGGCGGCGCAAGTGTAAGGGAAGCAGGAACGCGACCGGCCCGGGCGCGCCCGTGTGCTGTAATCGCCGTCCCCGTCGAGCTTCGCCTCGACCAACGACCGTGCTCGACGACCGTGGACGATTCCCCGAGGACCGCAGCGACCGGCGACGCGATGCGCCCGACGGAGACCATCGGACCGATGCAGCTCTTCGTCGCGTTCTCGAACCTCGCGCTGTCCGGCTTCGGCGGCGTCCTGCCGTTCGCCTATCGTGCACTGGTCGAGAAGCGGCGCTGGCTCGAGGCTCGCGAGTTCGCGGGGCTGCTCGCGATCGCGCAGGTCATGCCGGGTCCGACCATCTGCAACCTGTCGGTGATGATCGGGCAACGCCATGCGGGCTTCGCGGGCGCGTGCGCGGCGCTCGCCGGCATGGTGCTCGGCCCGTCGTGCATCGTCGTCGCGCTCGGCATCGCGTGGCAGCGCTACGGCGGGCTCTCCGGCATCCGTCATGCGCTGGCCGGCATGTCCGCGGTGGCGATCGGACTGATCCTCACGACCGCGGTGAAGATGGGCATGAACCTCTTCCGCCGCGAAGCGCTGTCGGCCGACGACGACGCGACGCGCACGAAGCCGGCCTCGTATCTCGATGCGAAGCGCGTCGCGCAGATCGTGTTGTGCGCGCTCGGCTTCGCGGGCGTCGGCCTGCTGCGCTGGCCGCTCGCGGCGGTGGTCGCGGGCCTCGCGCCGGTCGCGGTCGCCCTGTCGTGGTGGACCGATCGATGACGGAGTCCGACCTCGACCAGAGTCCGCTGTGGCTCCTGACGACCCATCTCGCGCTGCTGTCGTTCGCGGCCGTCGGTGGCGGCGTCATCATGCTCGCGCCCGACATCCATCGCTACGTGGTCGACGTCCACCGCTGGATCACAACCGAGCAGTTCGCGGCCGCGTACTCGATCGCGCAGGCCGCGCCGGGACCGAACATGTTGTTCGTCACGCTGGTGGGCTGGCAGGTGGCCGGCTGGCTCGGCGCGATCGCGGCGACCACGGCGGTGATCGTGCCGCCGGCGCTGCTGACCTTCGTCGCGACGCGCGTGTCGAGCCGCAAGGCCGGCGAGGTCGGCCGCTTCGGCCGCGCGGTGCGGAACGGACTGGCCCCGGTCTCGGTCGGACTGCTGCTGGCCGGCGTCTGGGTCCTGTTCCTTTCCACCGGCGCCGGGT
>CALMOR010000029.1:2109-12010 GCA_937872165.1 uncultured Burkholderiales bacterium | reverse complement strand
GGCGCGAATCGATCGTGGTCGCGGCGACGCTCGCGATCATGCTGCGCACGAAGATCAACCTGTTGTGGCTCATCGTCGTCGGGGCAGCCGCGGGCGGCGCGGGCCTGATCGGCTGAACGTCCCTTCACCGACTCCGAGGACCGACCATGCCTGCGACAACCGCCTTCGTTCGTTCCGTTCGCAGCGCGCTGGTCGTGCTCGCGGCGTCGTGCCTGCTCGCGGCCTGTTCGAGCACCCCGGTCAATCCCAACCCGCGAGCGGCGCAGCGACAGGTGCTCGCGAAGCTCGACCTGCCGCGCTACATGGGCCACTGGTACGTCATCGCCAACGTGCCGTACTCCGGCGAGAAGGACTATGTCGCCGGCCAGGCCGAATGGAAGCTGCGCGACGACGGCAGGATCGCCGACGCCTACATCGGCCGCAAGGGCGGCTTCGACGCGCCCGAGACGCGACGCGAGTTCGTCGACACCGTCTTGCCCGACACCGGCAACGCGCACTGGCGCGTGCGCATCTTCTGGCCGATCTCGGTCAGCCAGCTCACGCTCTACGTCGACCCGATGTACCAGACCACGGTCCTCGGCTACCCGGACAAGAGCCTCGCGTGGATCCTCGCGCGCACGCCGTACGTCACCGAAGCGAAGTACCGGGAGATGCTCGGCCATCTCGACGAGCAGGGCTACGACGTCTCGCGCCTGCGACGCGTGCCGCAACAGCGCGAACAACTCGGCAAGCCCGGCTTCCATTCGCCCGGCGACAAGACCTGAGGCACGAGCGATGCGTCACGACGGCGTCGCATCGCCCTGGAAGCCGCCGGCCCGCAGCGTCACGACCAGCGTGTCCCGGATGCCCTTCTCGTCCGCCGCGCCGTCGAGCGGCTGGATCGGCGTCGTCTCGTGGATCATCCGCGCATCGTCGAGCAGCAGCATGGTCCACGGCTCGGTCATCGTGAAGCGCTGACCGTCGGGTCCGTCGGCCGCGAAGATGCGGGTCTCGCCGCCCTTGACGCCGCGTCGCGCGACCAGCAGCACCGCGACGAAGTCGACGCCGTCGCGATGCGCGCCTTCCGGCGTGGGCCGGCCGATGCCGCCCGCGGTGTCGATCCGGAACTGATGGGCCTCGATCGACCAGCGTTCGACCGGCCGGACCGCGCTGCAGACGTCGGCGAGGCCACGGATCAGCCTTGACCACGCGGGCGCCGAGACGATGCGCGGATCGACCGGTTCGAACCAGCGTTCCATCCCGCCGTGCAACGCGTTGTACTCGACCGGCTGCCAGTGCGCGCGAGGCGGCGACTGCACGACCCGCGCGCGATCGGCGACGAAGCACGAATGGCGACGCGTGCGATAGGTACCCCCGTCCTTCAGGTAACGATCGGGTGGCAGGCCGTCCCACGCATCGCGCAACGCATCGAACCCGGCGAGCGGGGCATCGAGCAGCGACGCCGTCCCGTTCGCATCGAGCACCGCGAAGCCGCGCGAGCGAAGCAGGGACACCGCGTCGGACGGGGCGTCGAACGGCGGGTCGAAGGTCGTCGTCGGCGTTCTCGCGGCGATCGCGACGGGCTCGCGCATCCCGCTCGTCGTGTTCGCAGGCAGGCTCTCCGTCGTCTCGCGTCGGGCAGTGACGACCTCGTCCCGCCCGGACGACTCCGCATCGTCCCGCGACGGATCAGTGCGCCTCATCCCAGTTCCTTCCGGTCCCGAGCTCGACCTCGAGCGGAACCTTGAGATCCGCGACCGACGCCATCAGCTTCGGCACCTGGTCCCTGACGACGGCGAGTTCTTCGTCGGGCACCTCGAGCACCAGCTCGTCGTGGACCTGCATGATCATCCGCGTGCCGAGGCCGTCGCGTTCGATCCAGTCCTGCACCGCGATCATCGAGCGCTTGATGAGGTCGGCCGCGGTGCCCTGCATCGGCGCATTGATGGCCGCGCGCTCGGCGCCCGCGCGCCGCGGTCCGTTGGGACTGTTGATCTCGGACAGCCACAGCCGCCGGCCGAAGACGGTCTCGACATAGCCCCTCTCCTTCGCCGCGGCGCGGGTCTCCTGCATGTAGGCCGCGACACCCGGATAGCGCATGAAGTAGCGGTCGATGTAGAGCTTCGCGGCATCGCGCTCGATGCCGAGGTTGCTCGCGAGGCCGAAGACCCCCATCCCGTAGATGAGACCGAAGTTGATGACCTTCGCATAGCGGCGCTGTTCGCTCGTGACCTCGTCGGCCGTGGTCTCGAACACCTCGGCGGCGGTGCGTCGATGCACGTCCTCGCCGCGCGCGAACGCGTCGATCAGGCTCTCGTCGCCGGAGATGTGCGCCATGATCCTGAGCTCGATCTGCGAGTAGTCGGACGACACGATGGTCGATCCTTCGGGTGCGACGAAGGCCTCGCGGATGCGGCGCCCCTCGGCGGTCCGCGCCGGGATGTTCTGCAGGTTCGGATCGTTCGAGGCCAGGCGGCCGGTCACAGCGACGGCCTGCGCGTAGTTGGTGTGCACCCGGCCGGTCGCCGGGTTGACCATCCTCGGCAGCTTGTCGGTGTACGTGCTCTTCAGCTTCGACAGGCCGCGATGGTCGAGCAGTACCTTCGGCAGCGGATAGTCGTTCGCGAGCTTCACCAGCACGTCCTCGTCGGTGGACGGCGCGCCGCTCGCGGTACGGCGCGCGACCGGCAGCTTCAGCTTGTCGAACAGCAGTTCGCCGATCTGCTTCGGCGACCCGAGGTTGAACGGCTGTCCGGCCAGCTCGTAGGCCTTCGCTTCGAGCTCGGCCATCCGTGCGCCGAGCTCGGCACCCTGGCGATCGAGCAGGTCCGCGTCGACGCGCACGCCGTTGCGCTCGACCTTCTGCAGCACGATCGAGGTCGGCAGCTCGATGCTCCGATAGACCCCGTCCAGCGACGCGTTCGCGGAGAGCGACGGATACAACGCGCGATGGACCCGCAGCGTCAGATCCGCGTCCTCGGCGCCGTATTGCGTGGCGACGTCGATCGCCACTTCGTCGAAGCCGATCTGCTTGGCGCCCTTGCCGCAGATGTCCTCGTACGAGACCAGGTCCTCGACGCCGACGTGACGTCGGGCGAGGTCCTCGAGGCTGTGATTGCGATGCGATTCGAACACGTAGGACTGCAGCAGCGTGTCGTGCTCGATGCCGGCAAGCGCGATGCCGTGATTGGCCAGCACGTGCGTGTCGTACTTGAGGTTCTGTCCGACCTTCTTCTTCGTGGCGTCCTCGAGCCACGGCTTCAACTTCGCCATCGTCGCGTCGAACGGCAACTGCGTCGGCGCCCCCGCATCCATCGTGCGATGGGTCAGCGGCAGATACGCGGCGTGGCCGGGCTCGACCGAGAAGGACAGGCCCACGAGCTTCGCCTTCATCGGGTCCAGCGACGTGGTCTCGGTATCGAACGCGGTCAGCGTCGCCGCATCGATGCGTGCGAACCATTCGTCGAACGACGCTTCGGTCAGGATGGTTTCGTAGACGCGCGCGACGTCGGCACCCGGCACCACCGCGGGCAGCGTCTCGTCGACGACGCCGCTCGCCTTCTCGTCGGCGGTCTCTCCGGCCGCGTCGACCGCGGCGTCCTCCTGCGAGACCTCCTTCAGCCAGGTCTTGAAGCCGTAGCGATCGAACAGCTCCAGCAACGCGTCGCGGTCCTCGTCGCGCGGGATCAGCGTCGTGCAGATGTCGGGCACCTCTTCGAGCGGGCAATCGGTCTTGACGGTGACGAGCCTGCGGCCCATCGGCAGCCAGTCGAGCGCACGGCGCAGGTTGTCGCCGACCGCGCCCTTGATCTCGGCGTTGCGTTCGACGATCGTGTCGAGCGAGCCGAACTGTGCGAGCCACTTGGCCGCGGTCTTCGGTCCCACCTTGTCGACCCCCGGCACGTTGTCGACGGTATCGCCGACCAGCGTCAGGTAGTCGACGATGCGGTCCGGCGCGACGCCGAACTTGGCCTTCACGCCGTCGACGTCGAGGACCTCGCCGGCCCCGTGCCATCCCGACGCGGAGCCGGAGATCGGTGGCCGGTTCATCGTGTTGATCAGCGTCACGTGTCCGTCGACGAGCTGCGCCAGATCCTTGTCGCCGGTGGACACGAGCGTGCGCAGGCCGTCGGCCGTCGCGCGCTTGGCGAGCGTGCCGATGACGTCGTCGGCCTCGATGCCGTCGATCATCAGGATGGGCCAGCCGAGCGCGGCGACGACCGCGTGGATCGGCACGATCTGACGAGCCAGATCGTCGGGCATCGCGGAGCGCGTCGCCTTGTATTGCGGGTACCAATCGTCGCGGAAAGTCTTGCCCGGGGCATCGAAAATCACGGCGCTATACTGCGCGTCGATATCCTGCTTCAGGCGCCTCAGCATGGACACCATGCCGTAGATGGCGCCGGTCGGCTCCCCTGCCTTGTTGCGTAGATCGGGGAGCGCGTGGAAGGCGCGGTAGAGATAGCTCGAGCCGTCCACCAACAACAGCAAATCCATATGAAAGATCCGAAAGTCGTGCCCACGTTGCGTGAACTCGACGGCACGAGACGCGGAACGTGGAACCGCGGACAGCGCAATGAATTTGCGACCGGCAAGGCGCCGGCCATGAAGGCACGTGAGTCGTGGCACGTGCTGGGAATTATGTCAGAGTTCATCGAGGCGGCCGAGCGCCTCGCCGACATCCGGCCCGCGGTCAGCATCTTCGGATCGGCCCGCATTCCCGCAGGCACGCCCGACTACCTTCTCACCGAACGGATCGCGCGCATGCTGGCCGACTCGGGGTTCGCGGTCATCTCCGGCGGCGGTCCCGGGCTGATGGAGGCGGCCAACAAGGGCGCCTTCGAAGGCAAGGCGCCGTCGGTCGGACTGAACATCGAACTGCCTCACGAACAGAAGGGCAACGACTATCAGGACGTCGTCCTACGGTTCCGACATTTCTTCTCGCGTAAGGTCGCGTTCGTCAAGTACGCGTCGGCCTATGTCGTGATGCCGGGCGGCTTCGGAACCCTGGACGAACTCAGCGAGGCATTGACGCTGATCCAGACCGGCAAGACGCGCGTGATGCCGATCGTCCTGGTGGGCTCCGCGTTCTGGGCCGGGCTCCTCGACTGGTTCCGCGAACAGCTGCTGTCCCGCGGACTGATAAGACCCGACGATCTGGACCTGATGACCGTCGTCGACGACGCGCAGGCGGTGATCGACACGATCTTCGAGTTCTACGAACGACGCAGCATCGCGCCGACGTCGTCGGAATTCGAACAGATGCTGTACCTGTGAGGTCCACGATCATGTCGACGTCCTTCGCCCGCGTTATCCTCTCGTCCGTCGTGTCGACGGTGGCCGCCATCGCGATGGCCTCCGCGTCCGCGCAGGCCCCGCCCCCTCCGCCCCGGCTCGAACCGTTGCCCGATGTGCCGCCTCCGCCGAAGCTGTCGCCCGATGCGGTGGCCGACGACGTCGACGCGACGCAGGTGACGATCCGACAGGACGGCGAGAACAAGGTCGAGGAGTTCAGGACGCGCGGCGGTCGCGTCTATGCGATCCGCGTGACACCGAAGTTCGGCAAGCCCTATCTGCTGGTCGACCCGGACGGCAAGGGCACGATGACGAACGCGACGGAGATCAACGGTGGCGTCAAGCCGGCGCAGTGGACCATCCTCGAGTTCTGAGCCCGTCGGCGCTTTCCTTCGTGCATCGTCGATCCCTCGCTGCGGCACCGGCCCGCATCCGCTGATCGCCCGTCGCCATGGCGGTCTACACGCCGCTCGACGAGGACGCGCTGGTCGCATGGCTCGCTCGCCATGACGTCGGCACCCTGGTCGAGTGGCACGGCATCGCGGCCGGCATCGAGAACAGCAATTTCTTCGTCACGACACGCGACGGCCCGCGAGAGCAGCGCTTCGTGCTCACGGTGTTCGAGCGTCTGCGGATGGACGAGCTTGCCTTCTATCTGTCGTTGATGGAGCACCTCGCCCGGCACGGCACGCCTTGCCCCGCACCGATGCCGGACCGTGACGGCGGGCTCTGCTCGACGCTTGCCGGGAAGCCCGCGGCACTGGTCACGCGCCTGGACGGACGATCGGTCCTCGCACCGACGCCACGGCACTGCGCAGCGCTCGGCACGATGCTCGCGCGCATGCATCGCGCGGGTGGACGTTTCGCGATGCATCAGCCCAATCCGCGCGGCATCGACTGGTGGATCGACGCGGCGCGACGCGTGCGCGACTTCCTCGACGCGGATCAGGCGAGCCTGCTCGACGACGAGATCGCCACGCAGGCCGCGTGCTGGCGCGATGCGACGCGGGCGTTGCCGCGCGGCGCCGTCCACGCCGACCTGTTCCGCGACAACGTCCTCTTCGTCGATGACGAAGGGTCGCAGCCCGAACTGCGCGGCGTCATCGACTTCTACTTCGCCGGCGACGACGCGTGGCTGTTCGACGTCGCGGTCTGCATCAACGACTGGTGCATCGACCTGGACAGCGGCGCGCTCGACCACCCGCGACGCGACGCCTTCGTCGAAGCCTACGAGAGCGAGCGACCGTTGATGGCGGCCGAACGCGACGCGCTTCCGCTCGCGCTGCGCGCCGCCGCGCTGCGCTTCTGGCTGTCGCGACTGGACGACCTGCATCGCCCACGCCCCGCGGAGCTGCTCACGCCGCACGATCCCCGGCACTTCCAACGGATCCTTCGTCGCCGTCGCGAAGACGCGGCCCCGCGCACGCTCCGCCCCGACCGGCGATCGGAAGCCTGACCATGCAGGCGCTCAAGCTCGACGCGGGCTTCGGATGGCGATGGGTGGTCGCGGGCTGGCGCCTCTTCCGCACCCAGCCGTTCAGCTTCGCCGCGCTGCTCTTCGCATACTGGTTGCTGCTGCTGTGCTCGAGCGCCGTCATCGGCTGGATCGCGCAAGGCATCGGCGCGGCTGTGCCCTCGGTCTCGGCCGACTTCGTCGCCGCGGTCGGCAGCCTGCTGATCGCGATGCTGACGCCGGCCCTGACGGTCGGCTTCCTGCAGGCCTGTCGCGTCGCCGCGAGTGGCCTGCAGGTCCACCCGGTGCTGCTGTTCGCGCCGTTCCGCGCGGGGCGCACGACCGTGACGCGCCTCCTCGTCCTCGGTTGCGTGCAGATGCTCGCGCTCGTGCTGATCCTTCTGGCCACGAGCGGCACCGCGGCGTTCAGGGGCGACCCCGTGCCGGACCCTTCGACGCTTTCGCCGTCCACGCCCGCCGGCGCGACGCCGGGCTCCGCGCAAGCCGCGAGCGGCGAGGCGCCGACGCCGGCCCAGCAGGAAGCGATTCGCCACGAAGCGATCGAGCGTCTCGTCCAGGCCCTCGCCTACCTGCCGGTAGCGCTCCTGATGTGGTACGCCCCCATGCTGGTCGCGTGGCACGGGCTGTCGGCCGGCAAGGCGCTCTTCTTCAGCCTCGTCGCGGTGTGGCGCAACCTCGGCGTGTTCATGGTCTACGGCATCGCATGGCTCGCGGTGTGGCTGCTGCTGTCGATCGCGCTGGCGATCGTGACGAGCCTGATCGGGCTCGGCAGCGTCGCGGCGCTGGTCGCGGCACCGTTCGTCATGCTGCTGCTGACCTGCATGTACTGCTCGGTCTACGCGACCTATGCGACCGTGTTCGTCGACCCGCCGGCGGCACCCGTGCCGAGTCCCGCCGACGCGTGAACGGCGTTCCGCGCCTCACGGCTCCTCGGCCCAAGCGCGGACCGCGAAGCGACCACGGTCGAAGCGCAGGCGATTGATCACGGCATTGGGGATGCGGCAGTGGCGCTCGGCATCGAGCGCGAGCCCGTGGGCCGCGCGATACAGCATGTCGAGCACGCCGCCATGCGCGACGATCAGCACGGTCGGCGCGAAGCCGGTCCGCTCTTCCTCCTCGGCGATCGCGGTCACCGCGGACACGACGCGTTCGAAGAAGGCCTGCTGGCTCTCGCCGCCCGGCAAGAGCCAGCCCGCGTCGCGAGACGCGAGACGCGCGGCTTCGGCGGGATGGTGCTCGAGGATCTCGGGGAACGTCTTGCCTTCGAACATCCCGTAGTTCCGTTCGCGCAGCCGCGCGTCCCGGACGACGGGGACGCCGAGCGCGGCGGCGATGGGCTGCGCGGTCGCCATGGCTCGCGCCAGGTCGCTCGAGTGGATCGCACGGATCGGCTCGCCGGCGAGCGCCGCCGCGAGACGAGCGGCCTGCTCGACGCCGGTCGCGTTGAGCGCGATATCGGTGTGACCCTGCAGACGCCGGATGCGGTTCCAGTCGGTCTCGCCGTGGCGGACGGCGACGAGGTCGATCACGACGCGGCCGTGCCGCCTCGACGCCGGTCGACGATCTCGGGGTTGAGCGAGTACAGACCGGTGATGGCCGCCACGCCGACGACCTGGCCGACCATCGCGGCCCTGACCGCTTCGGCCGTCACGCGCCCGGTGACGACGAGACGATCGATCGACAGCGCGTACAGGGTGAACACGTAGTGATGATCGATGCTGTCGTTCCACGGCGGGCACGGACCGTCGTAGCCGTAGTAGTCGCCGGCCATGCGCGCGTCGTCCGCGAACCAGTGGGTGTAGTCGTTCAGACCGTGCAGGACGCCGGGCACCGGCGCGTGCGCGATCATCGGGCCGGGCTTGCCGTTCGACGTCACGCCGCTCGAGTAGGAGCCCGCTTCGATCGAACGCGATTCGGCGGGCAGATCGAACAGGACCCAGTGGACGAAGTCGATGCGCGGCAGGTCGGCCGCGACGGTGCGGCCTTCCTGATTGACGTCGTCGGCCTTTCCCGGCACGTCGTAGTCGTGGACGATCAACGCGAACGACAGCGTGCCGTCGGGTACGTCGTCCCAGGCAAGGTGCGGGTTGCGGTTGTCCGACAACGCGACCCGACGGCGCACGTCCACTCGGCCGAAGGCGAAGGTCGCCGGGATGTCGCCACCATCGACGAACGAATCACTGCGCAGTTTCATCTTCCCTTCCGTTCGATCGAATCGATCGCGTTCAAGACAACGTGACGCGGGCGAAGCGGCGCTTGCCGACCTGGACCACATAGCGACCCGCCCGGACCTTGAGACCGCGATCGCCGATCGCGACGCCGTCTATCCGGACGCCGCCCTGATCCAGGTTGCGCAGCCCTTCGGAAGTCGACGGCACGAGTCCGGCCTGCTTCAACAGTTGCGCGATGGCGAGAGGCGCGCCGATCAACGAATACTCGGGCATCTCGTCTGGGATGCCGCCGCGCGCGCGATGCTCGAAGTCCACGAGCGCATCGTCCGCCGCGCGCGCGTCGTGGAAGCGGGCCACGATCTCCTGGGCCAGCCGGACCTTCGCGTCGCGCGGATTTCGACCGGCCTCCGTCTCGTCGTGCAGGATCGCGATCTCGCCCTTCGTGCGGAACGACAGCAGCTCGAAGTAGCGCCACATGAGGTCGTCCGAGATCGACATCAGCTTGCCGAACATGTCGTTCGGCGCGTCGGTCAGCGCGACGTAGTTGTTCTTCGACTTCGACATCTTCTCGATGCCGTCGAGGCCTTCGAGCAGCGGCATCGTCAGGATGCACTGCGGCTCCATGCCGTAGTCGCGCTGCAGTTCGCGGCCGACCAGCAGGTTGAACTTCTGGTCGGTGCCGCCGAGCTCGAGGTCGCTCTTCAACGCGACCGAGTCGTAGCCCTGCATCAACGGATAGAGCAGTTCGTGGACCGAGATCGGCGTGCCGCTCTTCAGACGCTTCGTGAAGTCCTCGCGCTCCAGGATGCGGGCCACCGTGTAGCGCGCCGAGAGCTCGATCATTCCCCGTGCACCGAGCGGATCGCTCCACTCGCTGTTGTAGCGGATCTCGGTGCGCTCCGGATCGAGGACCAGGCTCGCCTGCGCGAAGTAGGTCCGCGCGTTGGCCTCGATCTGCTCGCGGGTCAGCGGCGGTCTGGCG
>CALMOR010000029.1:0-2099 GCA_937872165.1 uncultured Burkholderiales bacterium | reverse complement strand
GTTGTACAGTAGTTTCTCGGGGTTCTGCTGCGGTCTGTTCACGTTCGGCCCCGATGGATCGCCGATCTTCGACGTGAAGTCGCCGATCAGGAAGATGACGACGTGGCCGAGGTCCTGGAGCTGACGCAGCTTCGTCAGCACCACCGTGTGCCCGAGGTGGAGATCGGGCGCGGTCGGATCGAGGCCGAGCTTGATGCGCAGCGGTACGCCGGTCCGGTGCGACCGTTCGAGCTTCGAAGCGAACTCGGCCTCTACGAGCAATTCGTGCGCTCCGCGGAGGACGACGGTCATCGCGTCCGCGGCGCTGGTGGACGAGAGGACGGACGACGGAGGGGGCGGAGCGAGGTCGGGCACGGGAGCGGGCGGAACGAAGCTGCCGATTCTAGCTTGGCGCGCTCGGCGCTCGTCCGCCGATGTCATCACCCCGTCAGAATCGTCCCCTGCCCGACTTGTCGGATGTCCCGCGTGCTAGACTCCGCCGCTCAGACGAAATTTGCACTCCGGGGTGGGACGCTATCAGCGGAACACCGAATCCGCCGGCTCACGGGCCGTAACTGCAACTCGTGGGACGGTCCAGTCCCGCCCGATCCGATGGCCGACGCCGATCCCTCGCCTGCTGCTGTGCGCTCCTCCGCTTCGCAACAAGAACTTTCCCCGCTCCGTTTCCTTCCGCCCGCCGACGCTCCCCTCGCGTCGTTCGTCCGTCGCCACAAGCTGGCGGTGCTGATGGCGGCGTCGCTGGTGTCGCTGGGTGCGGCCGTGACCGCGTTCGCCGTCGCGGACGATGCTCCGCTCCCGACCAGTCGCCGGCTGGTCCAGGACCTGGCGGCGCCCGACATGCATGCCCAGCTCGAAGCGCTGGCCGATCGATCGGACGTGTTCGTCAGCGAGGAACGTATCCGCCGCGGCGACACCATCGGCTCGCTGCTGGCGCGACTGGGCGTCTCGGACGGCGAAGCCGAACAGTTCCTGCGGACGTCGCCGTCCGCGCGTTCGCTGCAGCAGCTCAAGCCGGGCCGGCTCCTGCAGGCGCGCATCGACAGCGACGGCGAACTGGTCGCGCTGCGCTACCTCCACACGGCGACCGACGGCAGCGATCCGCTCGCGGTGCAACGGGGCCGCTCGCTCCTGGTCGAGCGCGACGGCGACCGTCTGGTGGCGCACGACGAGAGTCTCGCCAACGAGCGGCGCGTCGAGCTGCGCTCCGGCGAGATCGCGTCGTCGCTGTTCGCTGCGACCGACGCCGCGGGGCTGCCCGACGGCATCGCGACACAGATCGCGGAGATCTTCTCGGGCGACATCGACTTCTACCGCGACCTGCGCCGGGGCGACCGCTTCCGCGTCGTCTACGAGAGCTATTGGCAAGGCGGTGAGTTCGTGCGCGCCGGACGCATCCTGGCGGTCGAGTTCGTCAACGGCGGCAAGCCGCACTCGGCGCTCTGGTACGGCGGCCCGGCCACGGCCGATGCGGCGATCGCCGGTCACTACTACGGCTTCGACGGACGGAGCCTGCGACGCGCCTTCCTGCGGACGCCGCTCGAATTCACGCGGATCAGTTCGGGCTTCGGCGGACGCCTGCACCCGATCGCGAACGTCTGGCGCCAGCACACCGGCATCGATTACGCGGCTCCGATCGGCACCCCGGTCCGCACGACCGCGGACGGCGTCGTCGATTTCGCCGGTGTCAAGAACGGTTACGGAAACTGCGTCGTCATCCACCACCAGGGCGTCTACTCGACGTTGTACGGACACCTGTCGCGATTCGCATCCGGCCTCGCCCGCGGCCAGCGCATCGAACAGGGAAGCCTGATCGGCTATGTCGGGATGACCGGCTGGGCGACCGGGCCGCACCTGCACTACGAATTCCGGGTGTCCGACCATGCGACCAATCCGCTGACGGCGTCGATGCCGGAAGCACCGCCGATCGGCCGCAACGAACAGGCGGCCTTCGCCGGTGTCGCCGGACGTTTCGATCGCCAGATCGAGCTGCTGCGCGCCAGCGAAGCGGGAGCGGAGACGGCATCGGCCGGCCCGTCGCGGGTTTCGAGGACAGCGGTCGCGTCGCCGGGGGCGTGACGCTCCCGGTCGACGGCCGCGCC
>CALMOR010000028.1 GCA_937872165.1 uncultured Burkholderiales bacterium | reverse complement strand
CGACTGAAGGCCTTCTCGCGCTCAATGCGCTGCGGTCGCTGCGGCCGCTTCGTGCCGCCGAGTGCCAGTGAGTGCCGCCGAGTGCCACTGAGTGCCGCATCGATCCGGGCGGCTCGAGCGGCCCGAGCCTTCGGCGACAATGTCGATCCCCTTCGTTTCCCGCGCCGTCGCGGCGATCCTTCACGACAAGCCATGCCTTCCGACGCGCTCGACCTCTCGTGGATGCATCAGGCATTGCGGCGTGCCGACGACGCGCTCCATCGCAGCGATCCCAACCCGCGGGTCGGCTGCGTGCTCGTGAAGGACGGCCTCGCGATCGGCGAAGGAGCGACGCAGGCACCCGGCCATGCCCATGCCGAGGTCGAGGCGCTGCGCGATGCGCGCGAGCGGGGACTCGACGCGCGCGGGGCCACCGCGTACGTGACGCTCGAACCGTGCAGCCACTTCGGACGGACGCCTCCCTGTGTCGACGCGTTGATCGGCGCCGGCGTCGCGCGCGTGGTCGCGGCGATGGAGGATCCGTATCCGCTCGTGGCGGGGCGGGGCTTCGCGGCGCTGCGATCGGCCGGCATCGTCGTCGACATCGGCCCGCTCGCGGAGGCGGCCCGCGAACTCAATGTCGGCTTCGTCTCGCGGATGACGCGCGGGCGGCCGTGGGTGCGCATGAAACTCGCTGCGAGCCTCGACGGGCAGTCGGCGCTCGCCAATGGACGGAGCCAGTGGATCACCGGTCCCGAGGCGCGGCTCGACGGCCATCGCTGGCGTGCCCGCGCGTCGGCCCTGCTCACCGGAATCGGTACGGTGCGCGAGGACGATCCGCGCCTCGACGTGCGCGACGTCGACACGCCGCGACAGCCGTGGCGCGTGCTGGTCGACAGCCGCTTCGAGGTCTCGACCGACGCGCGCCTCGTGCGCAACGTCGTCGAAGGCAGGCGGCTGCTCGTCGTCGGCGCGGTCGACGATCGCGAGCGTCGGGCAGCGCTGGCCGGTGCGGGTTGCGAGACGCTCGTGCTGTCGAACGGGACCGGCAAGGTCGACCTGGTCGCACTGATCGACGAACTCGCACGACGCGTCGTCAACTAACTGCATGTCGAGGCCGGCGGCAAGCTCAACGGGTCGCTGCTGCGCACGGGCCGCGTCGACGAGCTGCTGGTCTATGTCGCGCCGAGCCTGCTGGGTCCGGGTCGGCCGATGATCGACCTGCCGGCGCTCGACGACCTGGAGCGGCGCGTGTCGCTGACCTATCATGACGTCCTTCGCGTCGGCCCCGACCTCCGCATCCGCGCCCGCATCGGCTGACGACGCGCCTCACCACTTCCTCGCTCATGTTCACCGGCATCGTCGCGGCCGTCGGCCGCATCGTCCGCATCGTTCCCGAGTCCACCGATCGCCATGCGGGCGTCCGGCTCACGGTCGACGCGGGTGGCCTCGACCTCGACGGCGTGCGCATCGGCGACAGCATCGCGATCGCGGGCGCGTGCATGACGGTGGTCGCGCTCGATGCGCCGACGATGGACTTCGACGTCTCGCGCGAGAGCCTCGATCGCACCGCCGGCCTCGATCGCATCGGCGAGGTCAACCTCGAGAAGGCCCTGCGCTTCGGCGACCGGCTCGACGGCCATCTCGTCAGCGGCCACATCGACGGCACCGGCGTCGTGCAGCGCTTCGAGCCGACCGGCGAGTCGTGGACCCTGATCGTCCGCGCGCCGCTCGTGCTGGCCCGCTTCATCGCGTTGAAAGGGTCGATCGCGGTCGACGGCGTCAGTCTCACCGTCAACGCGGTCGACGATCACGAGACCGGCTGCGACTTCTCGATCAACCTGATCCCGCATACCGTCGCGATGACGACACTGAAGCATCTCGTCGCCGGGTCGCCCGTCAATCTCGAGATCGACAGCCTCGCGCGATACGTCGAGCGGATGCTCGGCCACCGCGCGATAGCCGAGCCGCCGCGAACGACGGCCGCGCGACCCGCGGGCTGATCGCCGGCCGCGCGTTCCCGGTCAGCGGCCGTCGTGGTCGTGACGATCGTCGCCGCGATGGTCCCCGCGACGGTCGTCTTCGCGGCGATCGTCTCCACGATGGTCGTCCGTGCCTCGACCGTCGTCACGGCGGCGACCGTCGGCATGGACCTCGCGATAGCGGGGGCTGTACACGTCGCGGTACCAGTTGTCCTGCACGAAGTAGACCGGCTGTCCGCAGGCACCGTACTGCCCGCAGTAACGGCGCCAGTTCCTCTGGTGGTCCGGGGGCACGCGCAGGTACACCGGCGGCGCCGCTTCCGGCCCGCGCTGTACGTAGACCGGTTGGCGGTTGACGACCTGCGGCTGCGGATAACCGTCGCCGATCTCGATGCGGCCGTAGAAGCCGGGGACGCCGATGGAGACACCGACGTCCTGTGAATACGCGGAGATCGACGTCAGGGACAGCAGCGCGATCGCGAGAGCGTTCTTCATCATGGATTCCTTCGTTGATTGCGGGACCCACGCTCCGTGGAGAGCGAGGGTGCCTGCATCATCCGGGAACGGCGCCGGAAACCGGTAGGCCTTCGTCCCAGTCCGGTCGGCCGCACGGCTCGTTCGCTCGATCTGCGACGCGAAGGGCGCATACCCGACGCGCCAGCGGTCTCAGCCGGGGCCCTTCCCGTCCTGGCGGGCGAACACCTCTGCAGCGAGATGGAAGGCCGCGTTGGCCGCGGGCACGCCGCAATACACCGCCGCCTGCAGCAGCACTTCCTTCAGGTCTTCACGGGTCGCGCCGTTGTTGCGGGCCGCGTCCAGATGGAGGCGCAGTTCGTCGGGCCGGTTCAGCGCGATCATCATCGCGATCGTCAGCAGGCTGCGCGTCCGACGATCGAGGCCGGGCCGGGTCCAGGTCTCGCCCCAAGCCGTGCGCGTGATGTAGTCGATGAACTCGCCGTCGAACGCGTCGCGTCGAGACGTGCTGCGATCGACGTGCGCGTCGCCGAGGACCGAGCGCCGCATGGTCTCGCCGATGGCACGTCGGCTCGGTTCGGTGATGCGCCCATCGGTGACGAAGTCCAGGACCGCCGCATCGAACGCGCCCGCCTGTTCGATGTTCGACAGGTGCGCCGCGTCGAGCTCGACGTAGCGGGCTCCGGGGATCGCGACCGCGATCTCGCGGCCGAGTTCGGGCGGAGTCGACGGATCGTGACTGCCCGCGATCACCAGCGTCGGTACGCGGATCAGCATCAGCTGCGCACGCAGGTCGGCGTCGCGGATCGCGACGCAATTGGCCGCATAGCCGGCAGTGCCGGTCCCGGTCAGCATGCGGCGGATGGACGCGACCGCGGCCGGGGCGATCGTGCGATGGCGCGGCGTGAACCAGCGCTCGACGACGGCGTCGCAGACGGGCTCGGGCAGGCCGTCGGGACCAGCCTCGCGCAACGAGTCGATGCGTGCGTTCCACGACGCGGGGCTGCCGATCTTGGCGCCGGTGTTGGCGAGCACCATGCGGTCGACGCGCTGCGGCGCGTTGATCGCGAGCCACAGCCCGGTGAGCCCGCCCATCGACAGTCCGCAGAAGTGCGTGCGTGCGATCCCGAGATGATCGAGCAGCGCCAGCACGTCGCCGCCGAGCTGCTCCAGCGCGTAGGGGCCCTCGGGTTCGGACGACGCGCCGTGACCGCGCGTGTCGTAACGCACGACGCGGAAGTTCGCGGCGAGCACCGCCATCTGCGGCGACCACATTTCCAGGTCGGTGCCGAGCGAGTTGGACAGCAGCAACGGCGGCGCCGCGTCGTCGCCGTCGACGCGGTAGTTCAGCCGGACGTCGCCCGCGGTGAAGGACGGCATCGGTGTACCTACACGCGTTCGATCACGAGCGCGATGCCCTGACCGACGCCGATGCACATCGTGCACAGCGCGAAGCGGCCGCCCGAACGAAGCAGCTGGTAGAGCGCGGTCGTCACGAGCCGGGCGCCGCTCATGCCGAGCGGATGGCCGAGCGCGATCGCGCCGCCGTTGGGATTCACGCGCGGATCGTCGTCGGCGACGCCGAGCTCGCGCAGCACCGCCAGGCCCTGGCTCGCGAAGGCCTCGTTGAGTTCGATCACGTCCATCCGGTCGATCGTCATGCCGAGGCGGTCGAGCAGCTTCTTCGATGCCGGCGCGGGCCCGATGCCCATGATCCGCGGCGGAACGCCGGCCGTCGCCATGCCGACGATGCGGGCCTTCGGCACGAGCCCGTGGGTCTTCGCCGCGTCGCCGTGCGCGATCAGCAGCGCGCACGCGCCGTCGTTGACCCCCGACGCGTTGCCCGCGGTGACGGTGCCGTCGGCCCTTACGACGCCCTTCAGCTTCGCGAGCGCCTCGAGGCTGGTCGCGCGCGGATGCTCGTCGCGATCGACCATCAGCGGGTCGCCCTTCTTCTGCGAGACGGTGACCGGCGTGATCTCCTCGGCGAGCGTGCCGTCCGCCTGCGCCCGCGATGCCTTCGACTGGCTCGCGAGCGCGAAGCGGTCCTGGTCCTCGCGGCCGATGCGGAAGTCGGTCGCGACGTTCTCGCCGGTCTCGGGCATCGAATCGACGCCGTACTGTTCCTTCATCAGCCGGTTGACGAAGCGCCAGCCGATGGTGGTGTCGAACACCGTGGCGGTCCGCGAGAACGCGGTCTCGGCCTTCGGCATCACGAACGGAGCGCGGCTCATCGACTCGACGCCGCCCGCGATCATCAGCCGGTTGTCGCCCGCCGCGATCGAACGGGCCGCGGTGCCGACCGCATCCATTCCCGAGCCGCACAGCCGGTTGAGCGTCGCGCCCGGCACGTCGAGCGGCAGCCCCGCCAGCAACGCCGACATGCGGGCCACGTTGCGGTTGTCCTCGCCCGCCTGGTTGGCGCAGCCGTAGACGACGTCGTCGACCTGCGTCCAGTCGAGCGACGGCGTGCGAGCCATCAACGCCCTGATCGGCACCGCGCCGAGGTCGTCGGTGCGGACGGAAGACAGCATGCCGCCGTAGCGGCCGATCGGCGTGCGGATGGCGTCGCAGATGAATACGTCGTTCATGGTCTCTCTCGGGTCGGACGAGCCGCGCGGCGTGGACGGGCTTCGATGGATGCGCCGTCGCGCGGCCGCGATCGGCGGCGACGATTCTGCCACGGGCACTCGCCGCCGACCGCGCGCGACGGGTTCGCATC
>CALMOR010000027.1 GCA_937872165.1 uncultured Burkholderiales bacterium | reverse complement strand
GAAGATCGCGAAGGACCTGCGCGACTGGGTCGCCAAGGAGATCGGCTCGATCGCGAAGCCGAAGGAGATCCGCTTCGGCGACAACCTGCCGAAGACCCGCTCGGGCAAGATCATGCGCCGGCTGCTGCGCTCGCTCGCGAAGGGCGAGGAGATCACGCAGGACGTGTCGACGCTCGAGAACCCGGCCATCCTCGAGCAGTTGAAGGAAGCGAAGTAGGCCGGGGCGAGCCGGCGCCTCGCGCCGGCCGACGCCCAGGGCAGCACCCGGCCCGGGCGTCGCGGTGCCGTTCGGACACCTTCGCCGCTTCGACGGGACTCTCGTCGTGACGAGCCCTGCGACGGCAGCCTGCGCCCGGTTCTGCTTTGCATCGAGGGCCCGAACCGGTCGACCGGCTCGGGCCCGCTGGATGCAGATGTGGCAGATGGGCTTCCGACCATGCCTCGCCGCGATCGACGCGGGCACATGCCTTGCTGAACGGCAGGTATACGTCCCCGGGACGGCCTAGCCGAAAGGAAGTTCATGTCCACCACCGATCCATCATCCGGGGACTCGATCGTCGTCACCGAGTCGACCGAATCCGAGTCCAGCGTCGTGCAGCCCGAGCCGACGATCAAGCCCGGCGACGACGCGCCCGAGGGCACGCCGGGCACCGGAGAAAACGTCTGTCCGCATTGCAACGGCGAAGGCCGCGATGCCGAGGGCAACGACTGTCCGGTCTGCGGCGGCACCGGCAAGGTCAACACCGGCGTAGGCGGCGGTTGACGGAAGGACGACGCGCACCGTCCGACGATCGCAGCCTGCGCGGATCGACACGCCGATCAGCCGCAGTCCGAAGGCTCCGGGCCATGCACCGTCGAAAATGCATCGTGCAGACAACCGAACATCACTCCCAGGAGAATCGCATGACCCATTCCCTTCCGTCCCCGTTTCGTCATCGCGTTCTGATCGCGGCAGCTGTCGCCGCACTGGGGATCACCGGCGTCGCGCGGGCGGCCGACCCGATGACCAGCGCGACCGGCGGCAACCTCCAGAGCGCCGATCGCACGTTCGTCGAGAAGGCGACGATCGGCGGCATGACCGAGATCCAGGCCAGCAAGCTCGCCCAGCAGAAGGGAACGAGCCAGGCGGTCAAGGACTACAGCGCGCAGATGATCGCCGACCACACGAAGGCGGCCGACGAGCTGTCGAGGATCGCGACCGCGAAGGGCGTGACGCCCCCCGGCACGCTCGACAAGTCGCACCAGGGCAGTATCGACAAGCTGGCGAAGTTGTCGGGCGCCGACTTCGACAAGGCCTACATCAAGCAGATGGTGTCGGACCACAAGACGACGGTTTCCGATTTCCAGAAGGAAGCCAAGTCCGGCAGGGACGCCGAGTTGCAGGCCTTCGCCAGCAAGACCTTGCCGACGCTGCAGGGTCACCTCGACATGGCCCAGGGCGACAGCAAGGTCAGCCTGAAGTAAGGCGGACGCGAGCGCGGCGAAGGGCGCCGTCGAGGCGCCCTTCTCATGTTCGCCGTGATCCACGGGAGAGCGCTTGATATACTCCCGCGCCCCGGAGAGATGGATGAGTGGTTTAAGTCGCACGCCTGGAAAGCGTGTGTAGGTTCATAGCCTACCCGGGGTTCGAATCCCCGTCTCTCCGCCAGACAGTCTTGCTCTCCGAGCTGAGAGCTTAGTTCTAGAAGGAAGCTGCGGCGATTTCAGTACGTTAGCGCAGCTTATCCTCACCCTCCGCTACCTGTTCGCCCGTCATATCGCCCTTCCGGCGCACAAGGCGTTCAGTACTTCTCCAGGTCGGCGATTCGAGTCCGCTTTTGTCCGAAGCGGTTCTTGCAACGCCGCGCTCTAGCGACCGCTTCAGACTGACTGTCGCAGCTGGATCTCATACAGCGAAAGTCCGCTAGCGGCCAAGAGCTGACGCTACTTCGCGGCATGGTAGGCGTCTGATGCACCTAGAACGGTACGCTGATTGCCGATCAGCCGCGGAACAGCGCGATTGACTGCTTGCCGTAGCCGAACTGGAGTAACCGATTGACGTCTCCCCAGAAACGCCAGTAATTCAAGACTAGAGACGAGGTGGCTTCTCGGTCTGCCCGCGAGGGCGGGAAGGAGAGACGATGAAGTGGTCGAGGTTCACTTCGTCGCGCACCTTCGTCCGTATTGTGACGATGGTTGAGTGAACAGGCGATGCATAGAGAACCTTGTCACGCCAGAACCAAGCGCCTGCGTCGGCGCGAGCGGACGCGACGGCATAGCGAGGGCCGGGGCCGGCGCTGCTGCAGAATCTGCTCATCGAAACTGGAGGAGGTGGGATGACCGTCTTGTCGGAGATCGATCGGGAGATTCTGAGTCTTGTACTGGAGCCTCGGCCTGACCTTACGCGCAGACGTACCCCGGCGCTGTTGTCGCTTTCGCTGTACTCCTCGGAGCTGAAGGGCTTGGCCCAAACGTACGGCTCGCTCGCGAAAGTACATGAAGGCAAGCCACTTGGGTCGGACGTGGCTGCGGCCCGTTATTTCAATACATTAAAGAACAATGGGTTGGCCGAAGGGAGTCGTAGTGCGCCGACATTGACGAGGACTGGCGAAGAACTCAGAGCTGCAGTCGCAGCAGCCGAGGCCGCCGGCGCGGTGCTTGACCCAGAATTCTGGAATGCCAAGGGAGTGTTATTGGAGCTCCCGATGATCCGCTCCTTGATGCAGAGGATGATCGACGGTCCGGACGTATCTGGCATGTTTAGGGAAACCTGGTTCAATGCGCAGACATTCATCGAGTGCATACCGATTGATGCGTTGGGTGCGACGCTCGAGAATGAGGACAAGCTCCTGCAGCTGTTCAAGATCAACTCGGTCGGATGGGAGGTTGCCAGGTACTTCCGCCTCAAGGACGCTGAGCGCGCTGAGTTCGATGCCGCGCACGCTAAGACCCTGCGCGCCGACTTCGAGCCGGGGACTGCTCCAATTGATGGAGTCGCGGATCTTTACAGGAAGGCTGCCAGCCAGTATCAGTCGGATGTGCGCTTTCGGATCAGAAACTTTCTTGGGGCGTTTGCTAAGTTACAGAGCGAGCTCGGCGCCAACTTTCCGCGACTCAGCCGGAACTTGGCATTGAGCCGCAGCGTGAACTCGTCGGTTGCGACTTCGCGTCTGACATCCGCCGGCGGCAGCGGCGACGGTGCGCAGGGCATTGGGATTGCCCCGAGCGCAAAGCCGCTGGACCATCCGCACCAGGTAATCATCTCCGGGTGCCCCGGCTCCGGCAAGAGTTACCGTTTAGAGGAAATGGTCGCCGGATCCGGAGCGCGGGTTTTTCGTACGCAGTTCCACCCCGAGACCTCGTACTACGACTTCGTCGGAGCCTACCGACCGCAGCCGGTCTATGAGGGCGCGGAGCCAGTTGGATTCGTGGAACTCGATCTGAGCGAGTTCGAACTGGGCAGACCGATGATCGACTACAGATTCGTCGCGGGGCCGATGATTAGGGCGCTCGTCTACGCGCTCAGCCAGCCCGACGAGAACGTCGTGGTCCAGATCGAGGAGCTCAATCGCGGAAATCCGGCGGCGATCTTCGGAGATGTTCTCCAACTGCTCGACCGCAACGAATCGGGTCAAAGTCGCTACCCTGTCGCACCAACGGTCGAGCTCCTGGCTCACGTTCGGGCCGCGACGGGCCTTGCGCTCGACGAAATCCGGTTGCCTTCCAACCTGTACCTGTGGGCATCGATGAACAGCGCAGACCAGGGTGTCTACCCGATCGATTCGGCGTTTCGCCGTCGCTGGTCATACCAATACATGGGTTACTCCATCCCCTGCAACTATGCCGAGGCTAACCGCAAAATCACGTACGGAGGCAAGATCTACGACTGGGATGATTTCCGCTCGGTCGTGAACGAACGGCTGATCGAGCTGAATATTCACGAGGACAAGCTTGTCGGCCCGTACTTCTTGACATCGGCGCAACTAGCCAGTGCCAGCGATGTCCTGCAGAAGCTGTTTCTGTATCTATGGGACGACGTCCTGCGGTTCCGGCAACATGAGCTCTTTTCCGTCAAGAGCTTTTCGGAGGTCGCGACCCAGTGGGTAGCCGGTGCCGGCTCTCCGTTGAGCATCAACGACCGATTGCAGAGGCTCAGAATCGTGCATGGCGACGCTCCGGCTGATTCCGCTCCCGGCGAGACTCCGCCTGTATGACAGTTCTCAGTGTGCCGGAAGGCACGGCGATGTCGGTGCCGGCCTGGTGCTCGCGACTCGGCGTTGAACGCGACGATTTCGACACGCTACTTGCCACCGGGGTGCTGCGCGCGCAACGAGGCGGTCTGCTCGCGTTGGAATTCGTCGGCATGGTCGTGTTCAATAGCAGCTGTCTGCACGCGCGCCCCAAGTACAGCAGTGCAGAGAGCTTCGACCTTGCGGCGACCCTCGCCGTCTTGCGCGGCTACTTCTCGAGGAGCGACAAGCGTTCTCCGTTCACGGACGAGCTTCGATTTCCCGAGTTTCGCGATCTGGAGGTACTGCGTGAATTTGACGCGCTAATTGCACTGCGTGAGTGGTTCGCCTTACACGGCTTTTACCGCCAGCAAGTGGAAAAGCGCTCGATTGGGGGGCGACCGAATTGGGCCCGCACCATCGCGCGACAGTCACCTCTTGTCGTGCAAGGATCCGTTCTCTATCCGGCCATCGAGTCCGAGCATTGGTACGATGCGTTCAACGAGATCACGACGCTTCAAATCGGGCTAATGACTGCCCTGAGCGAGCGGTACGGCCTTCCCATCTCCGACGAGCTCCGCACAGCCGCCCTCACCACCGGGCATTCGATAGACGCGTGGCCGCTTCCGCCGGGCGCGCAACATTATCTACTGAAGCGCATCCTCGCCGAAAAGCTTGTTCAGTTCCGGTCCGACAATTTGCGACTTCTAACGGTTCTCGAGCAACTTCTGGACGCTCGGATGGCGAACCCAGGCAGGCGGATCCTGATCTTCGGGACAACCGCCTTCTACGCGGTCTGGGAAGATGGATGTCGTGTCCTTTTCGGCGGATTGACCAAGCCCTCCGATGCGATTGGGCACCCGACATGGAGATACGTACGCGTCGCAGAGGAGGTGGTTGAGGACGTCAAACAACTGCCCGACATCGTCGTTGCCCGGGGCAACAGACTCTTCATCTTCGACGCGAAGTACTATTTCCCGTTCGTGGCGTCCAAGCCGGGCGCGCCGGATATCGTCAAGCAGATCTACTACGCCGAGGCCGTCGCCGCGCCAGCGTGGTCGATTATCCGCTCGCTCTTTATTCTGCCGGTCAACGATGCGTGGAGCCCGCAACACCTGGGTGAAGCCGCCATCGAAGGGAGTGCCCGGAAGTTCCCGGTGGTCGAAGCGTGGGGGATCGAACCCCGGGTCGTCTTCGCTTCCTATCCCAATGCGCCGAGTACAGCAGAGAGGACCGGCAGTCGTCTGCTCGACGAGATTGAGAGACGACCCGCACCGGGTGGCGCCAGTTCCGGCCTCATCCCGCCGCCAACAGACGATGCGGCTCGGGCGGCCCTATGAAGACAGGCCGAAAGATCTCCGAGAGTCCGAAGCGATCGTTCGCAGGCAGCGATGGCGTTTGATCAAGCGGGTTGCGACGACGTGTTCGCCGGACGCCATGAAAGAGGTACTCGTTAACGAGACTCTTCTGCTCGCCACCCCTGCTCTGGTAGTTCTTGCGGATGTCGAGGGCGGAAACAACCTCGGATTCCTTAAATAGCGTCTTGTCGGCGAAGACGGCATTGATGATGTGCAGACCCTCGTCCGTCGGCGTGTCCACGCGCGCCCAATGATTCCAGTGGTTGCGTCCGCCGTAGTAACTCAGCACCACGTGTTCGCAGTCCGCGTTGTCGATGAGTCGTCGCAGTGCGCCGACGAACCTGTCTCGGTAGCAGAAGTCGCTCGCGAAATCGTCCTCGGGATTTTGGCCCCGCACGTGCGTGACCTCGTCCAAATAGGTCTCCACGTCCGGCAAAAACGGGAAGGCAGCGACGAAGTTCAGGAAGTGGTAGTAGGCCGAGTACTGGCGGAAGTTGTAGGGTGGGTCCAGATAGCACACATCGTACCTGCCGAACGAGGCCGCCGCGCTCGTTGCGTCGGCGTTGGCGATCGCGGTTGTCGTGTCGGTGCAGGAGATCAAGGGAACGCGCAAGAAGAAAGACTGCTCGGCATTCGGCCAGATTCGATAGCGATTGAAGTCGTGAAATGTCCCGTTCACGTTCGCGGTGATTACCACCTCCTCCAGGACACTCGTCAGCAGAAGGAATACTTCCGATGAATCGATGGCGCCGCTGATGAACCACTGCCGGATAGTCTGTAGCGCGCCATCGAGGAACAGGGCGTTCGACTTGGAGAAGTAGTTGCGATGGCCGGCGGTTCCCCTCACACTTGTGTAGGCTGATCTCTTGCCCCACTTCGTGTAGTAGCTGGTGATGGGACCGGGCTTTCGGTTGAGTTCCGCGATCGACTGCAAATTGGCGAGGACTGTGCTAAGCGGTTCGAGCGCATTAAATGCTTCGGCGGGCTCTTGGTCGGGAAGGTAAAGCGCGCCGATCTTGACCGTCGACCGTTCGAACTCCCGACGTAGCACGCGACGTTGAGACTCTCGAGCGCTCTTGCGGCCGATTCCCGAGAATAGCGGCGACTCATTCGTTCCAAGGTAGCTGCGTGCTAGAACATAGCTGAACCGACTGACATCGCACGCGGCGGTTTTCCAACCACGCGTCCTGAAGTAGCGCGAGACGTTGGTGGTCCCGGCGAACGGGTCGAGTAGGCTCCCGGCCGTCGGAACCCGTGACCGAAGGAATCCGTCGATCAGCGGGAGCAGTGACGACTTGTTGCCGAGGTACTTCTCCACGAGGCCGCCTCAGTTCTCGAATAGGAAGAGCCGCTCGGCGTCCGGGCGGATGTGCAAGTTGTTCAGCCGTGCGTTCAGCTTGCGATGGCTGTGCTCTAGGATTTCGATCGGAACGCACCTCTTGTAGTGTTTCGCTCCCAAGTGCAGCAACCTTTCCAGGGTCAAAACCCGAGCGCGAGCACCCGAACCCTCCTCAAATGGCGAGTAGGAAAGGATCAACGGAACGCGCCTGCGCGCCGCGAGTGTGAACAGTCTTTCGAACGCTGTGGGTGCTTCCGATGGAATGCAGAACGAGGATTGATAGCGGCCCGTGCGATAGACGCCGCGCATGACGGTCTTGCGCCCCAGCTTGTTCATCTCATCGAGCATCGGCGTATCTCTTTTGACCAGTGTCTCCAACACGTGATAGAAGCGCGAGTAGTGGTCAATCGTGTAGGGAGGGTCTGCGTAGTAAGCGCTGCAAGAGTCGTCCCGCTCTAGAAAATTGAGCACGTCGTCACATTCGATCCGATGTTCATAGCACGAATCGACACATCGGTCGGCCCAACGCGACACCCACGTACAAAACGAGGCCTCCACGCTTCGCCTGCGATCTGCTATGGCCCGGGACAGGAGGAGCGGTTGGACGGAGCCGTCAGCCTTGCGAAGCTTCACCGGTTGCGCGAACTGTTTGCCCACGGTATTCACGATCTCGCTTGCGGTGCTCAGCAGGGCGGCCTCTGCACCAATCGGTCGCTTGAGTCGCGCTCTAGCTACCGCGCCGATGGCGTCCAGTCGTATCGCCTGCGAGTAGCTGAAATACGGCCCGCCAAAGTACGTCAGGGCGGTCGTCGTGGCTGGCCCGAGCGCCGAGCCCACCAGCTTCCGGTCTGCCTGGACTAGAGCCTTGGCCAGTGCGCCCGTGCACATATCATCAGGTCGCTGCCTGTGCGCGGCGATCGAGCCGCGTTCGATCATGTCGATCAGCCGCTTGGCGTCGCCGTTGGCAGCCATGTCGAGCGCCTCCTCTTCGAAGGCGAGAAGGTTCTTCGCCGCTCTTTGCAGTACCGCAACCTGCCCGGCGACCTCGTCCCAGAACGAGCCGCATAGCACCTCGGAAAAGTCCGCGGCGGAGCACGTGAGGATGGCCTGCGCGATAAGGGTCGAGTAAGACTGAACGTCGACTGCGGTGACTGGGCGCGTCTTGGCGAGCACGCTGCTGACAACAGCAGTTCCGGAGAATAGATCTCCAACCCTGAGACCTTCTCCGACCGACTCTCCGATCACCTCGGCGATCGACGCCGCCAAGCGTTGCTTGCTGCCGAGGTACTGAATGGCGCGGAAGGGGACTCGCTGTGGGATAGAGCCTTCCGCAACGATGCTAAGTTCCGCAAGCGCCCGCAGCCGCTGCATGTTGGGTTTCGATCGCCCCAGTTCCCAGTGGCTGATGGCAATCCCACTCACACCGAAGCGCGATCCGAACTGCGCTTGGGTCTCACCCAGTGAGATGCGCACATGTTTGATTCGGTTGTTATCCATCGTAGATGTAGTTTAAAACACATCTGTGGATTAATAAAGCCCTTAGCTGATTGAACGGGAGGCCGCGCAAGACGCTTGGCTTCCAGACGCCCGCTGAGATGTTCAGCGCATCTGTTGCGTTGACCGGTTGAATCCGCCCTGCAAAGCGGTCAGTCCAGGCAAACCCGGCGGACGATTGGAGGGTCGCGAGCGGACGGTTGAATCGCCCCTGATTCTCTAGACACCCACGAGCGTGTTGCAGTGCTGCTGTTCG
>CALMOR010000026.1:9374-11749 GCA_937872165.1 uncultured Burkholderiales bacterium | reverse complement strand
GCGCTGCCGACCGACACCACCGGCAGGTTCCTCGCGTCGATCTTGATGACCGCGATGTCGCTCTTCTTGTCGCTGCCGACGACCCTGGCCTTGAACTCGCGACGGTCGGTCAACTTGACCGTGACCTCGGTCGCGCCGTCGACGACGTGCGCGTTGGTCATGATGTAGCCGTCGGGACTGACGATGAAGCCCGAGCCGAGGCCGCGCTGGATGATGCCGCCGTTGCCGCGCGGCATCTGCGGGCCGTTCGGGCCGAACGGCAGGCCGTGGAAGAACTGGCTGAACGGATCGTCCTGGTCGTCGTCGTCGTTCGGCTGCACCTGCTGACGTCGCAGGTTGAAGCCGCTCCGGGTCGCGCGCTGCGTGACCGTGATGTTGACGACGGCCGGGCCGTAGCGCTGCACGAGGCCGGTGAAGTTGGGCAACGCGACCTGCGGCGTCGCGATCTGCTGGCTGGCCGACGCGACCGGCACGACCGGTTGCGGGCTCGGCGTCTCGACCGCGGCGCGGGCCGGTTCGAGGATCGGCGCTTCGTACTTCGCGAGCGCGAAGCCGGCGCCACCGAGGACGCCGGCGAGGACGAGGTTCCTGACCATGCGGTTCAATTGCATCGATGTACTCCCGGAAAGTGGTTGCGATCGTCGTGTGGGCGAACGGCCCGGCCGATCGCGGGACTGGCCGGAGTCTAGGAGCCCAAACTTAAGCGACGCTTAAGGAACCGCGACCGCGAAGACGACCAGGACCGAGAGCCCCTTGCCGCCGAAGCCGGCGCCGAGTTCGACGCGAGCGCCGTGCCGGTCCGCGATGCGCTTGACGATCGCGAGGCCGAGGCCGCTGCCGCGGGTGTCGCCGGCCGCCCTGGCGGCCTCGCCGCGATGGAAGCGGTCGAAGACGCGCTCGCGCTCGGCCGGCGACACGCCCGGCCCGTCGTCGCATACCGACAGCACGACGTCGCCCCGCACGCGCGCGACCGAGACGTCCACCCGCCCGCCTGCAGGCGTGTAGCGCAACGCGTTGTCGATCAGGTTGCCCACCAGCGTGAAGAGGGCGTCGCGGTCGCCGTCGACCGCGAGCGGCCCGGCTTCGTCGGCGGCGCTCCCCGCGTCGACCCCGAGCTCGACGCGCCGATCGTCCGCGAGCTGCGCGTGCAGACCCACGGCCTCGCGGACGAGCGGCTCGAGCAGCACGGTGGCCGTGGGCCCGGCCATCGGGATCGCGGCCGGAACGGAGGGTCCCGTCGACGTCCCGGCCGACGCCGGGGAGCGCGGTGCATCCGGCTCCGCGCGGGCGAGCGCGAGCAGCTGCTGCACCAGCCGCGTCGCGCGGTTCAGCCCTTCGCGCAACGCTGCGAGCGCGGCCCTGCGGTCCGCGGCGTCGTCGGCGCGTTCGACTACCTGCAACTGCAATTGCAATGCCGTCAACGGCGTGCGCAACTCGTGGGCGGCGTCGGCGATGAACGCGCGCTGCGCGTCGCGTGCCGCCGCGAGATCGGCGAGCAGGCGATTGAGCGACGCGACCAGCGGCGCGACCTCGTCGGGCAACGCGTCCTCGGACAGTCGCTCGAGCGCGTCGGGCTTGCGTGCCTCGACCTCGGTCGCGACCCTGCGCAGCGGCGCGAGGCCGTGGCCGACGACCCACCACAGCAGTCCCGCGAGGATCGGCAGCAGGATCAGCAGCGGCAGCACGGTGCGGAACGCCACCTGTGCCGCGAGCGCGCTGCGTACGCGCATCGGCTGCGCGACCTCGAGCAGCACGTTGTCGTCGACCAGCGTCGCGAAGACGCGCCAGTCGCCGCGCGCGGTGCCGATCGTCGTCAGGCCGATCTGCGCGCTGGTCGGCAGCTGCACGTCCGGGTGCGAGCTGTAGATGAAGACGCCGAAGCGATTCCAGATGCGGATCACCACGTCCTGTCCGGGCTGCGGCGCGCCGGGGGCCTGCGGCGCCAGGGCCCCGTAGGCGCGCACCGGCAGCGCCTGCGCGAGCTGTTGCAGCTGCAGGTCGAACAGCGCATTGGCTTCGTCGCGGGCCTGCCGATAGACGATGCCGCCCGTCAGCGCGATGCCGGCCGCGAGGACCGCGATCATCGAGAGCAGCAGGCGACGCTGGATCGAACGGTGCGCGGGGAAGAGTCGGGCGAGGACCGTCACGCGGCGTCCAGCGCGCTCATCGGCTGCCGATCGTGTAGCCGACGCCGCGCACGTTGCGGATGAGGTCGGCCCCGAGCTTCTTGCGCAGCCCGTGAACATATACCTCGATCGTGTTGCTGCCCGGCTCCTCGTCCCATCCGTACAGCTTGTCCTCGAGTTGCGTGCGCGACAACACGGCGCCCGGTCGTTCGAGCAGCGCCTCGAGCACCGCGAACTCGCGCGCCGACA
>CALMOR010000026.1:0-9364 GCA_937872165.1 uncultured Burkholderiales bacterium | reverse complement strand
GGCTTGACGAGATAGTCGTCGGCTCCCGCGTCCAGCCCCGCGATCCGATCGGAGACCGCGTCGCGGGCGGTCATGATCAGCACCGGCACGTCGCTGCCGCGGGCCCGCAGGCCGCGCAGCACGTCGAGCCCGCCTTTCTTCGGCAGGCCCAGGTCGAGCAGCACGAGGTCGTAGGCTTCGAGCCCTTGGCGTATGGACAATGCGTTGTCCGCCCCCTGTCCGTCCGTGACCCAGTCGATCGCGAAGCCGTCGTGGCGCAGGCCCGCGCGGACCGAGGCGCCGATCATCGCGTCGTCTTCGACGAGCAGGACTCGCATCGCGTGGAGGTCCGCGTCAGCGCGCGGCCCGCGGCGTCTTCCGCCAGAGATCGGTCGCCGCGACGAGCTCGGGCGCGGTCATCGGCTCGCCGACGAAGTAGCCCTGGATCGCGTCGCAACGCATGAGGCCGAGCGACGCGATCTGGTCGACGCGCTCGACGCCCTCGGCCGTCACCGTCTTGCCGAGGTCGTGCGCCATCTCGATCAGGCCCGCGACGATGGTCGCGTCGAACGCGTCGATCGCCGCGCCCGCGATGAAGCTGCGATCGATCTTGATCTCGTCGACCGGCAGCGACTTCAGCGCGACGAGCCCCGCGGTGCCGACGCCGAAATGGTCGATCGCGAGCCGGACGCCCATCGCCGACAGTTCGGCCACCGCATCCGCGACGAGACGGATGTCTTCGAGGAAGGCCGTCTCCGCGATCTCGATGGTCAGCTCGTTCGCCGCGAAGCCGGTCTCCTTCAACGCACTTTCGACGGTCTGCACGAAATTGCGATCGTGAAGCTGCAGCAGCGAGACGTTGACCGTCACGCCGACCCGCGCCGCGCCCTGCTCCGCGAAGCGCGCGACCTCGGCCAGCGCCGTCCGAAGCACCCAGTCGCCGAGCGGCCGGATCATCCCCGACGTCTCCGCGAGCGGGATGAACTCCTGCGGGATCAGCAGGGTCCCGTCGGGCGTGTGCCAGCGCACCAGCGCTTCGACCGCGACGATGGCGCCGGGCGCGAGCGTCGCGGCATCGTCGCCGTCCGCCGACAGGGACAGGGTCGACAACGACGACGCGAGCTCGAACTTGGGCTGGTAGACGAGCCGGAACTGGTCGCTCGCGATCGCCGAGCGCAAGGCGTCCTCGCTGCCCGGCGGCAGCAGGCTCGACCGCGCCGACGCATCGTCGTCGCCGTGGCGCCGGGCCTGATTGCGTCCGGCGAGTTTCGCGCGTCTGAGGGCGGCCTCGGCCAGCGAGAACAGCGCCGCCGGGTCGTCCGCATCCGCGGGGAAGACCGCACTGCCGATGCTGGCGCGCACGAAGAGGCTCTGCGACGCGATCCGCGTCGGCACGCCGAGGGCCGCGATCAACCGGTCGGCGAGCAGGTCGCCGCGTGCCGCGACCCGGTCGGCCTCTTCGCTGCGATCCGCCAGCCGCCAGGCGACCGCGAACTGGTCGCCGCCGATGCGCACGACGGCGAGCGTCGAGTCGATCTCCGGGTCGTCGCGTTCGTCGACGACGCTGGGACTGGCCGCGTCCCGGATGTCGAACGCGCGTCCCCGCAGCTCGCGCAGCGTCTCGCGACGGATGCGCTGTGCCGCGAGGCGCAGCAGGCTGTCGCCGATCGAACGTCCGTGCAGGTCGTTGCTCTGCTTGAAGCGGTCGAGGTCGATCAGCAGCAGCACGACCGGCTTCGGGGAGACACGCGTCGAACGGGAGCCGGGCCGCATCCAGCGGTCGAGACGGTCGCGCAACGACCGCAGGTTGCCGAGTCCGGTCAGCTCGTCCCTGACCGCGTACTGCTCGACCCGCCGGCGCAGCAGGTCGCGCTCGGTCACGTCGCGGATCGCGATCGCGATCGATCCGGTCTTCATCGGCAGCATGCGGGCCTCGAACGCGCGCGCTCCGTTGCCGGTGTCGAGCGTGTACGCGCAGATCTGCGGGCGCTGCGCGGTCAACGCGCGGTCGAGCGCGGTGAGCCACGCCTGGCGCATCGCGAGCGGCAGCTCGAACAGGTCCGCGATGCCCAGCCCACGCATCCCTTCGGGCGGTGCCGGCATCAACGCCGGAGGCCCGAACGCCTCGAGCACGCGACCCGTCGCGTCGCACCGCAGGATGGCCTCGTCGAGCACGACGTCGAGGAGGCGGGCGTCGGCGGCCGTGACGCCGCTCGATTCGACCTCCGTCGGCTCGAAGCCGAAGCGAGGGAGCGCGGACGTCGTCGACGGCCCTTCCGTCACGCGGCCCTCAGCCGGTCGACGAGCACTCGTACGCGATCGGGCTCGCCGGCCGCGACGATCTTCTTCGCGAGCGCTTCGCAGGCGACGACGTCGGAGCGCAGGATCTCGTACTTGACCGCGAGCAACTGCGCCGGATGCATCGAGAACTGCCGCAGCCCGAGACCGAGGAGCAGCCGCGCGAGCATCGGGTCGCCGGCCATCTCGCCGCAGACCGACACCGGGACGCCGAGCCGCGTCGCCGACGCGATGGTCTGCGCGATCAGTTGCAGCACCGCCGGATGCAGCGGGTCGTACAGATGCGCGACCGCGTTGTCGGTGCGGTCGATCGCGAGCGTGTACTGGATCAGGTCGTTGGTACCGATCGAGAAGAAGTCGAGGCGCTTCGCGAACATGCCGAGGCTGAGCGCGGCCGCCGGAATCTCGATCATCCCGCCCACCGGCATCGCGCGGTCGTACGCGAGGCCGCGCGCGTCGAGCTGCCCCTTCGCGGTGGCGATCAGCACGAGGGCCGCATCGACCTCCTGCGGGTGCGCGATCATCGGGATCAGCAGCTTCACCGGCCCGAACGCGGTGGCCCTGAGGATGGCGCGCAACTGCACGAGGAACATCTGCGGTTCGGCGAGGCAGAAGCGGATCGCGCGGAGGCCCAGCGCCGGGTTGGTGGTGTCGAAGACGCCGGGCCCGAACTCGGCGCGCGCCGCGTTCGGCGTCTTGTCGGCGCCGATGTCGAGCGTGCGGATCGTGACCGGCCGGCCGGTCATCGACGTGACGACGCGACGATAGGCCTCGAACTGTTCGTCCTCGTCGGGCAACGAGTCGCGCGTCATGAAGAGGAACTCGGTTCGATAGAGACCGATGCCGGTCGCACCGACCTCGTTGGCGAACTCGCAGTCGTCGGGCAGTTCGATGTTCGCGTGCAGTTCGATCGACACGTCGTCGAGCGTCCGCGTCTGCATGCGCGCGAGCCGCTTCAGCTTCTCGTTGGCGAGCTCGAGGTCGCGCTTGCGCAACCGGTACTCGTCGAGGACGATCGGACTCGGATCGACGATCAGCACGCCGGCCTCGCCGTCGACGATCACGCACTCGTCCTGCTCGAGGAGGCGCGACGCCTGCCCGAGCCCGACCACCGCCGGGATGTCGAGGCTCTTCGCGAGGATGGCCGTGTGCGCCGTCAGGCTGCCGAGGTCGGTCGCGAAGCCGGCGAAGACGTGCTTCTTGAACTGCAGCATGTCGGCCGGCGCGATGTCGTGCGCGATCACGATCATCGGATCGAAGTCCTCGAACGTGCCGTTCTTCTTCGCGGCGGCCGCCTCGGCCTCGGCCTCGGCCGCGACCGTCGACAGCGAATGGGCGCTGCCGGTCAGGACCTTCAACACGCGTTCGACGACCTGCTCGACGTCGGCTCGCCGCGACGCGACGTACTCGTTGTCCATCTCCTCGAACTGCTCGACGACGGCCTGGAGCTGATTGGTCAGTGCCCACTCGGCGTTGTAGCGACGTTCGCGGATCAGGCGCCCGGGCTCCTCGGACAGCAACGGGTCCTGCAGGATCAGGCGATGCAGGTCGACCAGCGCGGCGAACTCGGCCGGGGCGTTGGGCGGCAGTTCGGACTGCAGTTGATAGAGCTCGTTGACGACCGTCGCGATCGCCTCGTCGAGGCGCGACACCTCGTCCTCGATCTCGCCGACCACCATCAGGTAGTGCGGAACCTCGAGCGCCGCCGAGGCGAGCAGGTGCACGCGGCCGATGACGATGCCGCGCGAGACCGGAATGCCGTGCAGCGTGAAGGCCACGTCGACTCCTCAGCGAGGCGCGCCGCGTCGAAGCTTCATTGCCCTTCGCCGAACTTGTCGTCGATCAGCGCCGCGATGGCGACGAGGGCCGCCTCGTCCTGGTCGCCGATGGCCTCGATCGTGACGGTGGTGCCCTTGCCGGCGGCCAGCATCATCACGCCCATGATGCTCTTGGCGTTGACGCGACGACCCGCGCGGCTCATCCACACCTCGCACGGGTACTGCGACGCGAGCTGCGTGAGCTTGGCCGACGCACGCGCATGCAGCCCGAGCTTGTTGCTGATCGTGCAGTCGCGCTGGGCCATCGCTCATCGGTCCGTCGTGTGCGGCCCCGTCCTCTATTGATCGGAGGTCGACGAGCCGTCGTTCGAGTTGGGGTCTGGCGGGAAGGGCTTCTGATTGTGCGGGGCGGTCGAAGCGATTTTCATGATACCCGACGCCCCTCCGCCTACGGCCATCCCGGGAAGGTCCGCGATCGAGACCTTCCTGCGATAGCAGAGCACCCGCATGAGCATCGGCAGGTTGACGCCCGCCACGACCTCGACGCGCCCGGCCTGCGAGAGCTGCGCGGCGACGTTGCCGGGCGTGGCGCCGAACATGTCGGTCAGGACCAGCACGCCGTCGCCCTCGTCGAGGTCGGCCACCGCCTGCCGCGCGCGTTCGAGTTCGGCAGCCGGGTCGGCGTCGGCCGGCACGTCGATCACGACGCAGCGTTCCGGCGCACAGCTGAAGACATGCTCGCCGCACGAGAACAGCGCGGCTCCGAACGGCGCATGGGCGATGACGACGAGGCCGATCATGCGGGACTCGCCGTCCGCACCACCGCGCGTTCCACCGCATCGACGAAGACCGCGGCGACGTCGAAGCCGGAGCCCTCGCGGATCTCCGCGAAGCAGGTCGGGCTCGTCACGTTGATCTCGGTCAGGTAGTCGCCGATGGAGTCCACGCCGATCAACAGCAGCCCGCGGCCCGCGAGCTTCGCGCCCACGATGCGTCCGATCTCGCGATCGCGCTCCGACAGCGGCTGCGCGCGACCGAGGCCGCCGGCAGCCAGGTTGCCGCGCACCTCGTTGCCTTGCGGGACGCGAGCCAGCGCGAACGGCACCGGCTCGCCGTCGATGACGAGGATGCGCTTGTCGCCCGCGTCGATCTGCGGGATGAAGCGCTGCGCCATGATGGTCCGCTCGCCATTGCCGCCGAGCATCTCGATCATCGACCCGAGGTTCATGCCGTCGGGGCGCACGCGGAAGATGCCCATGCCGCCCATCCCGTCGAGCGGCTTCAAAATGATCTCGCCGTGCTCGCGGTGGAAGTCGCGGATCCGCGCGGCATCGCGCGTGACGAGCGTCGGCGCGATCAGTTCGGGGAACTCGGCGATCGCCAACTTCTCGTTGTGGTCGCGGATCGCTCGACCGCTGTTGAAGACGCGCGCGCCCTGTGCCTCGGCACGGTCGAGCAGGTAGGTCGAGTACACGTACTCCATGTCGAACGGCGGGTCCTTGCGCATCACCACCGCATCGAAGGCCGACAGCGGCATCACCTGCGCACCGCCGAGCGCGTACCACGCCTCGGGGTCGCCGGTGAGTTCGAGCGGCCACGCGGTGGCCTCGACGACGTCGGACGCCGAACGCGCGATGTCGCGCGCATCGATGTAGGCGAGCGCGTGGCCGCGTCGAGCGGCCTCGACCATCATCGCGAAGGTCGAGTCCTTGTAGATGCGGAACGACGCCAGCGGGTCCGCGATGAAGGCGATGTGCATGTCGTGAGGTTCGAGTCGACGGCCGTCGACTCGTCGACGTCGCCCGGACGATCAGGCCGCGTCGGCGGCCGGGTCGGTGCGCTCGAGTTCGAGCGACGCGGCGAGCAGCGCGAGACGCGCCACCACGCCGTACGCATAGAAGCGGTTGGGCGCGGCCTGCGGACGCTGGCCGGGATCGGGGAAGTTGCAGCTCGACGCGAACGGCAGCGGCACGAACTGCATGCCGGGGGCGTTGAGGTTCTCGTCCTTGCCGCGCCCGGTGTGCACGCGATAGAAGCCGCCGACGACATAGCGGTCGATCATGTAGACCACCGGCTCGGCCACGCCCGACTCGATCGTGCCCGCGACGCCGTCCTCGCGCTCGGTCTTCTCGCCGACCGGCACGCGTTCGAAGGTGTGCACGCCTTCCTGCACGATGACCTCGGACACCTCGAGGCCTTCCTTGACGACGCTCATCTTGTTGCGCGACTTGCGGTTCATGTTGCGGACCTCGGACGGGTCCTTGACGCTCATGACGCCCATGCCGTACGTGCCTGCATCGGCCTTGACGATCACGTACGGCGTTTCGGTGATGCCGTACTCCTTGTACTTCTTGCGGATCTTCGCGAGCAGCGTCTCGACGTGGCCGGCGAGACAGTCCTCGCTGTCGCTGTCGCCGAAGCGCACCTCGCTACATCGCTCGAAGTACGGATTGATCATCCACGGATCGATGTCGAGCAGTTTCGCGAAGCGCTTCGCGACGTCGTCGTAGGCGGCGAAATGGTGGGTCTTGCGGCGCACCGCCCAACCCGCATGCAGCGGCGGCAGCACGAACTGTTCGTTGAGGTTCTTCAGTACCTCGGGAATGCCGGCCGACAGGTCGTTGTTGAGCAGCACGGCGCACGGATCGAAGTCGGTCAACCCGATGCGACGGCCGTTGGTGCCGATGCGCTGCAGCGGTTCGATGTCGAAGGTCTGGCCGGCGTCGAGATCGATGGTGGTCCTCTGCGTCACGTCGGGGTTGAGCGATCCGAGCCGAACGTTGAGGCCGGTCTGACGCAGGATGGCCGCGAGGCGGGCCACGTTCGACAGGTAGAACTTGTTGCGGGTGTGGTTCTCCGGGATCAGCAGCAGGTTGCGGGCGTCCGGACAGATCTTGTCGATCGCCGCCATCGCCGCCTGCACCGCCAACGGCATCACCTCGGGCGCGAGATTGTTGAAGCCGCCGGGGAAGAGGTTGGTATCGACCGGCGCGATCTTGAAGCCGGCGTTGCGCAGGTCGACCGAACAGTAGAACGGCGGCGTGTGCTCCTGCCATTCGAGACGGAACCAGCGTTCGATCGCAGGCGTCGCGTCGAGCATGCGTTGTTCGAGGTCGGCCAGCGGGCCGGACAGGGCGGTGACGAGATGAGGAACCATGGGGAGGCGTCGCAGCAAGGTGACGCGAAGCGCGCTGGCGGGCGGGTCGCAGATTGTAAGGGCAAACCAGGAGGCGACCTAGATGCGTCCGTGGCGCGCGGCGACAAGGCGGGCCCGTCGGACGAGCGTTCCCCCAAAAGAGAAACCGGCGCTCGCGGCGCCGGTTCTCCCCGAAGAGTCGCCGTGCGGCGATCAGGGGTGGTAGGCCGACTCGCCGTGCGACGAGATGTCGAGGCCTTCCCGCTCCTCTTCCTCGGACACGCGCAGCCCGATCACGAGGTTGACGATGAAGTACGCGACCAGCGAGACCACCGCGGTCCACACGACGACGATGCCGACGGCCTTGGCCTGGATCAGCAGCTGCTCGCCGATGCTGGTGTAGCCGGTCTTGCCGGTGACCCAGTCGGTGACGAAGCCCGGGCCGCCGAGCGACGGCGAGTTGAAGACGCCGGTCAGCAGCGCGCCGAGGATCCCGCCGAGCGCATGCACGCCGAAGACATCGAGCGAGTCGTCGGCGCCGATCAGCTTCTTCAGGCCGGTGACGCCCCACAGGCAGACCACGCCGGCGATCAGCCCGATCGCGAACGCGCCCGGGACGCCGACGTTGCCGGCCGCCGGCGTGATCGCGACGAGTCCGGCGACCGCGCCGGAAGCCGCGCCGAGCATCGACGGCTTGCCCTTGAACATCCACTCGGCGAAGGTCCAGGACAGCACCGCGCAGGCGGTCGCGAGGAAGGTGTTCATGAACGCGAGCGCGGCCGAGCCGTTGGCCTCCAGCGCCGATCCGGCGTTGAAGCCGAACCAGCCGAACCACAGCAGCGACGCGCCGATCATCGTCATCGTCAGGCTGTGCGGCGCCATCGACTCGCGGCCGAGGCCGATACGCTTGCCGAGGAAGAACGCGCCGATGAGGCCCGACACGCCGGCGTTGATGTGCACCACCGTGCCGCCCGCGAAGTCGAGCGCGCCGAGCTGCCAGATGTAGCCGGCGGTCGCGTTGACCTTGTTGACGGCGTCCTCGTTCATGCCCGCGGTATAGCTGTCGGGGCCGGCCCAGAACCACACCATGTGCGCGACCGGCAGGTAGCTGAACGTGAACCAGAGGACGAGGAAGAGCAGGATGGCCGAGAACTTCACGCGCTCGACCAGCGAGCCGAGGATCAGGCAGCAGGTGATGGCCGCGAACGTCGCCTGGAAGGCGGCGTACACGAGCTCGTACATCGGCGTGCCCTTGCTGAACGTGGCCGCCATCGAGAAGCTGCCGTCGGCCGAATTGAACATGCCGTTGAGGAAGAGCCGCGAGAAGCCGCCGAAGAACGCGTTGCCCTCGGTGAACGCGAGCGTGTAGCCGTACACGCACCACAGCACGGTGATCAGCGAGAAGCCCACGAACACCTGCATCAGCACCGACAGCATGTTCTTGCTGCGGACCAAGCCTCCGTAGAAGAGCGCGAGCGCCGGAACCGACATCATCAGCACCAGCGCGGTGGACGTCATCATCCACGCCATGTCGCCCTTGTTCGGCGTGGGGGCGGCGGCTGCCGCGGCTGCGTCCGGTGTTGCTGCCGCGGCGCCCGGCAGCGGCACGCCCGCGGGGGCGACCGGTACGGTGCCGGGGTTGTCCGTCGTGACCGGCGCCTGCGCGAGCAGCACCGGCGCCTCGGCCTTCGGCCCGCTCGTCGCGTCCGCGGCTTCCGCCGTGACCACGGGTACCGCGAGAACCAGCCACGCGAGCGTGGTCAGCAGGATCTTCTTCATCGACCTTCCCCTTGGATGCATTGAATGCTTGAGCGCGGTGATCAGAGGGCGTCCTTGCCGGTCTCGCCGGTGCGGATGCGGACGACCTGTTCGAGGTCGTAGACGAAGACCTTGCCGTCGCCGATCTTGCCGGTGCGGGCCGACGTCTCGATCGCCTCGATGGCCCGCTCGACGAGCTCTTCCGACACGGCCGCCTCGATCTTCACCTTCGGCAGGAAGTCGACGACGTATTCGGCGCCGCGATAGAGCTCGGTATGGCCCTTCTGCCGCCCGAAGCCCTTGACCTCGGTGACGGTGATGCCCTGCACCCCGATGGCCGAGAGCGCCTCGCGCACCTCATCAAGCTTGAACGGTTTGATGATCGCCGAAATCAGTTTCATGCAGTCCTCTATCC
>CALMOR010000025.1:24137-33301 GCA_937872165.1 uncultured Burkholderiales bacterium | reverse complement strand
CACCTACACCCGCTGATCGGATCAAGCGACGTGGGTGCGAAGTCGACACGCGGTCTGCTGCGACCCGGCCGACACGCGCCCCGCCGCTACCCGGGCGGCTCGACCGGCCGTGCCCCTATTGTCCGGCGATCACGCGATCGCGGCCACCGCGCTTGGCGTCGTAGAGCGCCGCGTCGGCTCGACGCAGCAACGAGCCCTCGGTGTCCTCGTCCTTCAGGGTCGCCACGCCGGCACTGAAGGCCATCGCGATGCTCTTGCCCGCGTAGACCAGCGGCGTCTTGTGCAGCAACGCCCGCAGCCGCCCGGCGACGTACACCGCCCCCTCCAGCGCCGTCTCCGGCAGCACCAGCACGAACTCCTCGCCGCCGTAGCGTATGAAGGCGTCGTGCCCGCGCAGCATCGACTTGGCGAGACGCGTCAGATGCACCAGCGCCGCGTCGCCGGCGGCATGCCCATAGGTGTCGTTGATGAGCTTGAAGTGGTCGAGGTCGACCATCGCCACGGACAGCGGTTCGCTCTCCCTTCGCGCGTGGGCCAGCGCTCGCGTCAGGATCGCATCCATGGCCCTGCGGTTCTCGGTGCCGGTGAGGGCGTCCTGGCCCAGCAGCTTGCGGCTCTCGGCCAACTCGGTCTTGATCTCGGCGAGGCTGTCGCGCGTCTTGATCAGCTCCGCGTGCGACGCCTTCAACGTGACGTGCATGTCCTTCGCGGTCGCAACGATCGTCTGCAGGAGCTGTGCCGTATCGGCCGTCGGCGCGTCGGCCACCAGGTCGTCCAGCGACGCTTCCATCCGCGCGCTGCCGTGGTCGATCCCGTTGGCCAGGTTGTCGCTCGTGGCCACGATCTGCCCGACCAGCGCGTCGAGTTGCTCGACCAGCTCCGAACTAGAGGCCCCGCCCTGCGACGGCGACGGGAGCGTCGATGCGACCGGCGGCGCCGAGCCGGCGGCCTCGTAGTAGAGCCGTGCGAAGTGCTCGGGCGTCGGTGGGAGACGCTCCTCTCCGAGGCGCCGCAGCGCGGTGCGGGCGAGATCGGCCGGAGACGGACTCATTGCGGAACGTTCCCCGGTCGACGTTTCGCGGCGCCGCCATCGACGGCTGGTCCGGCCCGGCGCTTGCCGGCGGGCACCAGACCGAGATCCTCGGGAAGCAGCCGGTGCTCGATGATCAGCGCGCGGATCTTTTCGAGGACCTCGGCCTTCTCCGCGAGACGTGCTTCTTCCGCCTGTCCCTGCAGGCTTCGCAGCTCCACCATCAATTCGTGGTAAGTCGCCATTACACCCTCTCATGTCCAGTTTTTTTTCGGGCTAGAGTGTACCCGCGCGCTGTGTCGACGTTGTCGAACGCAAGGCAGTGTCGCTCATGTTCCGACCTCCCGGTTCCGAGCACCGATCGAGGCCGGGTGACCGGACGCCCCGCACGACGCCGCACGACGCCGCACCCGCGCTTCGGCGATCGGAAATCCTTCTAGGTTCTTCGAGGCCCGCATCGAGGACGAGGCGCGACGTCCGGACCGGATCGGGCGAGCCGACCGACCGAATGCGTCAGTCGTGTCGCAAATTGGGCGCGAACGATTCCTCTTCTCGTCGGATGGAAAGCGGCGGGATGCGCCGGCGACGACCGCGGAACCACCCGTGGAGGAGGGCGTTTCGCCTCTGGCCGCCCGCGCGAACGCTCGAACGCCGCTTCTTTTGGCATGGTCGTTGCCCCTTGAGGTGTACGACATGTCCCGCACCCAAGGCAGATTCCTATGAATGCATCACACCCATCGAACCCCTCGCTCCGTCGGCTCCGCGGCACGCGCCCGCTCGTCGCGGCCGCTCTCGCAATCGCCTTCGCGACACCCGTCTTCGCGAAGGACGACTCGAAGATGTCGGCGGACCTGCTGGCGGCGGGCAACGCTCCGAGGACGGCGAAGACCAGCTGGATCAACAGCAACGGCGCGACCACCTATGCGAAGGTGGTGATCGTCGCCAACAGCAGCGATCCCGATCTCGTCGCGTTGCGCCGGGCGATCGTCGCCAACGGCGGCTCCGTGTTCTACAAGTACATTTCCGTCAGCGGATTGCTGGCGATGCTGCCGCTCGACAAGATCCCGGTGATCGCCACGCGTGCGGACGTCGCCAGCATCTCGGCGGACCGCGTCACCACCCGGACCTACAGCGCCGTCGAGCTGGCCACCGGCGTCTCGGAGACGCTGCGATCGTCCTACGACGCGAGTACCCGGACGGTCTCGGCCGACGGTCGCAACGTGGGCATCGCGTTCCTGGACTCCGGCGTGATGTCGAGGCACCAGGCGTTGCTCGACGCGAACGGCAAGCCGCGGGTCGCCAAGAGCGTGGACGTGACGGCGCTCTCGACGAGTTCCAGTTACTCGGACTCGACCAATTCCCAGAAGGGCAAGGGCGGTTCGTGGGCGGTCGGGCTCGACTACACGATCGCCTACTTCCCGGGTAGCCCGACGCAGCAGGTGCTCGACCAGGCGCTCGACTCGACGAACGACAAGTTCGTCGACGGTTACGGTCACGGCACGCACGTGGCGACCATCGCCGCGGGCCGCGGCGGCTACCGGACGACGGACACCAGCGGCGTCGCGCCGGGCGCCTCGCTGTACGACGTTCGCGTCCTCGATGCCTACGGTCAGGGTCACATCAGCGACGCTCTCGCCGGCATCGACTGGGTGATCTATCACGCCCGCGAGTACGGCATCAAGGTCCTGAACGTCAGCCTGGCCAGCGACTCGACCGAGTCCTACGTCACCGATCCTCTCTGCCGGGCCGTGCGCAGCGCGGTCGCGTCCGGCATCACGGTCGTCGTGGCCGCCGGCAACTACGGGGTCGACGCATCCGGCCAGAAGGTGTACGGAACGATCGGCAGCCCGGGCAACGAGCCGTCGGCGATCACGGTCGGCTCGGCGAATCTGCATGGCGGCGTGCTTCGTTCGGCCGCGACGGTCAACCTCTTCAGCTCGCGCGGACCGACTCGTGGCGGTTCGGTCGATGCGAACGGCATTCGCACGCCGGACAACGTCCTGAAGCCGGACCTCGTCGCGCCGGGCAACCGCATCCTCGGCGCCCTTGCGACGGATGCGTCCGGCAAGGTCCTGAACACGATCGCGGCCAGCTACCCGCAACTGGTCGTGATGCCGGACGGCACGAAGACCGGCACCCAGCTCCTCTACCTGAGCGGCACGTCGATCGCGGCGCCGGCGGTCAGCGGAACGGTCGCATTGATGATGCAGGCCAATCCGGGCCTCACGCCGCCTCTGGTCAAGGCGATCCTCCAGTACACGGCCCAGCCGCTGTCGGGTGCCAATCTGGTCGAGCAGGGCAGCGGACTCCTCAACGTCGACGGGGCGGTGCGGGTCGCGAGGACGCTGCGCCAGGACATCGCCTCCGCGATCGACGCGAAGACGATCGTCGCCGGCGATCCTCTGCTCCAGTCCGGCAAGCAGGCCGCCGATCCCAATACCATCCTCGCGAACGCCTCCTTTCCGTGGAGCCGGCTCGCCTTCGCCGGCGGCACGCAACTGCTGGGCGGAACGGCGTTGCTGTCGAGCTACCAGCCCTTCTTCGATCCGAAGCTGAGCTGGACCGGGCAACGGGTTCGCGTCCTGACGCCGACCTACTGGTCCGGCAACGGCTATCCGGCCAACACCTTCGTCAGGAGCTTCACCGAGACGACGCCGTCGACGCAGAACCTGGTCACGAACCGTGTCGTCTCGATGACGGGCCTCGTCGGAGCATCGAGCGTGACGGGCCGGACCGGCATCTTCAGTCCCACCGCGCAGGTCGCCTCGTGGGCCAAGGCGGGATCCGGCGTTTCGCTGAGCGGCGGCATCACCGTCGCGAGCGGACTGATCCTCAGCGAGGGCCTGATCCTGAGCGAAGGTCTGATCCTGAGCGAGGGCCTGATCCTCAGCGAAGGATTGATCCTGAGCGAAGGTCTGATCCTCAGCGAGGGCCTGATCCTCAGCGAGACCGGCTCCGGGACGACGCCCGGCACGAACGATCCCGCCGTCGTCGGCGAGAACTGAAGCGCGACGAGGCGAGGGGCGCACGTGATCGACATGAACGACTACAACGCCAACGCCCGTGGCTACTGGTGGACGATGTTCGTCGCCGGTGTCCTCGCGGTCGCCTATTCCGTGGGCGTCGTCGTCGAGGGCGGCGAGTGGCTGATCGCGCAGACCCTGATAGGTCTGACCGTCGTCGGGCTCACGGGCCTCTTCACCGTGAAGATCCCGGGCGCCAAGACGTCGATCGCGGCGGCCGAGATCTTCATCTTCCTGATGCTGATGTTGTTCGGTCCCGCCTCGGCCGTCCTCGCCGCGGCGGTCGAAGGCGCGGTGGGTTCGTACCGCACGTCCAAGCGCTGGACCAGCCGGCTCGGCGGCCCCGCGATGGCCGCGACGGCGATGCTCGTCTGCGGTCAGGGCTTCACCGTCGTGCTTCGCGTCCTCGACACGACGGCGCGCACGTCGATGCTGTTGCTGGTGCTGGTCGCGTTCGCGGCCGCCTACGCCGTCGTCCAGTCCCATCTCTTCCGCACGTTGATCGCGCTCAAGCGTGCCGAAGCGGCGAGCATCCTCGAGTCGGTCCGCAACGCCGGATGGTTGTCGGTGGCCTATGTCTGTTCGGCATCGATCTCCGGACTCATGTTCCTCAGCTTCAGGACCTACGGATGGTCGGTGATCGTCGTCGGCGTACCGATCATCGGCATGTTCCTGTCGACGCTGCATTTCTATTTCCGGCAGCGCTCGATCAAGCACGAGGCCGCGGCGGCCACGCAGCACCTCGAAGAGATGAAGGCGAGCGAAAGCCGCTTCCACAGCGCCTTCACGCACGCGGCGATCGGCATGGCGCTGGTCTCCACCGACGGCGGCCTGGTGCAGGTCAACGACTCGTTGTGCGCGATGCTCGACATGGAGACTCACGAGCTGACCGGGCGCAACATCAAGATCCTCGCGCATCCCGACGACTTCGGACAGCTGCTCACCGAAGTCCATCATCTCGTGCACGACGCGGCGGCGCCCGTGCAGCTCGAACTGCGGTTGCTGGACAAGAGCGGAGCGGTCGTGTGGTGCGCGTTGAACGTCTCGTTCTTCAGCGACTGGTCGTCGGGTTCACGCTGCCTGATCTTCCAGATCCAGGACGTGACGGCGCGTCGCACGGCCGAGACCCGGCTGCACCATGTCGCTTATCACGACGGCTTGACCGCACTGCCCAATCGCGCCCACTTCGACGTCCATCTGAAGAGGGCCATCGATGCGTCGAACGCGCCGAACCCCCAATCGTTCGCGGTGATGTATCTCGACTTCGACCGCTTCAAGGTCATCAACGACAGCCTCGGCCACAAGGCCGGCGACGTCTTCCTGACGACCGTCGCGGCGCGCTTGCAGACCTGTCTTCGCGGACGCGACGTCATCGCCCGGCTCGGAGGAGACGAGTTCGCGATCCTCCTCGAGAACCTCGGCGAGCCGCGACTCGCGCTCGACCTGGCCGCGCGGCTGCTCGCTTCGATCGCCGTCCCCGTCCAGCTGGACTCCACCGAGGTGACGACGAGTGCCAGCATCGGCATCACCTTCAGTTCGATGGGCTATTCCAGCACCGAGGACGTGCTGCGCGACGCCGACATCGCGATGTACAAGGCGAAGGCCAACGGCAAGGCGCAGTACGCGGTCTTCGATTCGACGCTGCACGAGCAGGTATGCGCGCAGTTGCAGCTCGAAAGCGAACTGCGACGCGCGATGATCCACGACCAACTGGTCGTCTACTACCAACCGCTGTTCGACCTTCGCAACCTGCATCTGCTGGGTTTCGAGGCGCTGGTCCGCTGGAATCATCCGGAAAAGGGCATGGTCGATCCCGGCCGTTTCATCCCGATCGCCGAAGAGGCGGGCCTGATCGTCGCGTTGGGTGAAGTCGTCTTCGACAAGGCGTGCCGCCAGTTGAAGGAATGGGAGATCGCCGCGGAGGGCGAACGCGCGGCGCCGTTGATGATGAACATCAACGTATCCGGCGTGCAGCTCGCGCATTCGGGCTTCGTCGACTTCATCGCCCGGACGATGGAGTCGTGCGGCATCCGGCCCGCGCAGATCAACATCGAGGTGACCGAGAGCGTGCTGATGGACGCGACCGGTGTGATCCCCGTCATGCAGCGTCTGGCGGACATGGGCATCCGGCTGTCGATCGACGACTTCGGGACCGGCTATTCGTCGCTGAGCTATCTGCACAGCCTGCCGTTCGACACCCTCAAGATCGATCGCAGCTTCGTCGAGCGGATGACCGACGACGGCAAGGGACAGGAGATCGTACGGTCGATCGTCGCCCTCGCGAGGGCACTCGGCAAGTCGCTCGTCGCCGAGGGAATCGAGACGGAGGCGCAACTGATCAAGCTGCGCGAGCTGCGATGCGACGAAGGGCAGGGCTACTACTTCTCGAAGCCGCTGTCCGCTGCGGCCATCACGCCGCTGCTCGCGGTGTGGAGAGACGCGATGAACGTGAAGCCGTCCCCGGTCGCCCGTGGCCTTCGCGATCGCGTCGACGGCGGGCACGACTCGCAGGATGCCGCCGCGTCGATGAGCGGCGAGCGGTCGACGACTCTCGCGGCACGTCGTCGCCTCGCGGTGAACGCCTAGTGCAGCGGACCGAAGGCAACGGGTCCGAAGACTCGTCGCCTGCGGCCCGCTGACTCGGTCCCCGGCGATTCGCGAACCGGTGCCGAGCAGTCCGACCCGCGCCCCCAAGACCTACGCGTGCGCGGCGATCGACGAGAAATGCGAAGCGAGTTCGGCGACGTCGCGCACGACGAAGTCGGGCTCGACGCCGAGCTGATCGAACACGCCGTCGTTGCGGTTGATCCAGCAGACCGGATAGCCGAAGTACTTGGCGCCGGTCGCGTCCCACGAGTTGCACGACACGAACAGGATCTCGTCCATCTCGAGCCCCATCGCGTCCATCGCGAGTCGATAGACGCGCTGGTTCGGCTTGAAGACGCGGACCTCGTCGACGCTCAGCAGATGATCGAACGACGAAGTCAGCCCCGCGTTGGCGACGACCCGATGGATCGAGTGGCGCGATCCGTTCGACAGGATCGCGGTCTTCAGCCCCTGTTTGCGCAGGCTCTGCAAGGCGCCGGGGACGTCCGCGAACGGCGCGAGCCCGAGATACGCGGAGCACAGGTGCGCTTCGGCGTCCGCGTCGAGCGGCAGCTTCAGCATGCCGCAGGTGTATCGCAACGCCTCGAGCGTCGCGCTCTCGAAGTCGCGGTACTGGTCCATCAGCGTCCGCATCCACGTGTACTCGAGCTGCTTCTGACGCCACATCACGCTGATGACATCGCCGTTGCCGGGATAGAGCCGCTCGCACAACGTCCGGACCGAATAGACGTCGAAGAGGGTTCCGTAGAGGTCGAAGACGGCGGCTTTGATCGTGTTCATGAAGGTCTCGGAAGAGGAAAAGGGTTCACTCGGAAGTCAGGCCGGTCTGCGCCTTGAAGAGGAACTGGTCGAAGTGCTCCTCGACCACCGGGTTGCGGCCGGCGATCATCGTGCCGAGCCACGCGCCGAGGAAGCCGAGCGGCATGCTGACGATCGCGGGGTTGACGATCGGGAACATCGCCTCCTTGCCGAGGAACGCCGGGCCGACGAGGGCGAGGCCGATCGCCGAGATCAGGCCCACGCCGACACCGCCGATGACGCCGCCGGTGTTGAAGCGTCTCCAGAAGAGCGACAGCACCACGATCGGAAAATTGGCGCTCGCCGCGATCGAGATAGCGAGGATCACGAGCACCGCGACGTTCTGCCCCTGTGCGAGCAGGCCGAGGACCGTCGCCACGACGCCGATGCCGACGACCGAGACGCGCGCGACCTTGACCTGCTCCTTCTCGGTCAGCACGCCCTTCTTGATGATGCTGACGTAGAGGTCGTGCGCGATGGCGCCCGAGGTCGCGAGCGTGAGCCCCGCGACGACGGCGAGGATGGTCGCGAAGGCGACCGCGGTGACGAAGGCGAGGAAGACCTGTCCGCCGATGGTGCCGGGACCGCCCCCGAGGTATTGCGCGAGCAGAGGGAGCGCGAGATTGCCGCCCTTGTCGGCCGCGCGGATCGCGTCCTGGCCGACCAGCAGCGCGGAGGCGAAGCCGATCAGCGTCGTGACGAGGAAGAAGCCGCCCGCGAGGAACATCAGCCAGATGACCGACTTCCTCGCGGTCTTCGCATCGGGCACCGTGTAGAAGCGAGTCATGATGTGCGGCAGCCCCGCGGTCCCGAGCACGAAGCTGATGCCGAGCGACAGCGCATCGAGCGGATGCTTGAAGAAGTTGCCGGGCGCTAGCATCTGCGCCCCGTAACGCGCTTCGATGCCGTCGAAGATCGCGACCGGGTTGAAGCCGAAGAGCGCGAGGATCCACAGCACCAGCACCGCGGCGGTCGACAGCAGCAGGACCGCCTTGATGATCTGCACCCAGGTCGTCGCCAGCATGCCGCCGAACGCGACGTAGACCATCATCCCGAGCCCGACGATCACGACCGAGACGGAGTAGGGGATGCCGAGCAGCAGCTTGATCAGCACGCCGCCGCCGGCCATCTGCGGGATCAGGTAGGCGAGGTTGACGACGATCGTGCCGACGACCGCGGCCACGCGTGCCTGCGGTCTCTGCATGCGATACGCGATCACGTCGCCGAGCGTGTAGCGGCCGGTGTTGCGGAGCGGCTCGGCGACCAGCAGCAGGATCGTCATGAAGGCGACCAGCGCGCCGAGCGCGTAGAGGGCGCCGTCCCAGCCGAACATCGCGGAGAGGCCGACGAAGCCGAGGAAGGCCGCGGCGCTCATCCAGTCGCCGGCGAGCGCGAAGCCGTTCTCCACCGCGCTCAGGTTGCCGCCCGCCGCGTAGAACTCGCTCGTGGTCCGCGTGCGCTTGGCGGCCCACCAGGTGACGACGAAGGTGATGGCGAGAATGGCGAAGAAGATCGCGAGCGTGATGATCTTCATGCGAGTTCCTTGATGCCCGACAGCTCGTTCACCGCTCGCGCCGCGAGGGCGTCGAAGTCGCGGTTGGCGACGCGAACGTAGATGACGCCCATGATCCAGCACAGCAGATAGGTCGCCAGGACCAGCAGATACGCCACGTTGAACGACCCGACGACTCTCGTCGTCATGAAGC
>CALMOR010000025.1:19738-24127 GCA_937872165.1 uncultured Burkholderiales bacterium | reverse complement strand
CATATCCGGCCAGCAACGTGATGCCCATGAAGAAGCCGAAATAGAGCAGCACCATCGGCACCAGCAGGCGCTTCTTCGCGGCGATCAATTCACGAAAGGTCGGCAGATCGATCGCCTGTCGCCAGTAGCGGGCTTCCTCGGCGTGCAGGCCCTGATGGTTCGCATTCATCGTCGTCTCCTCGTCTTGTGGGTTCTCTCCATTGGTTAGCAAAGACGATGCCAGTAAGATTCGACAATGGAATCAACGGTGTGAAAGTCGCGAGTGACGCGGCGCGGCCTTCTGCGATGCAGCTTTGCGTGCGGACTGAGTCGCGCGAGGTTCGAAAAGCGACGACCGGAACCGGGCCGCGACCGTCGCGAGGCGTGCAGGAAGGTTCGCACACGACCCCCTCGTCGGTGATAACCCTCGGATTCGCACGGGGCCTCGCTCGGGTCGGGCAAGAATCGCCTAAGCTGCGCGACTGCGATGCATCCGTGAATCACTCATTCCTCGCGTGCGATGAATCAAACCGATAACCGCGTCCTCGGGCGTTCCGAACCCGACGACGAACTGGTCCGCCTCCGGCAGACCTGCAACGACTTCGAGGAGATCTTTCGAAATTCATTCGACGGAATCTTCGTCGCCGATGGAAACGGGATGACCTTGATGGTCAATCCCGGTTGCGAACGCAATTACGAAAGAAGGGCGGACGAGATGGTCGGACGCCATGTTTCCGAATTCGAGAAGAACGGATGGATCCGTCCGGTGATCGCGACGCGGGTCGCGAAGGAAAGGAAGCGCATCTCGGCCATGCAGCAGACCGGCGGCGGCAAGACCATCATGGTCACCGGCATCCCGCTGTTCGACGACGACGGCAAGGTTCGCAAGGTCATCATCAATTCCCGCGACACCACCGAACTCGTGCAGTTGCAGGAAGCGTTGCTGCGCACTCGCGAGGACCTCCAGCGCGTCGAGACCGAGGTGAAGGAGATGCGGCTGCAGAACCTGCGCTCGGAAGCGCTGGCACTGAAGAGCCAGAGCATGCAGCGCCTCTCGGGCCTCGCGACACGCGTCGCCAAGGTGGACTCGGCCGTGCTCATCAGCGGCGAGTCGGGCGTGGGCAAGGAAGTCCTCGCGCGGCGCATCCACAAGGAGAGCCATCGTGCGGCCGGCCCCCTGATCAAGATCAACTGCGGCGCGATCCCTCCGGAGCTGCTCGAGTCCGAACTCTTCGGCTACGAAGGCGGTGCGTTCACCGGAGCGTTGAAGCAGGGCAAGGTGGGTCTCATCGAGACGGCGAACCACGGGACCCTCTTCCTCGACGAGGTCGGCGAGCTGCCGATGAGCCTGCAGGTCAAGCTGCTGCAGGTGCTGCAGGATCACACGATGGTCCGCGTGGGCGGCACGCGGACCATCCACGTGGACCTGCGCGTGATCGCCGCGACCAACCGCGATCTGAAGGCGATGACGGAACAGAAGCAGTTCCGCAGCGACCTCTACTACCGGCTCAACGTCGTGCCGCTGAACGTTCCGCCGTTGCGCATGCGGCCCGACGACATCCAGCCGCTGATCGACCACGCGCTCGAGGAGATGTGCGCATCGCATCGGCTCGAGCGGTCGCTGTCCGCGACGGCCCTCTCGTGTCTGCTGCGCTACGAATGGCCGGGCAACGTGCGCGAACTGCGCAACCTGATCGAACGGCTCGTGGTGACGAGTCCGGGCGACGTGATCGACGTGACCGATCTGCCGGACGACGTCGCCGGAGCGGCGGCCGAAGCCGACGGGTCGGTCCACGGCTTCCATGCGAAGGTCGCGCTCTTCGAACGTCAGCTCGTCACCGACGCGATGAAGAAGTACGGCAACACCCGCGCGGCCGCGAGGCAGTTGCGGCTGAGCCAGTCCACAGTCGTGCGCAAGCTCAACGCCGGTCGCGCGGGCCCCGCCGAAGGCGCCTGAAGGGCTGCGTTATATTCGCGGCGCCGATGCCCGGTGTAAGGCATCCGGTCGTTTCGCGACTGAATTGACCTCTGCAGAACAAAAGCGTGAGTCGAACGCTGCCCCACGATGCGGCCCTCCAGCCCGATCCTTCTTTCGATCCCCGTCCCGATGACCGACCCGGTCGTGGCCGCATGACGACTGGAGATCTCGTGCTCGTCACCGGCGCCAACGGCTTCGTCGGGTCCGCGGTGACGAGGCAGGCGCTGGCCGACGGCTATCGCGTGCGGGCGATGGTGCGCAGGCGTGCCGCGGCGCCCAACCTCGCCGGCGTCGACGCAGAGGTGGTCGAGGCCGACATCCGCGATCGCGACGCGGTCGGTCGGGCGACGGCAGGCGTGCGCTACGTGCTTCACGTCGCGGCCGACTATCGACTGTGGGCGCCGGACCCGGAGGAGATCGTCGCGACCAACGTGGCCGGCACGCGCAACGTGATGCAGGCCGCGATCGAGGCCGGCGTCGAACGCGTGGTCTACACCAGCAGCGTCGCGACCCTCACGCTGCGGCCGGGCGGTGATCCCGCGGACGAAGGCATGCCGCTGCCCGACGGAGGCGGCATCGGCGTCTACAAACGCAGCAAGGTCGCCGCCGAACGCGTCGTCGACCGCATGGTCGCCGACGAGGGCCTGCCCGCCGTGACCGTCAACCCGTCCACGCCGATCGGACCGCGCGATCTGCGGCCGACGCCGACCGGCCGCATCATCGTCGAGGCGGCCTCGGGTCGCATGCCGGCCTTCGTCGACACCGGGCTCAACCTCGTGCATGTCGACGACGTGGCGGCCGGCCATCTGGCGGCGTTGAGGAAAGGCCGCATCGGCGAACGCTACGTCCTCGGCGGACAGAACGTCGGACTCGGCGACATGCTCGCCGACATCGCGCGCCTGACCGGGCGTCGCGCGCCGAAGGTCAAGCTGCCGCGCCGCCTGCTTTATCCGCTGGCCCATCTCGCCGAGGCGTTCGCACGCCGCAGCGGCCGCGAACCCTTCCTCACGGTCGACGGCCTGCACATGGCCAGGTACCGGATGTTCTTCACGTCGGCCAAGGCCGAACGCGAGATCGGCTATCGCTCGCGCCCGCACGTCGACGGTCTGCGCGACGCGATCGACTGGTTCCGCGCAGAAGGCTATCTGCGATGACGGGCTTCGTCATCGCGGCCCTCACCTTCGCGACCTGGCTCTACCTCGCGCTCGCGCGGGGCGGCTTCTGGCGCGGTGCGCAGAACGATCGCTCGATGCACGACGCGTTGGGCGCGACGACCGACCGTCGCTGGCCGCGCATCGTGGCCGTCATCCCCGCGCGGAACGAAGCGGAGCTGATCGGCACCACGGTGTCGTCGCTCCTGTCGCAACGCTATGCGGGTTCGCTGTCGATCGTCGTCGTGGACGATCACAGCGACGACGGGACCGCGCAGGTGGCTCGGGATGCCGCCGCCCGTCTCGACCAGCACGATCGCCTGACCATCCTCGAAGCCCCGCCGTTGCCATCGGACTGGACCGGCAAGCTGTGGGCCCTGTCGCGAGGCGTCGCCCATGTCGAGGCCTCGGCCGAAGCGCCCGAGTATCTGCTGCTCACCGACGCGGACATCCGTTACGACGCGAACGCCGTGGCCGCTTTGGTATCCTCCGCGGTTGACCAGCGGCTGGCTCTGTCTTCGTTGATGGTCCACCTGAGATGCGAGAGCTTCGCGGAACGGGCCCTCATCCCGGCGTTCGTCTTCTTCTTCCAGATGCTCTATCCGTTCGCGTGGATCCGTCAGCCGCATCGTCGTACCGCCGCCGCGGCCGGCGGTTGCGTGCTGATCCGCGGCGACGCGCTGCGCGAGGCCGGTGGCATCGCATCGATCCGCGGCTCGCTGATCGACGACTGCGCGCTGGCGCGTCGCATGAAGCCCCACGGCGCGATCCAGCTCGCGCTGGCCGAACACGTGCAGAGCCTGCGGGCCTATCGCTCGGTCGACGACGTCCGCAAGATGATCGTGCGGTCCGCCTACGCGCAGCTGGGGTTCTCGCCGCTGCTGCTGGTCGCTGTCGTCGCGGCGATGGCGATGGTTTTCGTCGCGCCGGTGCTCGCGGCCATCGCCGGGCAGGGATGGACGCGGGCGCTGGGGCTGGCTGCGTGGATCGCGATGGCGCTGCTGTTCGTGCCGATCCAGAAGCGCTACCGGGTGCCGGCGTGGTGGGGCGTCGCGTTGCCTGCGATCGCGAGCACCTATCTCGCGTTCACGGTCGAGTCCGCGGTCCAGCACTGGTCCGGACGCGGCGGGCAGTGGAAGGGTCGGATCAACAACGCAGCCGTCGGCAATCCATGAGCGACGCGCACGACAACAGGAACAGGATCGAATGGGAACGCGAAAGGGAATGCGCAAGGGAATGCGCGAGGAAATCGAGGAGCGAACGCCGGGAGACGAATCGAGG
>CALMOR010000025.1:9253-19728 GCA_937872165.1 uncultured Burkholderiales bacterium | reverse complement strand
CGATCATGCTGCCGACGCTGGGGCCGGAGCGGCGGGCGACCTATTCGCCGTTCCTGCCGATCAGCCCGAGCACGGGTCGGGTGCTGCAGTGCCGACGCTGGATCGCGACGTCGAGGCGGGGACGATCGCCTTCGAGGACGAGGGAGTCCGGAGGCCGGCATGAATGACATGAATCTCGCGTTCGAGCCGGTTCGCGCCTTCGACGATCGCGTCGTCGAATCCACGAGCTCGCGACTCGACGAGTCCATCGCCTGCGCCACCGACGCGCTGCTGGCGCAGCAGCGCGACGACGGCCATTGGGTCTTCGAACTCGAAGCAGACGTCACCATCCCTGCGGAGTACGTGCTGCTGACTCATTACCTCGGCGAGCCCGACGCGTCGATGGAGAAGCGCATCGCGGCCTATCTGCGACGCGTGCGCATTCCCGGCGGCGGATGGCCGCTGCACCACGCGGGCGAATTCAACATCAGCGCCAGCGTCAAGGGTTACTTCGCGCTCAAGGCCATCGGTGACTCGCCGGCCGCGCCGCACATGCGCGAGGCACGCGAGGCGATCCTCGCTCACGGCGGCGCCGAGACCGCCAACGTCTTCACGCGCATCCTGCTCGCGCTGTTCGGTGCGCTGTCGTGGTCGGCGGTGCCGGTCACGCCGGTCGAGATCATGTTCCTGCCGCGGCGCTTCCCGATCAACCTGTCGCGCATCTCGTACTGGGGTCGCACGGTGCTCGTGCCTCTGCTCGTGCTGCAGGCCCTGAAGCCGAAGGCGCGCAATCCGCGCGACATCCGCATCGACGAGCTCTTCATCCAGGACCCGCTCGAGGTCGGCCGTCCGGTGCGGGCCGAACATCAGTCGCAGGTCTGGTACAAGATGTTCGCCACCATCGACTCGATGCTGCGCATCGCGGAGCCCGCGTTCCCGCGCGCCATCCGCCGCAGGGCGATCGACAAGGCCGTGCAGTTCGTGCGCGAACGGCTGAACGGCGATTCCGGCCTCGGCGCCATCTTTCCCGCGATGGCCAACACGGTCATGATGTTCGACGCGCTCGGCTATGCGCGCGACGATCCCGACTTCGTCACCGCGCGCAACGCGATCGATCGCCTGCTCGTGGTGCAACCCGAGGAAGCCTATTGCCAGCCGTGCGTGTCCCCGGTATGGGACACGGCGCTCGTCGCGCATGCGCTGGTCGAGACCGAAGACGCCGTCGCGATCGCGGGCGCGGAGCGCGGGGTCCACTGGCTGAAGTCGCGCCAGATCCTCGACGTGATGGGCGACTGGGCGATCCAGCGACCCGACGTGCGTCCCGGCGGCTGGGCGTTCCAGTACGACAATCCGCACTACCCTGACCTCGACGACACCGCGGCCGTCGTGCTCGTCATGCATCGGCTCGCGCGGCTCCAGGGTGCGCCCGTCGACGCCTTCGACGAAGCGATCGACCGCGGCAGCGAATGGGTGATCGGATTGCAGAGCCGCAACGGCGGCTGGGGCGCCTTCGACGCGGACAACACGTGGGAGTACCTCAACAACATCCCGTTCGCCGATCACGGCGCGCTGCTCGATCCGCCCACCAGCGACGTCACCGCACGCTGCGTCGGCATGCTCGCGCAGATGGGTCGGCCCGAAGATCGCGATGCGATGGAACGCGGGCTGCAGTTCCTGCGCCAAGAGCAGCGTGCGGACGGCAGCTGGTACGGTCGCTGGGGCATGAATTACGTCTACGGCACCTGGTCGGTGCTGTGCGCGTTCGACGCGGCCCGGGTCGGACCCGATGCGCCCGAGGTCCGGCGTGCGGCGCACTGGCTGCTGTCGATCCAGAACGACGACGGCGGCTGGGGCGAGGAAGGCGGCAGCTACGCGCTCGATGCCGACGTCCACGTGAGCGCGCCGAGCACCGCGTCGCAGACCGCGTGGGCGCTGCTCGGCCTGATGGCTGCCGGCGAGGTGGAGCATCCCGCGGTCGCCCGCGGCATCGCGTATCTGGTCGACACGCAGCAGGACAACGGCTTCTGGGCGGAGGCCGAGTACACGGCCACGGGCTTTCCGCGCGTCTTCTATCTGCGCTATCACGGCTATCCGCGCTTCTTCCCGCTGTGGGCCATGGCGCGCTATCGCCGGCTGACCCGTTCGCCGCGCGTCGAGCAGCGCTTCGGCATGTGAAGGCTCGCGGTCGCAAGCCCGGCCTCGTCCTCGCGGTCTGCGGTCTGGAGGTCGAAGCACGGATCGCGAGCGGCGCCGGCGTCACGACGATCGCCGGCGGAGGCAGGGGCATGCACCTGGCCGCCGAGATCGAGGCGGCGGTCGAAGCCGGGGTCGTCGCGCTAGTCAGCTTCGGCATCGCCGGGGCGCTGGATCCCGCGCTGGCGCCGGGTCGGCTGATCGTCGCGGACACGGTGGGGGCAGCCGATGCGACCTTCGTCGCGCATCGCGGCTGGTCGACCGCGATCGCCGAACGGACCGGCGCGACACGCGCGTCGATCGCCGCGGGCGACCTGCTCGTGCCCTCGGCCGCGATGAAGGCGCGTCTGCGCGCCGACAGCGGTGCCGTCGCCGTCGACATGGAGTCGCATGTCGTCGCACGCATCGCGCGACGCCACGGTCTGCCCTTCGTGGTGTTCCGCGCCATCGCCGATCCGGCGAAGCGCTCGTTGCCGCCCGCTGCGACGGTGGCGATGAAGGAGGGCGGCGGGATCGACCTCGCGGCGGTGCTGCGTTCGGTCGCGACGTCGCCGGGCCAGATCCCCGGGCTCGTCGCGATCGCGCGCGATACGCGCGCCGCGCTAGGCGCTCTGCGTCGCGCGCGCGGGCAGCTTGGCGCCGGCCTTCACTATCTTGATCTCGGCGAGCTTCTGGTTGACGTGGTCTGAGAAGACGTAGTTGGCCTTCCGCTCGTTGCCGAGCGGGATGTCCTTGGCCATCGCGCCGGTCGTCTTCACGCCGCGCAGGGCCACGCCGATCGCGCGCCACGGATGCGCGACCGTGTCGCGGACCGCAGTGCCTTCGAAGCCGCAGTGGACCATGCAGTCGGCGCACTTCTCGTACTTGCCGACCCCGTAGGCGTCCCAGTCGGTCGTATCCATCAGTTCGCCGAAGGTCTTCGCATAGCCCTCGCCGAGCAGATAGCATGGCTTCTGCCATCCGAACACCGTGCGGGCCGGCATCGACCACGGCGTGCACTCGTAGGTCCGGTTGCCGGCGAGGAAGTCCATGAACAACGGCGAATTGGTGAACGACCAGTCCTTGCCGCCGTGTCCGCGTCCGAGGACGTCGCGGAAGAAACGCTTGGTCTTGTCGCGATTGAGGAAGTGCTGCTGGTCGGGCGCGCGCTCGTACGAATAGCCGGGCGAGACCGTGATGCCGTCGAGACCGATGGTCTTCATGTCGTCGAAGAAGGCCGCGAGTCGCGCGGGGTCGGCCCCGTCGAAGACGGTGCAGTTGATCTGCGTGCGGAAGCCCTTGCTCTTGGCCAGCAGGATGGCTTCGCGCGCGGTCTCGAAGACCCCGTCGAGGCAGACCGACTTGTCGTGCATCTGCTTGTCGCCGTCGAGATGGATCGACCACGTGAAGTAGGGCGATGGCGTGTAGTCGTCGATCTTCTTCTTCAACAGCAGCGCGTTGGTGCAGAGGATGACGAACTTCTTCTTCGCGATGTAGCCCCTGACGATCTTCGGCATGTCGCGATGGAGCAGCGGCTCGCCGCCGGCGATCGAGACCATCGGCGCGCCGCACTCGTCGATCGCTTCCATGCACTGCTCGAACGACAGCCGCTGATTGAGGATGTCGTCGGGATAGTCGATCTTGCCGCAGCCGGCGCACGCGAGGTTGCAACGAAAGAGCGGCTCGAGCATTAGCACGAGCGGATAGCGCTTCTTGCGTGCCAGTTGCTGACGAAGGAGATAGGCGCCGACTCGGGCCTGCTGGATGAAGGGGATCGCCATGGTTCTGATTGCCCTGCTGGAAGAGGATTCGGTGCGGATGTTCGGTCGACGGGATTCCGTCGGCGACGTTCAGTCCACTGATGCTCGGTCGACTACCGGGCGCGCCCGCTCGCGCAGCCGGATTATCACAGCGAATGCGAAAGCGAACGCGGCCGGGAGAGGGACGGAGCGCCGCCGTCGCCGACGAGTTCCGCTGGAAGCCGGAATTCGACCTTCTCCTGCAGGCCCGGCAAGGTCGACAGATCGACCGGACCGAGCCGACGCAGCGCGGCGATCACGTCCTGGACCTGCGCCTCGGGCGCCGACGCTCCGGCCGTGATGCCGACGACCTTGCGACCGCGTACCCAGTCCGGATCGAGCTCGTCGCCGTCGGCGAGCAGGTAGCTGGGAACGCCTTCCTCGAGACCGATCTCCGCGAGCCGGTTGGAATTGGAGCTGTTCCTGGCGCCGACGACCAGGATCACGTCGACCTGTCGCGCGAGCTGGCGCAAGGCCGACTGGCGGTTCTGCGTGGCATAGCAGATGTCGTTGGTCTCGGGCCCGACCAGGTCGGCGAAGCGCGCCTTCAACGCTTCGATCGTCGCGCGCGTGTCCTCGACGCTGAGCGTGGTCTGCGTCACGTACGCGACCGCGGTGTCGCGCGCGATCGGCAGGTCCGCGACGTCGACGGCGCTCTGCACGAGGAAGACGGTGCCCGTGACCTGGCCCATCGTGCCTTCGACTTCCGCATGACCGGCATGCCCGATGAGGACCAGCGCGCGCCCCTCCGCGACGAAGCGCCGCGCCTGGACATGGACCTTGCCGACCAGTGGACAGGTCGCGTCGAGGATCGGCAGGTGGCGGGCCCTGGCCTGCTGCTCGACGGCCATCGAGACGCCGTGCGCGCTGAAGACGGTGACGGCGCCGACGGGAATCTGGTCGACCTCGTCGACGAAGCGGGCTCCCTTCGATCGCAGCGCTTGCACCACGTGCCGGTTGTGAACGATCTCGTGACGGACGTAGACCGGGGCCCCGAACTTCTCGAGGGCGCGTTCGACGATCTCGATTGCACGGACCACACCGGCGCAGAAGCCGCGTGGCTCTGCAAGGACCACCTGCATGTTTAGCCTCACTTTTGTCGCATCGGACCCGGGCCGGAGCATAACCGCGGTCCGAAATCCATGCCAATGCCGCCCCGCGACGCAGCGCGCGAGCGGACCCGCGGCGCGACGTCCGCGACCTTGTCCCTTATCATGCCGCCGCGCCGATGTCGCGGAACGCGAGGTCGAGCGGCACGTCGCGTGCGACCGGACCGTCCGGGCCTCCATCGAAGTCGCGCGAAGCCTCGTTCGATTACGGCTGCGCACGAAAAGGCCCCGGCGCGACCTTCCCGACGCACCTTGATCGATTGGAATCCGCTTGTCCCCTGCCATGCCCGAACGCGGCCCTTCGAGCGACCAACGCATCGGCCTCCTGCGACGCTGGATCGTCGGCGCCGCGAGCGCCTGTGCGCGCCACCCCTGGCCGGTGGTCGTCGTCGCCGGCCTGCTCGCGACCGCGGCCGCGATCTATGCGGTCAGTCACATCGCGATCGATACCGACAACGGCAAGCTGATCGCGGCGGACGTGCCGTGGCGGCAGCGCAGCGCGGCCTTCGATGCCGCCTTCCCCGAGAAGACCGATCTGATCGCGATCGTCGTCGACGGCGCGACGCCGGAGGTCGCCGAGCGTGCCAGCGCCCGACTCGCCGAGCGACTCCGCGCGCACGGCGACCTGCTGCGTCGCGTGCGTCGTCCCGACGGCGGACCCTTCTTCGACAGGAACGGGCTGCTGTTTCTCGGCACCGACGAGCTGTCGAAGACCATCGATCAACTGGTCGGCGCGCAGCCGGTCCTGGGCACGCTCGCGGTGGATCCGAGCGTGCGTGGACTGATGAGCACGTTGCAGCTCGTGCTAGAAGGCGTCGACCGCAAGCAGGCCACGCTCGACGTCCTCAAGCCCGGGCTCGCGGGCCTCGCGACGACGCTCGAGAGCGTCGAAGCCAATCGGCCGCAGGCGTTGTCGTGGCGCACGCTGCTCGGCAACCGTCCCGCGAGTTCGCGCGAGCTGCGACGCTTCGTGCTCGCGCAGCCGGTGCTGGATTACAGCGCGCTGCAGCCCGGCGAGCGCGCGACGACCCTGATTCGCCAGACCGCGCGCGAAGCCGGACTGGACGAGGCGCACGGCGTCCGCGTGCGCCTGACCGGCAGCGTGCCGATGGCCGACGAGGAGTTCGTCACGCTCGAGGACCATGCGGTCCGCAACGCGGCGGTGATGGTGGCCGCGTTGCTGGTGATGCTGTGGTTCGCGGTGCGATCGATCCGGGCCACGCTGGCGATCGTCGCGAGCCTCGTCGTCGGCCTGCTGCTGACGGCCGCGATCGGCATCCGCATCTACGGCGCGCTCAACCTGATCTCGGTCGCGTTCGCTGTGCTCTTCGTCGGTCTCGGCGTCGACTTCGGCATCCAGTACGCGGTGTCGTTCCGCGCCAACGCCCGCTTCGAGAGCGACCGCGTCACGGCCTTGCGCAAGGCGGCCCTCGAGGTCGGGGCGGCGCTCGCGCTCGCGGCCGTCGCGATCGCTTCGGGCTTCTTCGCGTTCGAGCCCACCGACTATCGCGGGGTCTCGGAGCTCGGCGTCATCGCCGGCTTCGGCATGGTCATCGCCTTCGCGTCGAGCGTCACGTTGCTGCCGGCCTTGCTCGAGCTCGCCCGCGTCGGCGGCCTGGCCGACGGCATGGGCTTTCCGGGGCTCGCGCCGATCGACCGCTTCCTCGCGGTCCGTCGCCGGGCCGTGCTGATCGCCGCAGGCATCGTCGCGCTCGCCAGCCTCGCATCGCTGCCGTTCCTGCGCTTCGACTTCAATCCGCTGCATCTGCGCAGCCCGTCGAGCGAAGCCGTGGCCACCGTCCTCGATCTGTCGCGCGACCCTCGGACCACGCCGAACACCATCGACGTGCTGCAGCCGACGCTCGACGAGGCCGTCGCCCTGGGTCGCAGGCTGTCGGCGCTGCCCGAGGTCTCCCAGGTCCTTTCGCTGGCCAGCTTCGTGCCCGCCGACCAGGACGCGAAGCTCGCGATCGTCGGCGACGCGGCGTTGCTGCTCGACCCGACGCTCAATCCGGCCGGGACGAAGCCGGCGCCGAGCGATGCGGAGAACGTCGTGGCCATGAAGGCCGCCGCGGTCGCATTGCGCAAGGCCGCGACGAGCGACCCGACGAACGTCGCGGCCGCCGACGCGAACCGCGTGGCGACCGCGCTCGACGCCATCGGCGACGGGCCGCCCGCACGGCGCCGCCTCCTCGACGAAGCGCTCGTGCCCGGCCTCGAGGCCACGCTCGCGCAACTGCGTTCGCTGCTGCAGGCCGAGCCGGTCACGCTCGCATCGATCCCGACAGAACTGCGCGGTGACTGGATCGCGAGCGACGGCCGCGCCCGCCTCGAGGTCTATCCGCGCGACGTGGCGACGAAGGACCGCTCGCGGCGAGCGGAGGTCGCCGAGGACGACCGGCTGCGCCGCTTCATAGCGGCGGTCCGCACCGTCGCGCCGCAGGCGACCGGCGCGCCGATCTCGATCCAGGAATCGGCGACGACCATCGTCCACGCCTTCATCCAGGCCGGCATCTGGGCGCTCGTCGCGATCGCGGTGCTGCTCGTCGTCGTGCTGCGCAACGCGCGCGACGTGCTGGTCACGATGGCGTCTCTGCTGCTCGGCGGGCTCGTCACGCTCGGCCTCTGCGTCGTGCTCGACATTCCGCTCAACTACGAGAACATCATCGCGCTGCCGTTGCTGTTCGGCATCGGCGTCGCGTTCAACATCTACTTCGTGATCGCGTGGCGGCGCGGCGTGCGCGACCTGTTGCAGACCAGTCTCGCGCGTGCCGTGATCTTCAGCGCGCTGACGACGGCGACCGCGTTCGGCAGCCTCTGGCTGTCGAGCCATCCGGGGACGGCGAGCATGGGCAAGCTGCTCGCGCTGTCGCTGGCCTGCACGCTCGCGGCCGCGCTGCTGGCCCTTCCGGCGTTGCTGGGGCCGCCTCCGCTCCCGCCGGGGCCCGAGAGCCGTTGAAGGAATCCGGTGCAATGGCCGTCGATTCCGTATATGTTTGCTGCCTTTTTCGACCGACCTCCCGGAAGATGATCAAGACCGCCGTCGCGCCACCGCGGACCTGGGACGGGCGCCTCGCCCGACGCCTCGTCACGCCGCTCGTCGACACGCGCGTGACGCCCAACCACCTGACGACGCTGCGCCTGGCCGTCGGCCTCGCGGGCGTGGCCTGCCTCGCGCGCGGCAGCTACGCGTGGAGCAATGCGGGCGCGTTCCTGATCGTGCTGTCGAACTTCGTCGATCACACCGACGGCGAACTCGCCCGCATCAGCGGCAGGACCAGTCGCATCGGTCATCTCTACGACCTCGCGAGCGACGCGGTCATCACGGTGCTGCTGTTCGCCTGCATCGGCGTGGGCGTCGAGACCAACGGGGCGGTCGTCGGCCTGTCGTCGACGCTGCTCGGCGTCGGAGCGGGCCTGACCGTCGCCCTGATCTTCTTCATGCGCATGCGCATCGAGTCGCAGGCGGGCAAGGCCGGCACGCGGCAATCGTTCGTCGCCGGCTTCGAGACCGAGGACGTGCTCTACCTGCTGCCGCTCGTGACGCTGACCGGCACCTCGGGCCCCTTCGTCGTGACGGCGGCGATCTGCGCGCCGCTGTTCGCGCTGTGGGTGGCGCTCGACTGGTGGCGGACCGTGAAACGACCGCTCGATGCGACGAAGCTGACCGCGTCGGAAGGTTCGCTTTGATCGCGCGGACCGGGAACGCGCGGGTCGACGACGCGCGCATCGACGACGAGCGCGGACGCGACGGTCAGGCTTCGCTCTCCGTGGCACGCGCCGCGACCTCGCCCGAGATCGACGCATCGGTCGGGGCCGGCGTGGCGTCGCTCGATGGCGCGGCCCTGCGGGCGGCGTTCATGCGACAGGGCGCCTTCGTCTCGCTCGAGCCGGTGCTGCCGCCGGACGTGACGCGGCGACTCGTCGAAGACGCGGACGCCCTGCTGCCCGAGGTCAATCGCAACTACCTGCCCGGGCACAAGAAGGGCGGCAGCGTCAGTCGTCACACCATCGATCGCCTGGCGCCGACGATCGCGGCGCTGTATCGGTCGAAGCCGCTGATCGCACTGCTCGAGAACCTGTGCGGTGAACGGTTGCAGATCTGTCCGCCCGACGATCCGCACGCGTACGCGCTCTATTACTACACGCGTCCGGGCGACCACATCGGCTGGCACTACGACACCTCGTACTACGAGGGCCGCCGCTACACGTTGCTGCTCGGTGTAATGGACCGGTCGTCGTGTCGACTGGACTACGAACTGCACACGCGCGAGGAAGGCGTCGCGCCCGTGCCCGGCAGCGTCCGCATCCCGCCCGGTGGCCTCGTCTTCTTCGACGGCGACAAGCTGCGCCACCGCATCACCCCGCTCGGTCCCGACGAGATGCGCGTTTCCCTGACCTTCGAGTACGTCACCGATCCCGGCATGCGGCCGGGCCGTCGACTGCTGTCGAATCTGAAGGACGCCTTCGCTTACTTCGGCTTCCGTCAGTTGCTGCGAGGTCGCAAGGGCCAGGGTCGCGCGGCATGACGCGGACCGCGATGGCGCTCCTGTCGATCGGTGCGGCTCTCTTCGTCGCGTTGCTCGCATGGCAGGGTTTCGGCTCGGTCGCGTCGACGCTCTCGGTCGCGGGCTGGGGCCTGCTGGTGGTCGCGCTGTTCCATCTGCTGCCGCTCGTGATCGACGCGGGCGCCATCGTCGTGCTGTTCGATCGCGGCGATGCGCGCGGTGGCTGGCGCAGCTGTCTCTTCGCGCGCTGGGTCGGCGAGTCGGTCAACAGCCTGCTGCCGGCCGGCCAGATCGGCGGGCCGGTGCTGATGGTCCGGCGCCTCGCGCAGCACGGCGTGCCGATGCGCGACGCCGCCGCGATCGTCACGGTCAGCACCACGATGCAGTCGCTCGCGCAGATCCTGTTCGCGCTCTGCGGACTCGCTTCGTTCGCGGCCCATGCGCATCGCGGCTCGCTCGCGGACCTGCTCGGTCCGATCCTGATCGCGACCGCGCTGCTCGCGACCTGCCTCGTCTCTTTCCAGTGGCTGCAGCGGCACGGCCTCTTCGGCAAGCTGTTGCGGATGGCCTCGACCACCTTCGGTCAACGACGCTGGTCGGGTCTCACCGACGAAGCCGACGCCATCGACGTCGCGGTGCGAGAGCTCTACCGCGATCGACGAAAGGTCTTCCTCACGTTCGCTCTCAGCGCCGTCGCCTGGATCGTCGGTACCGGCGAGGTATGGCTCGTGCTGCAGTTCATCGGCCATCCGGTCGGCTGGTCCGAGGCGCTGCTGCTCGAGAGCGTCGGCCAGGCGATCCGCGGCGCCGCCTTCGCGATCCCGGGGTCGCTCGGCGTGCAGGAAGGCGGTTATCTGCTGCTCGCGCCGCTGGTCGGCCTGCCGCCCGACGCCGCGCTCGCGCTATCG
>CALMOR010000025.1:5763-9243 GCA_937872165.1 uncultured Burkholderiales bacterium | reverse complement strand
CGCCGGCGACCGGCTCCGTTGACGGCCGCGGCCGACTGAACGCACGCCGGTCCGGAAGATCATGCGAGCTCTCCTTCTCGCCGCGGGTCGCGGCATGCGACTGCAGCAGTCGGCGGACGCGCGCTTCCCCAAGTGCCTGCTGCGCTTCGACGGCACGACCCTGCTCGAACGTCATCTGTGGCTGCTCGAGCGGGCCGGCGTCGACGAGATCGTGCTGGCCCTCGGTTACGAGCCGCGGCAGATCGAGGACGAACTCGATCGCATCGGTCGACGCTCCGGCGTGGAGATCGTGATCAACCCCGGTTACGAACTGGGCAGCGTCCTCACCGTGCATGCGCTGGCCGACGCGATGACGCGAGGCGGCGACGTGCTGTTGATGGATGCCGACGTGCTGTACGACGAACGCGTCATGAGCGCGCTCGTCGCCGGCCGCGACGTCGACCGCCTGCTGATCGACCGGGAGTTCGAGCCCGGCGACGAGCCGGTCAAGGTCTGCCTCGCCGCGGGCGTGCCGGTCGAATTCCGCAAGCAGGTCGCGGCCGACGTCCGCTACGACACCATCGGCGAGTCGGTCGGCTTCTTCCGCTTCCGCGCGGCGACCGCGTCGCGCCTGGCGGCGATCGTCGCCTCGTATGTCGACGGCGGGCGATCGAGGCTGCCGCACGAGGAAGCGATCCGCGATCTGCTGCTCGAACGAAGTGCCGTGTTCGACGTCGCCGACGTCACCGGCAGCCCCTGGATCGAGATCGATTTTCCCGGCGATATCGCGCGGGCCCACAACGAAGTGCTGCCGTCGATGCAGCCGATCGGAGTCACGAGATGAATGCACGCGAACCCGCCTTCCTTTCCCTTTCGCGCAGCGCGCAGCTGCGTCAGATGCTGCAGAGCGACCGGACCGAGTTCCTGATGGAGGCGCACAACGGGCTCTCGGCGCGCATCGTGCGCGAGGCCGGCTTCAAGGGCATCTGGGCCTCGGGGCTGACGATCTCCGCGCAGTTCGGCGTGCGCGACAACAACGAAGCGAGCTGGACCCAGGTGGTCGACACGCTCGAATTCATGGCCGACGCCGGCGACCTGCCGATCCTGCTCGACGGCGACACCGGCTACGGCAACTTCAACAACATGCGGCGCCTCGTCCGCAAGCTCGAGCAGCGCGGCATCGCCGGCGTCTGCATCGAGGACAAGCAGTTCCCGAAGACCAACAGCTTCATCGGCAGCGAACGGCAGCCGCTCGCCGAGATCGACGAGTTCTGCGGCAAGATCAAGGCCGGCAAGGACTCGCAGAACGACGAGCATTTCTCGATCGTCGCGCGGGTCGAGGCCCTGATCGCGGGCTGGGGCATGGAGGAGGCCCTGCGTCGCGCCGAGGCCTATCGGAACGCCGGCGCGGACGCCATCCTGATCCACAGCAAGCTGTCCAAGGCCGACGAGATCCTCGCGTTCGCGAAGGAGTGGGCGGGCAGGGCCCCGCTCGTGATCGTTCCCACCAAGTACTACAGCACGCCGACCGAGGCCTTCCGCATGGCCGGCATCAGCGTCGTGATCTGGGCCAACCATCTGCTCCGTTCGGCCGCGTCGTCGATGCAGGCGGTCGCCAAGGAGATCTTCGAGACCGAGACGCTGGTCAACGTCGAGGACCGCATCGCGCCGGTCGACGAGATCTTCCGCCTGCAGGACGCCGACGAATACTCGGCCGCCGAGAACCTCTACCTGTCGACGTCGCGCGTCGCGAAGTCGGCCGTGATCCTGGCCGCCAGTCGCGGATCGGGTCTCGAGGCCGTCACCGAGGACCGGCCCAAGGTCATGCTGCCGGTGGCCGGCAAGCCGCTCCTGCGCTGGCTCGTCGACGGCTTCAAGAAGCAGGGCATCAACGACATCACGGTGGTCGGCGGCTACCGCGCCGACGCGATCGACACGGCCGGCATCAAGCTGGTGGTCAACCAGCGCCACGCCGAGACCGGCGAGCTGGCGTCGCTCGCCTGCGCGATCGACGCGCCCGGCGCCGGCGCTCTCAGGGTCGACACGCTGATCTCGTACGGCGACCTGCTGTTCCGCAGCTACATCCTGCGCGACCTCGTCGAGAGCGACGCCGACTTCAGCGTCGTGGTCGACTCGTCGGCGGCCGACGCGGCGAACCCCAGCGTGCGCGACTTCGCGTACTGCTCGGCCGCCGACGCGCGCGAACTGTTCGGCCAGGAGGTCCTGCTGCGTCGTATATCGAGCGATACATCGCTCGACGGCAGGGCGCCCGACGGCCGCTGGATCGGCCTCCTCAACGTGCGCGGCGGGGGCCGTGCCCGACTGCGGAAGACGCTCGAGACGCTGCGGGCGCGTCCGGACTTCGAGCGGCTCGACGTTCCCGCGCTGCTCGACGCGCTGGTCGAGGCCGGCGAGCGGATCGCGGTGCAGTACGTGCACGGCCACTGGCGCGGCGTCAACGACCTCGAGGACTTCCGCAGGGCCGGCGACTTCGCGCATGCACAGGTGCCGATCGGCGGACTCGATCAGCCGGAGAGTCGATGATCGATGCGGCGGCCTTCGTCGAGGCGGCGCGCGGCAAGGGATTCGAGTGGTACGCGGGCGTGCCCTGTTCCTATCTCACGCCGTTCATCAACTACGTGTCGCAGGATCCGTCGCTGCACTACGTGTCGGCGGCCAACGAAGGCGATGCGGTCGCGTTGATCGCCGGCGTCGCGCTCGGCGGCCGGCGCGGCGTGACGATGATGCAGAACTCCGGACTCGGCAATGCCGTCAGTCCGCTGACGTCGCTGACCTGGACCTTCCGCCTGCCGCAGCTGCTGATCGTCACGTGGCGCGGACAGCCGGGCGTCGCCGACGAGCCGCAACACGCGCTGATGGGTCCGGTCACGCCGACGATGCTCGACACGATGGAGATTCCGTGGGAGTCCTTCCCCGTCGAGCTCGAGGCGATCGGTCCGGCGCTCGATCGCGCGACGGCGCACATGGACGCGACGGGGCGACCTTACGCGCTGCTGATGCACAAGGGCAGCGTGGCGCCCCACGCGCTGGAGCGGCGGGCGGGCCGCCCCGTTCGCCGTCGTTCCGAAGCGCGGCCGGTCGGCGGCTCCGACGACCGCGACGTTCCGACCCGGGAAGACGTCCTGCGACGCGTCGTCGCCGCGACCACGGCGGCGTCGACCGTGCTGCTCGCATCGACCGGCTTCTGCGGCCGCGAGCTGTATGCGATCGACGATCGGCCGAACCAGCTCTACATGGTCGGCTCGATGGGCTGCGTCTCGTCGTTCGCGCTCGGCCTCGCGTTGTCGCGACCGGACCTCGACGTCGTCGCGATCGACGGCGACGGCGCGGCGCTGATGCGGCTGGGCGCGTTCGCGACCATCGGCGCGTACGCGCCGACCAACCTTCGCCACCTGCTGCTCGACAACGGCGCGCACGAGTCGACCGGCGGGCAGGCGACGGTGTCGTCCACGGTCTCGTTCGCGGCCATCGCCGCGGCCT
>CALMOR010000025.1:2632-5753 GCA_937872165.1 uncultured Burkholderiales bacterium | reverse complement strand
CTGCGGCTACGCGTCGGCGATCGACAGCGTCGATGAAGACGCGCTCGACGACTTCCTCGCGTCGCCCGCCCTCGACGGCCCCCGCTTCCTGCGGGTCGCGATCGCCCTCGGCACGCCGGGCGACCTGCCGCGGCCGACGGTCGCGCCGGTCGACGTCAGGGAACGTCTGATGCGGCACGTCGGCTCGGGCGACGGGGCGGGCTGATGCTGCTCCTCAACCCCGGTCCGGTCACGCTCAGCGAGCGTGTGCGACGGAGCCTGACGCGACCCGATCTCTGTCATCGCGAGAGCGAGTTCTTCGATCTGCAGGACGAGGCGCGGGCGCGGCTGCTCGCGGTCCACGGGCTCGACCCCGTCCGCTGGGCGCCGGTCCTCCTCACCGGCTCGGGAACGGCCGCGGTGGAAGCGATGATCGCCGCGCTCGTGCCGGCCGACGGTCGCCTGCTGGTCGTCGAGAACGGCGTCTACGGCGAACGCATCGCGACGATCGCGAAGCAGTACGGCATCGCTCACGAGACGGTCCGGCGCGACTGGATGGAGGCGCTCGACATCGCGGCCGTCGCCGCGCGGCTCGACGCCGGACCGGCCTTCACCCATGTCGCGGTGATCCACCACGAGACCACCACCGGACGACTGAACGACATCGCCGCGCTCGGCGCGCTGTGTGCCGAGCGCGGGGTGCGCCTGCTCGTCGACGGCGTGAGCAGCTTCGGCGCCGAAGCGATCGACTTCGACGACGACGGCCTCGTCGCGGTGGCCGCGGCCGCGAACAAGTGCCTGCACGGCGTGCCCGGTGCGGCCTTCGTGATCGTGCGTCGCGACGCGCTCGCGAGCGCGTCCGGTCGCGGCTTCTACCTCGACCTCGCCCGCCTCGCCGGTCTTCAGGATCGGCGCGACACGCCGTTCACGCCGGCGGTCCACGCGTACTACGCGCTGGTCGAGGCGCTGCGCGAGCACGCCGACGAAGGTGGCCGCGCCGCGCGCCATGCGCGCTACGCGGCGCTCGCCGGACAGGTGCGCGGCGGACTCGCGGGGCTCGGCATCGAAAGCGCCGTGCCGGCCGCCGAGTCGTCGGTGGTGCTGCGTGCCTACCGCCTGCCCACAGGGCTCGCGTATGCCGACCTGCACGACGGCCTCAAGTCGCGCGGCTTCGTGATCTACGCGGGACAGGGCGGTCTCTCCGGATCGCTGTTCCGCATCTCGACGATGGGCGATATCGATACGACGGACATCGATCGCCTGCTGAAAGGCTTCACGGAACTGGTCACTCGATGAAACAATCCCGTGGCACGACCGACCGATGAGCGGATGCACGATCCCCGAGCCGGCCCGGATCCCGACGCACGACCCCGACAAGGAAGACCCGATGGCTTCGCGATGCGTCCCGACGCGTTCACCCCTGCTCGCGCTGCTGCTGGTCGCGGCAGCGAGCGGCTGTACGACCGTGCCCGCCACGGCCGACCGTGACGACTCGCAGAACGATCCGCTCGAATCCTTCAATCGGCGCGTCTTCGCGGTCAACACCGCGCTCGATCGCGCGGTCATCAAGCCGGTGGCGAAGGCCTATCGCGCCGCGCTTCCCGACGCCGTGCGCGACCGCATCCGCGCCGTGATCGACAACCTTCACGAGCCGATGGTGTTCGCCAACGATCTGCTGCAAGGGCGTGGCGAGGCCGCCGGCATCACGGGACGTCGCTTCATCATCAACTCGACCGTCGGCCTCGGCGGGCTGTTCGACAAGGCAGGCGAGTGGGGCATGCCGAAGCAGTCCGGCGACTTCGGCCAGACGCTCTATGCGTGGGGCGTCGAGGACGGTCCCTACCTGATGCTGCCGTTCTTCGGTCCGTCCAACGTCCGCGACCTGGCGGGGCTCGGCGTCGACTCGTACACGTCGCCGGTCGCGCACGTCGGCTCGACCGGCGTCCGCAGCGAGGTCGGCCTGTCGGTGGGCTTCACCGACGGCATCGACCTGCGTTCCCGGAACATCGAGTCGCTCGATGCGATGGAGTCGGGCTCGGTCGACTTCTATGCCTATCTGCGCAGCGTGTCGCGCCAGCATCGACAGAGCGCGTTGAACGAGGCGCGCGGCGTCAAGCCCGACACCGATCTCGAGGATCCCGGCGTCGAGGTCCCGGCGCCGGTCGGGCCGAAGCCGCCGGCGCGCTGAGTCGATCAGCCCGGCTGCAGCATCCGGTCCGCGCGCTGCTTCAGGCTGTCGACCAGCGCCGACGGACCGTCGTTCTTGAGGATGGTGCCGAACTCCGAACGTCGGGTCGCCAGTTCGCTGATGGTCCCGCTCAGGTAGACGTCGATGACCTTCGGCCCGTCCGCGGTCGGATGGACCAGGTAGTTCAACGCGATCGGGTCGCCCTTGGTGCGCACCAGCCTGCTCTTGACGACCATGTTCGCGCCGCGCGCTTCGGTCGCGGGCTCGACCTCGAAGCGCTCGCCCGACCAGCCGTCGAAGCGGTTCGCATAGGTCGCGATCGTCAGTCGCGAGAACTGGTCCACGAGCGACTGCTGGTCCGCCGCCGGGATCGTGGTCCACGAAGGTCCGATCGCGATGCGCGTCATCGCCGCCAGGTCGAAGGTGGCGCGCACCGCGGGCTCGAGCCTGTCGTAACGCGTGCGCACCGGAGTGTGCTGGGAAGCCGCCTTCATGCTCTCGAGCAGCGTCTCGTGGAAGCTCCTGATGCGGCCCACGGCCGGATCGGCATCCGCGGCGAAAGCGGGCGGAGCGGACAGGACGGTCAGCGCGAGGCAGGCGGCGATTGCGGTGAAGCGGCGTCGGCCGATGGAAGAGGTCATGTCGTCGGAATCCTTTGCGAGACGATCGGGTCAGTACTGGACGACGCTGCGCGGAACAAGTTCACCCCAGCGGAAGCCGGGGACGAGCCGCAGGTCGATCAGGACCAGGAGTTGCGCGACCGCGTAGCCCGCGTCGATGCACAGATCGGCCGCGGTGGCGAGGGTGCCGCCGGTGGCGAGCACGTCGTCGACCAGCAGCGCGCGGCCGTGGCCGCGCTGCATCTCGAGCACGCCGTCGCCGTACTCGAGCTTGTACGGCAGCGCGACCACGGGCGGCGGCAGCTTGCCCTGCTTGCGGACCGCGACGAAGCCC
>CALMOR010000025.1:0-2622 GCA_937872165.1 uncultured Burkholderiales bacterium | reverse complement strand
GCGGCCCATTCGCCGGGGTCGAGTCGCGCGCCCATCGCCTCGATGGTCGGGGCGAAGTGGTCGCGCAGCAGCGGCATGATGTCGCGGAACAGGATGCCCGGCTTCGGGAAGTCGGGGATCGAGACGATCCGCGATTCGATCTCGCTCATGCGCTCGGACGTGGGCCCCGATGCGTCGTCGACCGGGGACTCAGATGGCCAGGTACGGACGACCTTCGTCGGCCAGCATCTCCTGCGTGGCCGGATGCTTGTTCATGTAGCCGGCCACCATCGGGCATTGCGGCACGACCTTGAGGTCGCGTGCGCGTGCGGCCTCGAGTCCCGCTTCGACGAGCTGGCCCGCGAGGCCGCGACCGCGCAGGGTCTCGGGCACGAAGGTGTGCGTGAACGTGATCAGGCCGCCGCCCATCTCGTATTCGAGATAGGCGAGTTCGCCGTCGATGTCGATCTCGAAGCGCTTCCCGGCGGTGTTGTCCTTCACAGGCGTGGTCGATTGCATGGTGCTCCTAGGTGGTCCCGATGCTTCGGGCAGGGTGTTCATCGCGCCGCCGCGGCATCCCGCGGCAGCATCGTGTCGAGGCGCTCGGAGAGCGCGTCGAGCGAGAACGGTTTGGTCAGCAGCTCCATGCCTTCGTCGAGGTGACCGTTGCCGACGACGGCGTTCTCCGCGTATCCGGTGATGAAGAGGACCTTCAGGTCCGGCCGGATCAGCCGCGCCGCATCGGCGACCTGCCGGCCGTTGAGGCCGCCCGGCAGGCCGACGTCGGTGATCAGCAGATCGATGCGCGCCTCGCTCTGCAGCAGCGTCAGGCCCGACGCGCCGTCCTGCGCTTCGAGCGACTTGTAGCCGAGGTCGTCGAGGACCTCGGCGATCAGCATCCGCACGGTCGGCTCGTCGTCGATGACGAGGACCGTCTCGTCGAGGTCGACCCCGCTCGCGACGGGCTTCCAGGCTTCCTCGCCGGCGAGGTCGGTGACGGCGCCGGCGTGACGGGGCAGATACAGCGTCAGCGTCGTGCCCTGCTCCAGCTGCGAATGGATGCGCACCTGACCGCCCGACTGACGGGCGAAGCCGTAGACCATCGACAGGCCGAGGCCGGTGCCCGCGCCGAGCGGCTTGGTCGTGAAGAACGGATCGAACGCGCGCTTGATCACGTCGTCGCTCATGCCGGTGCCCGAGTCGCTGACCGACAGCGTGAGGTATTGGCCCGCTTCGAGATCGACCGCCCGTCCCGCGGTCTCGTCGAGCGTGCGGTTGCGTGTCTCGATCGTCAGGCGGCCGCCTTTCGGCATCGCGTCGCGCGCGTTGATGCACAGGTTGAGGAGCGCGTTCTCCAGCTGGTTGGCGTCGACCATCGCCGGCCACAGTCCGGTCGCCCCGGCCACTTCGACGACGATCTGCGGACCGACCGTGCGACGGATCATCTCTTCCATGCCGGCGACGAGCCGGTTGACGTCGGTCGCCTTGGCATCCAGCGTCTGTCGACGCGCGAACGCGAGCAGGCGATGCGTGAGCGCGGCGGCGCGCCTGGCCCCGCCCTGCGCGGCGATCAGATAGCGGTCGAGCTCGCGGATACGGCCCTGGGCGACGCGCAGCTGCAGCAGCTCGAGGCTGCCGGTGATGCCGGTCAGCAGGTTGTTGAAGTCGTGCGCGAGGCCGCCCGTCAACTGGCCGAGCGCTTCCATCTTCTGGCTCTGCCGCAGCGCCGCTTCGGCGACCTCGAGCGCCGCCTGCCGTTCCCTCGCTTCGGTGATGTCGCGGCCGACGCCGTTGACGGAGCGGCCGGTCACGTCGCGCGACCAGTTCCATGCGGTCCATCGCCACGATCCTTCGTCGGTCCTCAGCCGGTCCTCGAACGCGACCGGCAGCCCGCCGGCGACGACCGTCGCGAGCGCGGCGGCCACGCGATCGCGGTCTTCGGGATGGACCCGCTCGACGTAAGACCTGCCGGACGACCTACCGGTCCCGCCGTCGATCCGCCGCCTCCACGAAGGGTTGACCCTCGTCACGAGGGTCTCTTCGTCGAGTACGACGAGCAGGTCCTCGCTGGTCTCCCACAGGCGTTCGAGTTCGCGGGCGCGCAGGTCCGCGTCGTGCTCGAGCGTCTCGTTGCGCTCGGTGAGCGCGTCGCCGATCCGCGCCGCCTCCAGGGCGTCCTGACGCAGATGGAGCAGCAGCGACGCATGACGAGCCAGCGCCTCGAGGCAGCGCCGCTGGTTGGAGTCGAGGGAGCCCGCCTCGGTGTCGATCACGCACACCGCTCCGAGCGCCTCGCCGTCGCGGTCGACGATCGGGGCGCCTGCGTAGAAGCGGATGTTGGGCGCGCCGGTCACGAGGGGATTGTCGCGGAACATCGGATCGGTCGCGGCGTCCTCCACGATCATCACTTCGCCGCGGCGCGCGATCGCATGCGAACAGAAGGAATAGTCGCGATGGGTCTCGGTCGCGTCGAGTCCGACCCGTGCCTTGAACCATTGCCGATCGGAGGCGACCAGCGAGACCAGCGCGATCGGCACGCGGCACACCTGGCTCGCGAGCACGACCAGGTCGTCGAATTCCGGTTCGGGCAGCGTGTCGAGGATCTGCAGCCGGTCGAGTGCCGCGAGTCGCCGGGTCTCCGGG
>CALMOR010000024.1:7673-15793 GCA_937872165.1 uncultured Burkholderiales bacterium | reverse complement strand
GTGGGGCGTCGCCGGCTTCGTCGCGCTGGTCGCGGGCCTGCTCTGGGGCGCGCGCAACGGCGTGCAGCTCGCGCTGGTCTCGGTGGTGCTGAAGGCGTTGCCGGTGCTGATCCTCGGCGGCTTCACGTCGGTGCCGGGCGCCATCGTCGGCGGTCTCATCGTCGGCAGCACCGAGAAGCTCGCGGAGATCTACATCGGCCCGCTGGTGGGCGGCGGCCTCGAGAGCTGGTTCCCGTACGTGCTGGCGCTGGCGTTCCTGCTGGTGCGGCCCGAAGGGCTGTTCGGCGAACGGCACATTGATCGCGTATGAGGGGCCGATGAAGAGCGATGCGCCAGTTCCGTGTCATCCCGTCGGACGACGGGGCCTCGTCGCCTCTCGCTCGCCGCGGGCGCGAGATCGGATCGCGGCCTCCGCACGGACGACGAGTCGCGTGCCAGACGGGACGCGCTGATGCTCTATCGGGAAGCCGGTCAGTTCAAGACCTCCTATGCCGCCGATCAGCAGCTGCTGCCGATCCGCCAGGACCGCATCGCCTTCTTCGCGCTGCTGGCCGTCGCGTTCGTCGTGGTGCCGATCTTCGTCGGCGACTACTGGTTCACCGCGCTGCCGATCCCGATCCTGATCTTCTCGCTCGCGGCGATCGGCCTCAACATCCTGACCGGCTATGCGGGGCAGCTGTCGCTCGGCTCCGCGGCCTTCATGGCGGTGGGTGCGTTCGCGGCCTACAACCTCGTGCTGCGGCTGCCGCCGTGGATGCCGCAGATCCTCTCGTTCCTGCTGGCGGGCGTGTGCGCCGCGGCGGTCGGCATCGCGTTCGGGCTGCCGTCGGTGCGCATCAAGGGCTTCTATCTCGCGGTCGCGACGCTGGCCGCGCAGTTCTTCGTGGTGTGGGCGCTGCAGAAGTTTCCCTGGTTCACGAACGGCAGTTCGTCCGGCGTGATCAGCGCGCAGCCGGTCGTGTTCTTCGGACTTCCGATCGACTCGCCGGTGCGCAACTACGTGTTCGTGCTGTGCGTGGTGGCCGTGCTGGCGCTCTGCGCGAAGAACATGGCGCGCTCGAACACCGGTCGCGCCTGGATGGCGGTGCGCGACATGGACGTGGCCGCCGAGGTGATCGGCATCCCGCTGATGCGAACCAAGCTGCTGGCCTTCGCGATCAGTTCTTTCTACTGCGGCGTGGCCGGGGCCCTGTACGCGTATTGCTACATCGGCACGGTCGAACCGGAGGCCTTCAACCTCGACATGTCGTTCCGCGTGCTGTTCATGATCATCGTCGGCGGGATGGGGACCATCATGGGCGCGTTCATCGGCGCCACCTTCTTCACGGTGCTGCCGATCTTCCTGTCGATCGCGATCCCGGCCGTCGCGGGGCTGCTGCACGTCAACTTCGACAAGGCCTCGCTGACCTACGTCGAGTACATGATCTTCGGCGCGCTGATCATCTTCTTCCTGATCGTCGAGCCGCAGGGGCTGGCGCGGCTGTGGCAGATCGGCAAGGAGAAGCTGCGCATCTGGCCGTTCCCCCATTGAAGCGATCGAAGAGAGAAGCAGGTGAGGCAGCATACGAAGACGGTCGTCGAGGAGGACGCTGCCGTCGGGATTTCTAATCAGGAGACCAGCATGTCGAAGAACAGAAGCATCCGGGCGCTGTGCGCCACCGTCGCGGGCGTCGCGGCGCTCGTCGCGAGCGCCCCGTCGCATCCGCAGTCGAACGACCAGTTCGTCAGCGTGCTGTCGTTCCGCGTCGGGCCCTACGGTCCGGCCGGCGTCGGCATCTTCGGCGGCTTCATCGACTATATGAACTACATCAACGTCAAGGAAGGCGGCGTCAACGGCGTCAAGCTGACGTGGGACGAATGCGAGACCGAGTACCAGGCCGCGCGCGGGGTCGAGTGCTACGAGCGCCTGAAGACCAAGAGCCCCACGAAGGGCACGATGATCCACCCCGTCTCGACGCCGATCACCTACGCGCTGCTCGACAAGACGGCGGCCGACAAGGTGCCGCTGGTGCAGACCGGCTACGGACGGACCGACACCATCGACGGCCGCTACTTCCCGTGGGCCTTCCCGCTCATCACGACCTATCCGATGCAGGCCACCGCGATCGTGCGGTACCTCAACGACAAGGAGAAGGGCAACCTGCGCGGCAAGAAGATCGCCTTCCTGTATCTCGACTCGGCCTACGGCAAGGAGCCGATCACGTACCTGCAGGCCGAGTCGAAGGTCAACGGCTTCGAGCTGACGACGATTCCGATCACGCCGCCCGGCACCGAGCAGGGGGCGCAGTGGCAGCAGATCCGCCAGAGCCAGGCCGACTACGTCGTCTACTGGGGCTTCGGCGTGATGAACTCGTCGGCGATGCGCGCCGCGCAGAAGATCGGCTATCCGCGCGACAGGATCATCGGCAGCTGGTGGGCCGGTTCCGAGGAGGACACGGTGCCCGCGGGCGACGCGGCAAAGGGCTATCTCTCGGCCGCGATGAACGTGTCGGGCAAGACGCCGCTGATCGTCGACATCGAGAAGACGCTGTATGGCGGCAACTCCACCGGCAACATGCAGGACCGCTCCAAGATCGGCGGCATCAACTACAACCGCGGCGTCGTCATCGGCATCGTCACCGTCGAAGCGATCCGCGTCGCGCAGGCCAAGTACGGCAAGAAGGTCATGGACGGCGAGCAGATCCGCTGGGCGCTCGAGCATCTCGACCTGTCGGACGCGCGGCTGAAGGCGCTCAACGCATCGGGCCTGATGCCGGCCGTCAAGACGAGCTGCAGCGACCACGAGGGTTCGGGGAAGATCAAGATCCAGCAGTGGGACGGCAGCAAGTGGAACCTGGTGTCGGACTGGATCGACGGCAATCGCGCGCTGGTGCGTCCGCTGCTGGAACAGTCCGCGATCGACTACGGCAAGAGCAAGGGCATCACGCCGCGCGACTGTTCGAAGGAAGGCTGATCGAAGCGGGCGAAGCCCCGCCATCGCATGCGGTCCCGGCAAGCGCGGGACCGCATGCCACGACCTCGCAACCGGGCCCCTCCTTCACCGGGGTGACATCGCCGATGGCCGCACTACCGATACCTGCTCCCGCGCCGCTGCTCGCCGTCAACAACGTCGAGGTCATCTACGACCACGTGATCCTCGTGCTGAAGGGCGTGTCGCTGGCGGTCCCGAAGGGCCGCATCGTCGCGCTGCTCGGCGCCAACGGGGCCGGCAAGACGACGACGCTGAAGGCGATCTCGAACCTGCTCCGCGCCGAGCGCGGCGACGTCACGAAAGGCTCGATCGAGTTCGACGGCGCGCGCGTCGACCGGTTGACGCCGAACGACCTCGTGCGGCGCGGTGTCGTGCAGGTGATGGAAGGACGTCACTGCTTCGCGCATCTGACGATCGAGGAGAACCTCCTGACCGGCGCGTACACGCGCCGCATCGGCCGCGCCGCGCTGGCCGCGCAGCTCGAACGGGTCTACGCGTACTTCCCGCGGCTCAAGGTGAGGCGCGCGAGTCAGGCGGGCTACACGTCGGGCGGCGAGCAGCAGATGACCGCGCTCGGCCGCGCGTTGATGGCCGAGCCGTCGATGATCCTGCTCGACGAGCCGTCGATGGGCCTCGCGCCGCAGATCGTCGAGGAGATCTTCGCGATCGTGCGCGACCTCAACACGAAGGAGAACGTGTCCTTCCTGCTGGCCGAGCAGAACACGACGGTCGCGCTCGCGAACGCGGACTACGGCTACATCCTCGAGAACGGACGCGTCGTGATGGACGGCGACGCGGCGGCGCTGTCGGCCAACGAGGACGTGCAGGAGTTCTACCTCGGGGTCGCGAGCGATGCGTCGGGTCAGCGTCGCAAGAGCTTCCGCGACACCAAGTTCTATCGGCGCCGCAAGCGCTGGCTGTCCTGACCATGGCCCGGGCCGGACCCGAAGCCCTCGCGAAGCTGCAGGAGACGATCCGCCGGCTGCGCAGCGTGCCACAGCTGCGCGAGAAGTCGCCGGGCGTCTTCCATCTGCTCGGTCAGCCGTTCGTGCACTTCGACGACAGCGACGGTCGGCTGCACGCGGACCTGCGGAAGGTGTCGGGCACGGGTTTCGATCGATATCCGCTCGACAGCGCGCCCGAGCAGCGCAAGTTCGTCGACGAGGCCAAGCGACGTGCGACGAGGATCGGCGACGAGTGAGTCGACTGCCGACCCCGATGCACGTCGCGAGGCCCACGCCTTCTGCGCGAAGCTCCGCGCCGCGGCCCGCGACCTCAAGCGGGCGTTGGCGGACAGCGTGCACCCGGTCCTCTCGGTCGGCCGCCGGATGTCCGCGATGTTCACGCCGAGCGGCGGCAAGCTGGTCGACACCGTGACGTTCGAGGCCGACCATGCGCGCAAGCAGTTGCTCGCCGAGGCCTGCGAGGCCGTCGTCGCGAAGCTGTCGATGAAGATGTGGCGGGAAATCGCCGCAGGACGCGGCAGGTGAAGAGTCTTTACACGGAAACGCGATGAACGACGAAGCGCTCGGAGCGGGTCCCGGCGGCAGCCATCTCGACGGCCGCGAAGCGCGCGACCCGGCGGAGCGGGAGGCTGCGCTGCTGGCGCGCCTGCCAGCGCAGATCGAACACGCGAGACGGGCGCCCGGCTTCGCTCGCATCCTCGCCGGCGTGGAGGCGCCGACCGTCACGAGCCGCGCTGCGCTGGCCGCGCTGCCGGTGACGCGCAAGTCGGACCTGAAGGCGTTGCAGGACGCGGCGCCGCCGTGGGGTGCGCTGGCGGCCACCGACACGACGGGACTGTCGCGTCTGTTCATGTCGCCCGGCCCGCTGTTCGATCCCGAGGGGCACGGCGACGACTGGTGGCGCTTCGCGCGGCCGCTGTGGGCGACCGGCGTGCGGCCCGGGGACATCGTGCACAACGCGTTCTCCTATCACTTCACGCCGGCCGCCTTCATGATCGAAGGCGCCGCGCGGAAGATCGGCTGCCCGGTCGTCCCCGCCGGCGTCGGCAACACCGACCTGCAGCTGCAGGCCATCGCCGGGTTCCGGCCGACGGTCTACGCGGGCACGCCGTCCTTCCTCAAGCTGATCGTCGAGAAGGGCATAGAGGCCGGTGCAGACCTGTCGAGCCTGCGGAGGGCGCTGGTCAGCGCGGAGCCGCTGCCGCCGTCGCTGCGCACCTGGCTGGTCGAGCACGGCGTGCCGGTCGTGTTGCAGCTCTACGGCACCGCGGACCTGGGCTGCGTGGCCTACGAGACGCAGAGCGACGGAGTCGTGCATCCGGGCTTCGTCGTCGACGAGGACGTCATCGTCGAGATCGTCCGGCCCGGCACCGGCACGCCGGTCACGGACGGCGAGGTCGGCGAGATCGTCGTGACGAGCTTCAATCGCGACTATCCGCTGGTGCGCTTCGCGACCGGCGACCTGTCGGCCGTGCTCGACGGACCGTCGCCGTGCGGCCGCACCAACCGCCGCATCAAGGGATGGATGGGGCGCGCCGACCAGACGACCAAGGTACGCGGCATGTTCGTTCAGCCGTCGCAGGTCGCCGCGGTCGTGAAGCGCCACGGCGCGGTGCGACGCGCACGGCTGGTCGTGTCGGGCAGGACCGGCGACGACCGCATGACGCTGCAGTGCGAACTCGACGGGCCGCCGACCGAGGCGCTGAAGGATGCGCTCGTCGCGTCGCTGCGCGACCTCACGCGGCTGCGCGGCGAGGTCGAGTTCGTCGACGCGGGTCGGCTGCCGAACGACGGCAAGGTGATCGAGGACGTGCGCGAGCACGATTGACGGACGTCGTCCGGTCGATGATCGACGACGCGCCGCGCCGATGCTTCGTCGAGTGCCGGAGCGGGTCGGCCGTCGGACGGCGGGCGGGCCGTCGCGAACGTGCGCGCCACGACTGATGCGCGTCGCTGGCGCCCGTCCGCGTCGATGATCGACGACGAGGTCCGTCGCCGCTTGGTGGCCGTCGTCGACGCGTTGCGCCTGCCGATCGACGCCCGCTGCCGGGCGCTCGTCGATGCGCTGATCGAGCTCGGGGTCGCGCGCCTGCAGGCCGAAGGGAGCGACGACGCGGCGGAGGTCGATGCCGCCGTCGACCACTTGCGCCTCCTGCTCGACGACATGACCCAGCAGGCGCGCATCCTGCGCTTCGACGCGCTGCACGAGCCGACCCTCGCGAGCGCGCTCGAACGACACGGAGCGCCGTGGCCGTTCGGTTGAAGGACTTCGACGACGGTCCGCGTGCGGGCATGCGAACGACGGGCCGACCAATCGCGACGGTTCGGACCGCGGTACGGACGAAAGCGACGAAGCGTGCGCCGCGCATCGCTTGGCGTTCCTTCGCTCGCGGCGCAAGTCGTTGATCCGTCACGCAGGCCGCGGCCTGGACCGTCGCTTGCAATGCTGGAGGGTGAAGTCGGCAAGCCTACTCACTCCTCAGGAATCGTCATGGACAAACTCAGCGTCCTCGTGCTCGCCTTGATCGCGGGCCAGGCCTTCGCCTCCCCGATCGCGGGGACGTCCGGCAGCGCCGCGCCGGCCATCGCGGGCCGGACCGGCGTCGTCACCTTCGACAGCGACGCGCGCGGCACCTATTCGACGCTGACGTCGGGCGGCGTCACGGTGAGCGGCGTGGGCGGCACGTTCCGCGTGGCCAACGACTATGCGGGCCAGTACAACGGTCGTGGCACGAACTACATCGACAACAACCAGGGCGCCACTTCGACGCTGCGCTTCGACTTCGCGTCGCTGGTCGACGCGTTCGCGTTCAACTGGGGCGCGTCGGACGTCGCGTGGACGCTGAACGCGTTCGATGCCGCCGGCACGCTGCTCGAGTCGCTCGTCACGCCGACGACCGGCGGATCGAACGCGGGCGACTACGTCGGCCTCGCCGACGTCGGCATCCGCTACGCGACGCTGACGTCGTCGGAGGCCTCGGCCCGCGACTGGGTCTTCGTCGACAACCTCGCGGTGTCGGCCGCCGCCGTCCCCGAGCCCGCGTCGTTCGCACTGCTGGGCCCCGGGCTCGTCGGCCTGGTCGCGCTCCGCCGCCGCGACGGACGCGGCTCGCAGCGGCGCGCCGTGCTCGCGCCGATGCCTGCCATGGCGTGACGACACGGCCATCGCTTCGCCCCACTGCGGTCGCGGCTCGACGAAGCGGTCTGGCCAGGCGGCCTTCGCGGCGCCCCGTCGTCCACGCAGTAAGCTAGCCGCCTGCGGCCTTCGGGCCGTGCGGGTGGCCGCGTCGACCGAGGGCAACGACATGAGCGAGACGACAGGGGAGACCGCGCCGGCGTGGCCGGTGTTGGAGGGGATGCCGAGCCCGTTGTTCAGGCCCGGCGTGTTGCAGGGCAAGCGCATCCTGGTCACCGGCGGCGGCACGGGCCTCGGCCGCGCGATGACCGAGCGCTTCCTGCAACTGGGCGCGACCTGCTTCATCTGCGGACGACGACAGAGCGTCGTCGAGGAGACCGCGCTCGCGCTGATGCGCGAACACGGCGGGCTCGTCAAGCCGTTCGGCCTCGACATCCGCGACGCGTCGGCGGTGGAGGCGATGGTCGAGGCGATCTTCGACGAGGGGCCGTTGACCAACCTCGTCAACAACGCGGCCGGCAACTTCATCTCGCCGACCGCGATGCTGTCGCCGCGCGGCTTCGACGCGGTCGCCAACATCGTCATGCACGGCACCTTCTACGTGACGCACGCGGTGGGCAAGCGCTGGGTCGCGATGGCGCGCGAAGGCCGGTGGACGCAGGACGACCCCTATCGCAGCGTGATGTCGATCATCGTCACGTGGGTGAAGAACGGCGGACCCTACGTGGTGCCGAGCGCGATGAGCAAGGCCGCCATCGACGCGATGACGAAGTCGCTCGCGACCGAGTGGGCGCAATACGGCGTGCGGCTGAACGCGGTGGGTCCCGGCGAGATCCCGACCGAAGGCATGTCGAAGCGCCTCAATCCCGGCGAGGAGCCGGGTGCCCGCAGCGCCCGCACCAACCCGATGGCGCGGACCGGCACGATGGACGAGCTGCAGAACCTCGCGACCTTCCTGATGAGCGACGGCTGCCAGTGGCTCAACGGCGAGACGATCATGATGGACGGCGGCAACGCGCTCGCGACCGGCGGCAACTTCTACAGCCTG
>CALMOR010000024.1:4786-7663 GCA_937872165.1 uncultured Burkholderiales bacterium | reverse complement strand
GAGCAGTGGAAGGATGCGCGCGAGCGCATCGAGGAGCAGAACCGCAAGGACCGTGCGGACCGCGGCTGACGCGCGCCGCCGCGCGCGTCCATGACCGAACGCAAGGTCGCCGGCGTCACCGGCTCCGCCACCGGCGTCGGCGCCGCCACCGCGTTGGAACTCGCGCGGCGCGGCTACGACGTGGTGATCAACCATTCGAAGAGCGGGGCCGATGCGAAGGCGTCGCAGGCGGCCCGCGTCGAAGCGGGTGCGGACACGCTGCTCGTGCAGGGCGACGTCGCCGACGACGCGGCGTGCCGGGCCTGGCCGACGCCGCGATCGGGCGCTGGGGCCGCATCGACGCGCTCGTCGACAACGCGGGCATCACGTCGTTCGCCGGCGCGTCGAACCGGGAGGCGCTCGATCCGCGCGTCTTCCATGCCGTCTACGACGTCAACGTGGTCGGTGCCTTCCAGATGGTGCCGGCGTGCGTCGCGCATCCGAAGGCCGTCGACGGATCGATCGTCAACGTGTCGCCGATCGCCGGCGCGCTCGGCATCGGCTCGTCGGTCGCGTACATCGCGTCGAAGGGCGCGCTCGACGCGTCCTGGCCCGATCACGACGCGCTGGTTCGTCGACGGCGTCGGCGCCGACGACTACGAGAAGCTGAAGGCGCAGTACGAGCGGTCGACACCGCTCGGCCGCGCGGTACCGCGGAAGACGTCGCCGAGACGATCGCATGGCTGGTGGACGGCGCGCGGACCGTCACCGGGGAGCTGGTGTTGCTCGATGCTGGTATGCATCCCAGGCGGACGGCGGAGCGCGACGGGCGCAGCGGGCGCGATGCGCGATTCGCCGCGCGGCGCCCGCGATCGGCGACGCCTTCCCGTGCAAGCAACGTGATCGCCACGCGGGCTCGGATCGTTGTCGTGCGACCGGCGGCTACCGTCGGACCGGTGATCGGAGTAATGCCCGGAGGATCGCGCGACGCGGGTCGGAAGCCGGGCGCGTATACGCTAGGCTTCGACTTCGATCCCATCATGGAGGCTCGCGTGAAAAGAGTCACAGGCATCGGCGGAATCTTCTTCCAGGCGCGCGATCCGGTCGCGCTGCAGGCCTGGTACCGGAAGCATCTCGGCATCGACGTGCAGGACTGGGGAGGTACCGCGTTCTCCTGGACGGACGATCGAGGCGCTCCAGTGAAGGGCACGACCGTCTGGTCGGTGGGCGCAGCGGGCGGCGATCACTTCGCGCCGAGCGAGTCGACGTTCATGGTCAACTACCGCGTCGCCGACCTGACCACCCTGCTTCGAGCGCTGCGCGAAGAAGGCTGCGACGTCCTCGAGAAGACCGACGACTCCGGGTACGGCAAGTTCGGCTGGGTCATGGACCCGGACGGCAACAAGGTCGAACTGTGGGAGCCCCCGGAAGGGCAATGACCTCCTCCGAAGAAGGCGCTCCCCCGGACTTCGCCGTCGGGCTCTTCGAGGCGTCGCTTCGCGACGACCCGGTCAACGGCCCCGAGCGCTCGCCGGTCGCGTTTCTCAAAGGCCTCTATGTCGTGCCCGCGGTTCGCCGGCAGCGCATCGCGTCCCGGCCCGTCGCGACGGGGAGGCCCGGGCGCGTTCGCGGGGCGGCCTGGAACTCGCGTCCGACGCGCCGCTCGACGACGTGGCGAGTCACGCGGTTCACGCGGCGCCGGGGTCCGGGAGACCGAGCGCGTCGTGCATTTTTCCAAACGTCTGCCTTGAACGGACGCTCTTCGAACCGACGTCGCATCGAACGGCTGGCGGCGCGGAGGCCTCGTTCTCGCTGCGGCCGTGGACGAGACCGTCCGACGTCGCGCCGGTGGTGACCGATGCGGTATCTCGTCCCGGAATCGGCTCGACCGGAACTTCATCTCCGCCCGGCGGAGGTGGAGCTGCGACAGCGTTCGGCTTCACCGCGACGCACGAGCATGGCGGCCGCGGGCCGGCGACCCCGCACCCCGGGCGCGCCGACGCCGGACGCGAGGGATGCACGATCAGCGAGGAGCATGCGGACCATGGCCACCGACCGAGCCTTCGTCGAATACCTTCAGGGCCAGGCAGGCCTGGGCGAGGCGCTCTCGTTCAGGAAGATGTTCGGCGAGTACGCGCTGTACTTTCAAGGCAAGGTCGTCGCACTCGCTTGCGACAACCAGCTCTACCTCAAGCCGACCGAAGAGGGCCGCGTCCTCCTCGGCAAGGCCTCGGAGCGGCGGCCCTATCCGGGAGCGAAGCCCCATTTGCTGATCGACGACGCGCTGGAGGACCGCGACCTGCTCCGCGGGATCATCGAGGCGACCGCTCGGGCGCTGCCGTTGCCGAAGCCGAAGCGGGCGGCAGCGGCCGGCGCGAAGCCCGTGGCGAAGAGGCCGCCACGATGAGTTTCCCGCTCTCTCTTCGCGAGTTCTTCCGCCCATGGCGGCGCCGCAACCGATCGTCGCTCGGGCCTCCGGACGCGCAGCCGCGGCGGCACTTTCCGGACCGCGATCGCCGAACCCGCGATGTCGAATGGAGACGGAAGCCGCCTGATGCGACGACCGCCGTCGTCGTCCTGCTGTCCTGGACGTCGCTCGCACCGACGGCTGCCGTCGCCGCGAATCCGTTCGACGGCCGCTGGTCGGTCCTGCCGGGCTGCCCCGCCACGACCGATCGGAACGGTCCTGTCGAAGGCTATCGATACGCGTTCCCCGTTTCCATCCGCGAAGGCGCGGTCCGCGGCGAGTACGGGGCGTCCGGCCATCCCGCTTCGGTCGTGTACACCGGACGCGTGAGCGACGACGGCATGCTCGAGATCACCGCGGTCGGCAACACCGGGCGGTCCGAGTACTCGGTGGGCGAGCTCGCCCAGGGAACCCCGTACGGCTACACGATG
>CALMOR010000024.1:0-4776 GCA_937872165.1 uncultured Burkholderiales bacterium | reverse complement strand
ACGGCGACGTTCACCCGCTAGAGGAGAGGCCGGTCATGAAGAACCCATCGCCCGGATCGGAGTCGGCTTCCGAATCGATCGACGCGAAGATCGCCGAACTCGGCGACTGGCGCGGCGCGATGCTCTCGCGGATCCGCGCGCTGATCCGCGAGGCGGACCCCGACGCGATCGAGGAGTGGAAGTGGCGGACGCCCGTCTGGTCGCACCACGGCATCCTCTGCACCGGCGAGACGTACAAGAAGGTCGTCAAGATGACCTTCGCGAAGGGAGCTTCCCTTCCGGACCCTTCCGGTCTCTTCAATGCCAGCCTCGAAGGCAACGTGCGACGCGCGATCGACCTGCACGAGGACGACGCGATCGACGAAGAGGCGTTGAAGGCCCTCGTGCTGGCCGCCGTGGCATGGAACCGGTCGTCCGGCCGCGGATAGCGCATGCCGCCCGACCCGGATCGAGCGTCGGCGATGCCGACGAAGTGCCGCCGCGCTGTCGTCGTCGCGGCGGCGAAGGCCGGTATGCGGGCCGCTCGCCCATCGATGCGGCACGGACCCGGGCGCGGCTTCGCAGGGTTAACTAGGGGGACGGCCATCGACCCGCATCGCGCCGAAGCAGCCGCGAAACGCCGCGGACCGGCCCGTCCCCACAGGCTGCGAAAGCCGTGACGGCGATGCGGCCTTCTTCCGTGTCGATGCACGTCGTCACCTCCTATGCGGACAAGGCCCACCGGCTGCAGGTCGTCGACCTCTGGGCGACGGTCTTCGGTTACGAGACTGCACACAACGCGCCGCTCGTCGCCATCGACCGGAAGCTCGAAGCCGACGACGATCTCTTCTTCGTCGCGCTCGCCGACGGCGAGGTCGTCGGGACGATCCTCGCCGGGTACGACGGACACCGCGGCTGGCTCTATTCGGTCGCGGTGGCGGCTTCCCATCGGCACCGGGGCATCGGTGCCGCGCTGGTCGGCCATGCGGAACAGGCGTTGACCGCGAGGGGTTGCATGAAGATCAACCTGCAGATCGCGGACGGCAACGAGGGCGTCGTGGGCTTCTACGAGTCGCTCGGCTATGCGGTCGAGCCGCGCACCAGCATGGGAAAGCGCGTCCCCGGGAACATTCCCGCCGCTTGAGCCGACCGCGGGAGAGGCCGCGCGCGTCCTCCCTTCGAACGGCTTGCGAGCCCGCCTCGCCGGAGATGGACTCGCTCCGGCGCGGCTCCGTGCCTCGCCGGTCCGGACCACTCGCCGGCCGATCGGCGAGGAGGCTTACTGCGAGCCGCGCTCGATCGCGACCGTTCGGGTCCCGGCCTTGCGTGCCGGCTGAATCCCGTCACCGGAACGGAGACACTCGAATGCGTATCGCTCCTCAACGCTCGGAACGGACTGTGCGCTCTTGCCGACAGAGCGAGAAGGAATCAGACGGCACCGGTCCGGCCCCTGAATGCCTTCCCGCTCGAATACCTCGAAAGCAGCTGCCTCGGGCATGCGTCGATCGATGGGTGCGGTCGTCGCCGCCCCGGCGGTCGGTGCGTACGGCGGCGATGGGGATGATGCACCGCCCCCGGCGACCGCCGCGGTGGCTTCGGTCGGCGATTGCTCCTCGCAGGTCAACTTCGCCGATTCCACGATCAAGATCATTTCTTCAACCTTGGTCGAAGGGGGATCGTTCACGCCGCCGGGGGCGACGAGCCCGATAACGAGTCTGCCTTCGTTCTGCCGGGTCGTCGCCAAGTCGACGCCCACCGCGGATTCGAACACCGATATCGAAGTATGGATGCCGATAGCGAGCAGCTGGAATGGAAAGTATCTGTCCACCGGCGAAGGCGGCCTGCGAGGATCAATCGGTTATCCGTATATGGCGGAAAATCCGTTCTACGGCTATGTAAGCGCCTCGACCGACTCCGGTCACTCCGATGCGCGTCCCCATCGTCGGACTGGACCGTCGGTCATCCTGAAAGGATCGGGGATTTCGGGTACCGGGCCAAACATCAGCAGACGCTGGTCGCCAAGGCGCTGATAGTGTCCTTATACGGCAAAGCACCGACCAGATCGTATTTCTCGGGCTGCTCCAATGCCGGCCGCCAGGGCCTCATGGAATTGCAGAGATATCCGGAAGACTACGATGGATACATCATCGGAGCGCCTGCCAATAACTGGACGAGGAACATGGCTGCTTTCACATGGGAATATCAGGCCTGGACCGTCGATCCCGCAGCAAAGATTCCTTCTTCGAAGTTGCCTGCCATCCAGGCGGCCGCTCAAGCGCAATGCGCCGCCCTCGACGGCGTCCAGGACGGAATCATCTCGGACCCGAGACAATGCCATTTCAATCCTGACGTTCTGATTTGCCCGGCCGGCACGAACACCGATAGTTGCTTGACCGCTCCTCAACTGACGGCGCTGAAGAAGATCTATGCCGGCCCGACGAATGCGCGCGGTACGGTGCTTTTCCCGGCGGTCCTCCCGGGCTTCCAAGCCGGCATCCCCGGAAACAATTTCGACCTGTTCGTCACCGGTTCCACTCCGGGTGGAGTGCTTTTCAGTCGTCCTACTCTTCAGATGCTCTACAACCGGGCCGATGTCGACGTGCTCGGATTCAACTTCGACTCCGATGTCAACTTGCAGGATTCCCAACCCGGTCCGATCCTGAATGCGACGGATACCAACCTCGAAGCCCAGAAGGCCAGAGGCATCAAGATCATTCACTACCATGGCCGGGAGGATCCGGCATTGCCGCCGAATGAGAGCATCGATTATTACGACGGGGTCGTGGCCAGCGTCGTAGCCTCGGGAGCACCCGGGACTTCTACAAGCTGTATATGGTGCCTGGAATGCTTCATTGCATTCAGGAGGGCGGTCCGGCTCCGAAGCACTTCCAGCAAGGTACTGCACCGGTTCGGCCGAACACGACACCGGAGACGGACGTCATCAAGGCGTTGGATCAATGGGTGGAGAAGGGAATGGCGCCGCAACAAATCATCGCGACGAAGTATGTCAACGACGATCCCGCACAAGCCGTGGTTTCCCAACGAGCACTTTGTGCATATCCGCTCGTTCAGACTTACAAGGGCAGTGGCGATCCGAATTCACCCGCCAGTTTTGCGTGCCGATGACGATCGGCGCGCAGCCGGCGGTTGATGCGCGTCGCCTTCGCGCCTGAGCGGCGTGACGGCGGGACACCTTCGATCGGGGATCGCGAGCGACGGCGAGGGCTTCTTCCTCGACCGACGCTCGAGTCCCCGACCATCGCGTGGGCGGTGCCTCGTCGCCGGCCGCCGACGCGGGCATCGCGCCGAGGCCGAGACCGTCTCGTAGTCGACGCTGAGGCCCGCGATCTCGAGCCGCTGCGGGAAGGTCGGCGAGGCGAAGCGACCGAAGCGGGTGCGTCCGTCCGGCGAGACCGAGACGCTCCGTTCGACTCTCGAACGTCCGCTTCGTCTTGAAGCCGTCGCTCGGCGGGCGGCATCGAGCGATCGTGCGCGGTCGTCCGTACGAACGGTCCGCTCGACGACAAGCCTGGCTCGCGCCCGCCAGAGTTCGCTATCCTCGACCCGGACGGCAAACCCGCCACGTTCGCGCGGCACGCCGAAGCCCGGGCCTCGTTCGAGCCGACGTCGACCCGGGCCGATCCTTTCCTTCACGCCGGAGCATCCGGATGTCGCAGCCCGTCTCTCCCGCGCGCGTCGCGCAGTCGCTCGTCGAATGGTGGTCGCCGCGCGTCGTCGCCGAGGTCGACGACGCGTACGTCGAGGTCGCGAAGGTCAGGGGCAGCCTCGCATGGCGCAGCCACGACGACGAGGACGAACTCTTCCACGTCCTCAAGGGCCGGCTGACGATCGAGATGGAAGCCGGGTCGGTCGAACTCTCCGAGGGCCAGGCCTTCGTCGTGCCGAAGGGCGTGCCACAACCCGGTCACCGACGACGAGTGCCACCGGATGCTGATCGAGCGGAAGACGACGCTGCGCACCGGCGACGAAGTCACCTCGAGGACGCGCAGCGTGGCCGAGCAGTCGCGGCCGGTCCGAGGCCGGCGGCCTCATCGACCGGGGCGAAAGGATGGTCATGACCGCGTCGAAGCACGGATCCTGCCTCTGCGGCCGCGTGAGCTTCACGGTCACCGGCGACCTCGCCGCGCCCGACGCCTGTCACTGCCGCCAGTGCCGCAAGCAGTCGGGCCATTGCTTCGCGTCGACCAACGTGCCGCGTGCGGCGCTCGTCGTCGCCGGCGACGAGAACGTCGCGTGGTATCGGTCGAGCGAGAAGGTGCGCCGCGGCTTCTGCAGGACCTGCGGCTCGTCCCTCTTCTGGGATCCACCGGAGCGCGACTGGATCGCCGTCGCGATGGGCGCGTTCGACACACCGACCGGGACGCATCTCGACCGGCACATCTTCGTCGCCGAGAAGGGCGACTACTACGAGATCGGCGACGGCCTGCCGCAGCATCCACGATGACGGCCGGCGCGCTCGTGCAGGCGGGCGCGGTCGCGAGCGGCCGGGCTCGCGTCTGCCCGGTCGCTGCGGACCCTCGCCGGAAGCGAGGGCCGCTGCGTTCCGACCTCCGCGTGGTTCGACCGGCGGCCGCCGCGATCGACGTGCGGCCGTCCCTGCCGGACCAGCCCGTCTCCGGCCATCCCGTGTGCCGGCATGTCGTCCATCGCGGCGCGCGCGACGACGTCGAGGTCCTGACGCGACGCGGTTTCGTCGCGCTCGCCCCACGACCTGCGCCGCCGCGCGGATGTCTTGCTATCTTTCCGTCGATGCCATTCTCGCGGGCGACCGACATG
>CALMOR010000023.1:5898-9100 GCA_937872165.1 uncultured Burkholderiales bacterium | reverse complement strand
AAGCGCGCGGCTAAACGTTGCTAAACATCGTAAAGCTCGCGAAGCCGGCTCGCGGCTCGCGCCCCGCGATAGAGTCGAGCCGACACATCGCCCGCTCCGACCATGCACGAAGCCACGCTCTTCGCAGGACCGTCCGCGTTCGGCATCCCGCCCGCGAGCCCCGCTTACGGCGGTATCGAGCAGCGGCCGCCGGTCCGCAGGGCCGACATCGATCGTCTCGTCGAAGAGTCGTCCGGGCCCGGCGTCGTCGTGATCTGCGACGGCGTCTTCCACTCGGAGCCGGCCGTGTCGCACGCCGAGATCTGCCGCGCGCTCGACCGCGGCTGGCAGGTGTGGGGCGTCTCGAGCCTCGGCGCCATCCGAGCGTACGAGCTGCGAGCCGAAGGCATGCGCGGACACGGCTACGTCCACTCGCTGTTCGAGCGCTTCGCCGACTTCACCGACGACGAGATGTGCCTGCTGCACTTTCCCGAGGAGCCCTACTTCCCGGTGTCCGAGGCGCTGGTGAACCTGCGCTTCGCGTTCGAACGGCACAAGCAGGCGCTCGGCATCGCGGACGAAGCGGAACGCGACGTCATCGACGCGTTGCGGGCTCTCTGGTTCGGCGACCGCACCGAGGCGCGCATGCGGTCCGTCATGATCGAGACCGGCCGCATCGATCCGTCCGTCGTCGAGCGCTTGATGCAGGCGCTCGTGAACGAGAGGATCAAGACCCGCGACCTCGTCGACCTGCTGGAACGGCGACCGTGGCGGACGGCGGGACTTCGCTAGCCTTCGGATCGTCCGCGACGGACCGTTCGACCGCACTCGTCGGGAAGTCTGCGGCAAACCATCAGCACCTCGTCGACGCGGTCGGTGCCGATCATGCCTTCGGTGATCTTCAGCGTCTTCTGGAACCGCAAGCCGAGCGGCATGAAGACCCGGTTGTACCAGCTCATCGCGCGTTCGCGATGGTTCGACAGCCACCACATGCCGAAGTCGACGAGGCGCGACGATTCGGGCTGCATGCCGAACGCGGCGCTGCGTTCCACGCGGAGGCCGTGCGTCGTCAGCAGCTCGTGCAGGCGCGTCGGCTCGTAGCGTCGCTTGTGACCGACGAGTTCGTCGAACACGGTCCAGCGCGACGCGAACAGCGGCGTCGACAACAACACGACGGCGCCCGGCTTCGCGACGCGCGCCAGTTCGGACAGCGCGCCCTCGTCGTCGTCGACGTGTTCGATGATGTCGAGCGCGCAGACGAGATCGAAGCGGTCGTCGACGAACGGAAGGGCGCCGACCTCGCCGATCGCGGCCCGCGCGCCGCGCTGCCGCAGGCGGGTCAGCGCCGGCACGCTGATGTCGACGAACTGCGTGCCTTCGATGGGCAGGCGCGGCCTCAGGCCGGGCGCGACCTCGAGACGTTCCGGCGCGCCTTCGAGCAGCGACCGCACGAGCGGCCAGGTGTTGAACCGCTGCGGTTCGACGAGACGCGCAGCGGACCACAGCGCATCGTAGAAGCGACGATTCTTCTCGAGCAGCGTGGCGTCGGCGGACGGCGAGGAGGCGGGGACGGGCATCGGTCGGCACTCTAGCACCGGCCCCTCGACGGATCGGCGTACGCCGAGGGACGACGGGCGGGTCGGCCGCGCGCTTCTTGTTAATGCAAGTGCGATTGCATTAAGGTAGCATCGCGTTCCCGCTTCCTGTCCGACGAAGCGTTCCCGCACCGCGCGCGCCGGGCATCGCTTCCCTTCGAGGTCAGACCCATGATCGATCCGCTGCGCCGCCTGTTGCCGACCACCGTGCTGTCGGGCTTCCTCGGAGCCGGCAAGACCACGCTGCTGAACCACGTCCTGCGCAATCGCGAAGGCAGGCGCGTCGCGGTCATCGTCAACGACATGAGCGAGGTCAACATCGACGCCGCGCTGGTCCGCGGCGCGGCCGACGCCGCCGGCGTCGGGCTGTCGCGGACCGACGAGAAGCTCGTCGAGATGAGCAACGGCTGCATCTGCTGCACGCTGCGCGAAGACCTGCTGGAGGAAGTGCCACTGCTCGCCGCCGAAGGACGCTTCGACCATCTGCTGATCGAATCCACCGGCATCTCCGAGCCGATGCCGGTCGCGGCGACCTTCGACTTCGAGGACGAGGAAGGCGTGTCGTTGAAGGACGTCGCCCGGATCGACACGATGGTCACGGTCGTCGACGCCGCCCACCTGCTCGACGACTACGCGAGCGAGGATCTGCTGGCCGCCCGCGGCCAGTCGCTCGGCGACGACGACCGGCGTCACGTCGTGCATCTGCTCGTCGACCAGATCGAGTTCGCCGACGTCGTCGTCATCGCGAAGGTCGACCTCGTGGCACCGGAGCGCGTCGCGCTCGTGAGAGCCGTGGTCCATCGCCTGAACCCCGACGCCCGCATCGTCGAGGCGGCGCACGGCGCGGTGCCGCTCGACCGCATCCTCGGCACGTCGCTGTTCGACTTCGAGCGCGCACGCGCGATGCCGGGTTGGGCGAAGGAACTCGCGGGCGAGCACATGCCCGAGTCCGAGGAGTACGGGCTGTCGAGTTTCGTCTGGCGGGCGCGCAAGCCGCTGCATCCGCAGCGCTTCGCGGACTTCCTGGCGTCGGCGATGACGTCGGTGCTGCGGATGAAGGGCTGGTTCTGGCTCGCGAGCCGGCCGGACTGGATCGGGACCCTGTCCGGGGCCGGGCGCCTCGTCACCTTCGATCCCGCCGGAACGTGGTGGGCCGCGGCGCCGCGCTCGACGTGGCCGCCCGACGCGGACTTCCGGACCTTCGTCGGCGAGCACTTCGTCGAACCGTACGGCGACCGCAAGCAGGAGATCGTGTTCATCGGCCAGCGGCTCGACCGCGCGAGCATCGAGTCGGCGTTGCAAGCCTGCCTGCTTTCGCCCGACGAGGAGGACGCCGGCACGGACGCCTGGTCGCGCTATGCCGACCCGTTTCCGCGCTGGACGCACGACGAGCCGGTCGCGATGGACGGCTGAAGAAGCGCCTGCGCCTTATTGATTATCATTCGTCGACCGCCCGGTCGTAGCGCGCTCTCACTCGTCACACTCCCGTCGTGGCCCGTCGTCCTCCCCTCCTGTTCCAGCTGTTCCTCGCGTTGCTGCTCGTGTTCACGCAGCACCAGGCGGCGGTGCACGTGCTCGGACACGACTTCGAACGGCTGCACGTCGACGCGAAGTCGACCGGCCCCGAC
>CALMOR010000023.1:0-5888 GCA_937872165.1 uncultured Burkholderiales bacterium | reverse complement strand
GAGGCGCCTTGCGCGAAGTGCCTGGTGTTCGCGCATCTCGATCACACGCTCGACGCGACCGCGTTCGTGTTCGAGGCGAGCGACGCGGTTCCGCCCGCCGCACGCTTCCATCGCCGTGCCGATCCATCGCTGACCCCGGTCGGCCGCTACGAGAGCAGGGCACCACCGCGCTTCTCCTGACCCGCCCTCGGACACGAATCCTCGTGTCCGCGTCCCGTCCAGGAGAACCCCATGAAACTGCCTCAACGGCACGGCGTCGCCCTCGCCATCGCCACCCTGTCCACCGGCTTCGCGTTCGCGGCCGAGGACCGTCCGTCGATCGACCCGCGCGACGACGCCACCGCCGGATCGCCGGTCCGCGTCGCGCAGGCCCGCACGACGCCCCCCGCTTCGTCGAGCGACACACCGCAGGCGCTCGACGGCGTCCAGGTGACCGGCAAGCAGCTCGATGCCGCGCGCAACGGATTGCTGCCCGAAACCGGCAGCACCGTCTACCGCTTCGACCAGAAGGACATCCAGGCCTTGCCGTTCGGCGACGCGACGCCGCTGAACCAGTTGATCCTGCAGGCGCCCGGCGTCGTGCAGGACAGCTACGGGCAGCTGCACGTGCGCGGCGACCACTCCAACCTGCAGTACCGAATCGACGGAGTCGTCATCCCCGAGGCGATCTCCGGCTTCGGCCAGGCGCTCGACACGCGCTTCGCCGACCACATCAACATCCTGACCGGCGCCCTGCCCGCGCAATACGGCTATCGCACCGCCGGCATCGTCGACATCCGCACGCGCGGCACCGGCCTCGAGACCGGCGGCAACGTCAGCGGCATCGGCGGCACGCGCGGTCACGGCGAAGGCAGCGTCGAGTACGGCGGCGCGGCTGCCGGATGGACCTGGTTCGCGACCGGCAGCTTCCTGCGCGACGACGTGGGCATCGAGAACCCGACCGGTGCCCGCGACGCGATCCACGACACGACCAAGCAGCAGAAGGGCTTCGGCTACCTTTCGCGCATCATCGACGCGAACAGCCGTATCAGCGTCATCGCCGGCAGCTCGAACAACAAGTTCCAGATCCCGAACGTGCCCGGCCAGGACCCGAGCTTCTCGATCGACGGCGACCCGACGGTCGACTCGTCGAAGTTCGATGCGCGGCAGAACGAGAAGAACGTCTTCGAGATCGTGACGTATCAGGCGAGCCCGACCGACAAGCTCGACTACCAGGTCTCGGTCTTCCATCGCTACACCGACGTGGCGTACCAGCCGGACCCGCTCGGCGACCTCCTCTACAACGGCGTGGCCGCGCAGGTGCTGCGCAAGAACACCACCGTCGGACTGCAGGGCGACGCGAGCCTGCGGCTGACCGAACAGCACACGCTCAGGGCCGGTGTGTTCGCGCAGCGCGAACGCTACACGGCCGACAACACCTCGACCGTCTTCGCGGCGGACGACGACGGCAACCAGACCAGCACCACGCCTTTCACGATCAAGGACAGCACCGCCATCACCGGCGTCACCTACGGCCTCTACGTGCAGGACGAATGGCAGCCGATCGACGCGCTGACGCTGAACGTCGGCGCCCGCTTCGATCACGTCTCGACGGTCGTCAACGAGAAGCAGTTCAGTCCCCGCATCGGGCTGACCTACGACTTCACGCGCGACACGCGCGTGCATGCCGGCTACGCGCGCTACTTCACGCCGCCGCCGACGGAGAAGATCGACACGACGTCGGTGGCCAACTTCCTCGGCACGACCAACGCGTTGCCGTCGGACGCGAACACGTCGGTGCGCAGCGAGCGGTCGCAATACCTCGACTTCGGCGTGTCGCACCAGCTGACGCGCGAGATCACGCTCGGCGTCGACGCCTACTACCGGAAGGTCCGCGACCTGCAGGACGAAGGACAGTTCGGCAACGCGCTGATCTTCTCCGCGTTCAACTACGGCCAGGGCCGCATCCGCGGCATCGAGTTCTCGGGCAGCTATCGCAGCGGCGGCCTCAGTCTCTATGCGAACGCGTCGCGCACCAAGGCCGAAGGCAAGGAGGTCGTCACCGGACAGTTCAACTTCGACCCGGACGAGCTCGCCTACATCGCGACGCACTACGTCCATCTCGATCACGAGCAGAAGTGGAGCGGCTCGGCCGGTGCCGCGTGGCAGTACGGCGCCACGCGCGTGGCGACCGACCTGATCTATGGAAGCGGCCTGCGCGACGGCTTCGCGAACACCGAGCATCTGCCGGCCTATACGCAGGTCAACCTCAGCGCGACCGAAACGATCCAGTCGTCGCTGCTCGGCAAGTTCGAGGCGCGCGTCGCGATCCTCAACCTCTTCGACCGGCGCTTCGAGCTGCGCGACGGCACCGGCATCGGCGTCGGCGCGCCGCAGTTCGGACCGCGTCGCGGCTTCTACGGCGGCCTCACGAAGTTCTTCTGAGTCCTCGTCGGCGACGGCCCGTCGGGCGGGTCGATCGCGGTCGAGGTGCGCGGATCGTCGAGTTGAAGGCAGGAGGCGGCGCGGATACAATCCGCCGTTCGGGGAAGTAGCTCAGCTGGGAGAGCGTCGCGTTCGCAATGCGAAGGTCGGGAGTTCGATCCTCCTCTTCTCCACACCCAATGTTCCAAGTAGCTGAATTCGTGTAAGTCCGCTGCTAGTAAGGCTTTTCACGCTGTCTGCTGTGTCCCCGTGATGTGCTCCCAACGCTATGATTGGGAGATGACGGACATGCAAGGACAGACCAACCTGTACCGGCGAGGCCAGGTCTACTGGTTCCGTAAGAAGGTCCCCCTCGATCTTCGTCCGCACTACGAGGCTTCCGTCCCCTCGGGACAGTTTCGGTTCAGCCTCAAGACAGCCGACAAGGCCGAGGCCAAGGCGCTGGCTGCTACCCATGCGGCGCACTACGAATCGGAGTTCGCTCAGGTCCGCCAACGCCACACGGGGGCCATTACGCCCCTCCCTGACGCTCACCTGAAGCTACTGGCGGCTGCCTACTTCGCGCACCTGCTGGAGGAGGACGACGAAGCGCGCATCGAGGGAATGACGACTCGGGAACTTGCGAAGCGATCGGCGACCGGCGACATCATGACGGAAGCTCACGAAGCAGCCATGCCTGCCTATGACACTTCGTTCGTCGAGTTCGAGGCGCTGGATTTCGCGGCCTCACACGGCTTCAACTTGGAAGTGGGGTCGCGCGATGCGAGGCGGCTGTGCGTCGAGTTCCTGAAGGTTGCGCAGCGGGCCAACGAGGCGGTCAGTCAACGCAACAAGGGCAAGGCGGTCGATACGCCCGATGCACCTGCCGTACCCCTGCCGGTGTCCCAGTTGGACGCTGTAGAGGCTCCTGGTGGCCCCACGTTGGAATCCCTGCGTGACTACTGGGTGGGCATGCGGAAGCCTGCACCGAAGTCTGTATCGAAGGTCAACACAGCTATCGGTGGCATCCGGTCGCTACACGGCACGACTGAGGTATCGAAGCTCACCAAGAAGCACATTGTTGCCTTCAGGGATGCGGAGCTACAGAAGGGCAGCAGTGCTGCCACCGTATCCGCTTTGCTGTCCATGCTGAGTTCCGTACTTACGCTTGCCAGGCGCAATGACTTGATTGCCACCAGCCCCGCTGATGACGTGGTTGTGGAGATGCCAAGGAATCGTCAACGCACCCGCAACTTGGAGCTTGATGAAGCTGACCTAGTGGCGATTTTCAGCAGCCCCATCTACGCCACTGGCTGGCGACCGACACGCAGGAAGGTGGGGGAGGCCGCTTACTTCATGCCCTTGATCGCGCTTTACCATGGCAACCGCATGGAAGAGATTGGTCAGTTGCTGGTGTCGGATGTGGTGGAGGATGCAGGTGGCTGGACCTTCAACATCAACAACGAAGGCGACAAGCGGACGAAGAACTCGTCATCCAACAGGCGCATCCCGGTGCATCAGAAGGTCATCGAGGCAGGGTTGCTTGAGTACATCAAGACCCTCGACCCGAAGGGCCAACTATTCCCCGAGTTGGTCGCCAACAAGGGCGGCAGCCGTACAGCAAACTTTTCGACGTGGTTCGGCGAGTACGCCAGAGAGACTGTCAAGCTGCCTGCTGGCAAGACATTCCACTCGTTCAGGCACACCTACACGACGGCAGCGCGCCAAGCTGGGGTTCCTGAGGAGGTCCGCAAGGCCATCACTGGGCATGCGCCGGGGGACGAGTCGAACCGCTACGGTTCATTCCCGATGGGCACGTTGCGAGAGGCGCAGGCAGCCATCGAGTATTCGGGCATCGAGGTACGCAAGTGGCGCGGGGCCTAATGTGTTGCATTACAACCGACACGCCGAAAAACTAGCGAAATAAACGCATGCACCTGTTTTTAAAGAGAGTGCAACTGTCTTAATTCTCAGAAGTGGGAATGTCCAATGTCTTCCAATGCAAAGCCCCTTTTGCTCTTCTTTGATTCGGTGATTCTACCGACATCCTTGCCAATAGGTCAATTTTCTAGATTGGCTTTTTGATTGAACAACGGTCTGATGGCGATTCCCGGAGCGCAACCTGCGCACTGGCAACCACTAAGGACCGTCGATGCTTGCCGCTATCTCGATTCTGTTTGCTGCTGTCCGCTTCATCCTGCGCTGGGCCTTGGCCCTTGTCGCCGCCCTGCTAGTCCCACCACTGGCCCTCCTGGTGCGCCCCTGGATGCGCCGCAGGAAGCTGAACCGAGAGGACACCATCGTTGCCTTGGTCGGGTTGGTTGAGCGCTGTTGCGGCTGCGTGTACCGGTCCGCGGCTGCTCTGCTAGGGCATCTGCTGTACCGCCGCCTGTACCGCTCATGCGAACGCTTCAATGCTTTCCGGGAGTCACCACTGGGGGAACGGTTGCTGGCCCGATGGGGCTTCGACGACATCTATGTGAGCCTGAGCCTGGACCTTCTCGGTGGGGGCTTCAACTGGCACGTCAAGAAGACAAAGGGGCCGAGCTTCGAGGGTTGCATCGGTGGCCATGGGACGTGGTGCAAGTGGATGACTGCCGAGGAGCGGGCTGCTGAGCCGTCAGGGCTGGCTCTCATGATGGAGCGGTTCCGCATCCAAGGGGCCCAAGCAAAGCGGGACCGAAGGGCTGCCGCACGGAAGGCTAAGCGTGATGCAACCAACACATCCGAGGTGTCCCTGTGAGCACCCCACGAGGTCCACATCAAGTACGCCCGGGAGAGTCGCTCGCGGACTTCGTCAGCCGACTGAACAGGGAACGGCGTGCCAAGAAGCCCAACTTCGCGCCTGGTTGCCCGATCGCAGTGCAGCTACGGTCTCGACAGAAATAGCCGTCGCTGCTGTACCGAACGAGCCACCCTCACCGGTGGCTTTTTTGTTTGTCCACTTGGCAGCAAGCAGTGGTCCGCAAGGGCCAACGTGCCTGGACCACCCTCAAGGCCACAGCAGCGGAACAGCGGGAACTCTGGCGGGATGTCGGTGAGGCCCTGCTGGTGGGCCGTCGCCTGCACCCGAGCAATCAGGCGTTCGGCCTGTGGGCGTGCAACGAGGGCTTCGGGATGCATCCGACCCAGCGGAGCAACGCCATGTGGCTCGCTGAGAACTGGTCCGTGTTGAGATCATCTCAAGACGGCCTGACCCACCCGGACGCCATTCGCCAACATCACCGGGACATCAAGCTAGTCCCAGCACCCAACAACGACCTGGTGATCGACTCACCGGTCCGCGTGGTGGCTGGCATCGAGGTGGTCGCGAAGGTGGCCAAGACGGTGAACAAGCTGGCTGCGATGGCTGAGCGAGGTGAGGGGCAGGAGGCTCAACTGGTAGGGGCTATCGGGCAACCTGCTGGGGGTCAGGGACGACTTTTGCAGCAGACGTGTCAGGGGGGTTCGATGACTCCCAGCCCGCCAGTTCCCCCCGTGGCCCC
>CALMOR010000022.1 GCA_937872165.1 uncultured Burkholderiales bacterium | reverse complement strand
CGATCAGCGGATGGTCGGCCGGCCGGCCCTTGGCTTCGAAGATGCCGGCGACCGCCGCGTCGTCGGCCGCATCGGCTCCGAGGCCGTAGACGGTCTCGGTGGGAAAGGCGACGAGGCGGCCCGCGGCGAGACGGCCGGCGGCCTCGGCGATGGCGTCGGCCGCCGCGCTCACGCCGGCCTCACCAGGACGCGATGCCGAGCGTGCTCGCGACGTCGAGCGCGATGCGGCGCGCGTCGTCCGGATGCTCGGCGACGATCGTCACGTGACCCATCTTCCGGCCGCGTCGCGCCTCGCGCTTGCCGTACAGGTGCAGGTTGACGCCGGGATGCGCGAGCACCGCGGCCCAGTCGGGTTCGACGATGCCGTCGGACGGATCGGTGGGGCGCGACGCGGGCCCGGTATCGCCTGCCGCGTCGCCGTCCGCCGCGTCGCCGTCGCGCTCGCGGTCGTCGGGCTCCGCGGCGTCGGGTCGATCTTCGTCGCCATCGTCGTCACGCTCGCGCGGCCCCTCCTCGAGCACGGCCGCCGCATCGTCGACGACGTCCGATGCGAGCGTGTCGCCGCGCGTGTCGCCGTCCTCCGCCGCGAGCTCGTCGGCCTCGTCGGCCTTCGATGTCGATCGCGTGGCCGCGGCCTCGGCCTTCGCGATCAGGCGGTCCACGTCGGCCGTGGCCTTCGCGTCGACGCTGCTCGCGTCGTCGACGTAGCCGGGCAGCGTCGCCTCGTCGATGTCCGTCGCGCGATCGTCGAACCACAGGTCGCCGAGCAGGTTCAGCATCACGGCCGCGCTGTGCCGTCGCGTCTCGCCGAGCGGCAGTCCCGCGGCGATGCGGGCCTGCTGCGCGAACTGGCTCGTCACGCACGCGTCGATGCTGTAGTGGCCGCTGTTGTGCGGGCGCGGCGCGATCTCGTTGACGTAGAGACCTTGGCCCTCCGGCCCGTCGATCACGAAGAACTCGACGCACAGCACGCCGACGTAGTCGAGCGCGTGCGCGATGCGCAGCGTGGCCGCGACCGCGTCGGCCTCGAGCGATGTCGACAGCGACGGCGACGGCACGATGCTGACCGCGAGGATGCCGCGGCGATGCAGGTTCTCGGCCGGAGCGTAGATGGCCGTGCCGCCGTCGGCGCCGCGCGCCACGACCACCGAGATCTCGAACGCGAGGTCGACCCGTCGTTCGAGCACGGCCGGCATCGAGCCGAAGGTCGCGAAGGCCTCGCGCGCCTCGTCGCGGCTCGCGATGCGCGCCTGTCCCTTGCCGTCGTAGCCGAGGCGACTCGCCTTGAGGATGCCGGGGAAGAGGTCGTCGCCCGCGGCGTCGAGGTCGGCCGGCGACTCGATCACCGCGTGCGGCACGACCGCGATGCCGCACGAGCGGATGAAGCTCTTCTCGGCGATGCGGTCCTGCGCGACCGCGACGCTCTCTGCCGACGGCGTCGTGAAGCAGTGCTCGGCGAGGAAGGCGAGGCTCTGCGCGGGGACGTTCTCGAACTCTGTGGTCACGGCCGAGCACTGCAGCGCGAGCGACTCGAGCGCGGGCGCGTCGAGATAGTCGGCCTCGATGTGTTCGTCGCAGACCGACGCGGCAGGCCCGTCGCGCGCCGGGTCGAGCACCGCGACGCGATAGCCGAGGCTCTGCGCGGCCATCGCGAACATGCGTCCGAGCTGCCCGCCGCCGAGGAGCCCGAGCCAGCCGCCGGGGGCGACCATCCTGCGTTCGCGCGTCATGACGATGGGCCGGTCAGAGCGCGACGCGCGCGTCGCTCGCGGCCCGCGTCTGCGCGGCGCGCCAGCTCGCGAGTCGTTCGGTCAGCGCACGATCGCCGATAGCCAGCATCGCGATCGCGAAGAGGGCCGCGTTGGCCGCGCCGGCGCTGCCGATCGCGAAGGTCGCGACCGGTACCCCGCGCGGCATCTGCACGATCGAGTACAACGAGTCCAGCCCGTGCAGATGGCGCGACGGGACCGGGACGCCGAGCACCGGGACCATGGTCTTCGCGGCCAGCATGCCCGGCAGGTGCGCGGCTCCGCCGGCACCGGCGATGATCGCGACCAGGCGACCTTCGATCGCGAAGCGCGTGGCCGACTCCGCATACGCGAACATCGCGTCGGGCATGCGATGCGCCGAGACGACGCGCGCATCGAACGCGATGCCGAACTCCTGCAACAGTTCGGCCGCGGTCCGCATGGTCTCCCAGTCGCTCGCGCTGCCCATCACGATGCCGACGCGCACGCCCGCTGCGAAGACGGTGTCGACGGACCGGTCGACGGACTCGTCGACGGACGCTCGGACGGACTCGTCCCCGTCGTGACGTGCGTGCAATACGTCGCTCGTCGGGGCGGTCTTCGCGGGGGAAGTTTTTCGGGACACGGTGAGAGGCAAAGAAGATCGCGTATTGTAAGGGCGAGGTCGGCGCGACCCGCCGCATCGAATCCGACGTCGGCTCACGACGACGCTTGCGTCCTCGCCGTGCTCCGTCCGCACTTCCGTCCAACGATCGCGTGCCGCGCGCGCGAGCCCCTTCATGGCAGCAGACCATCCCGGCAGCAAGCTCGCGCAGAAGCACATCCGCCTCACGTCGCATCCGCATCAGGGAACGGCGAGCGGCGCGCCGGTCATCCGCTGGGGCGCGGCCACCGCGAACGAGCGCGGGCCCGTCGTCGGCACCACCGCCAACCGCAGCCAGCGCAACGTCATCGGCACGCACTCGGGTTCGTACGGCGTCAACCGCGCGCTCGCGGTCGCGGCCGGCAACCTCGTGCGTGGGCATCGCGCCGACCTCACCGACACGTCGCCCACCGATCTGATCGGCCCGTACCCGCAGTGGAGCGACGCCCGCAAGATGGTGTCGATCGATCCGTGGGGCGCGTCGGTCGCCGACGTCTTCGCCGGCCACATCGCGGAGGGCTACGACATCCGGCCCACGATCGCGGTGACGAAGGCCCACATCGACCTGCCCGAGGTCCGTCATGCGATCACCTTCGGCCGTCTCGTGCCCGACAACCGCGTGCTGCTCGAGAACGGTTCGGCGGTCGTGACCAAGGTCGCGATCGAGCCGGTGTGGTATCTGCCCGGCGTCGCAGCGCGCTTCGGCGTCGACGAGGTCGACCTGCGCCGCAACCTGTTCGAGGAAACCGGCGGCATGTATCCGGAGCTCGTCACGCGAAGCGATCTCGAGGTCTTCCTGCCGCCCATCGGTGGACAGACTCTCTACATCTTCGGCGACCCGCGCGCGCTGGCCGACCCCGGCGTCACGCTGACGGCGCGCGTGCACGACGAGTGCAACGGGTCGGACGTGTTCGGCTCGGACATCTGCACGTGTCGTCCCTACCTCACCCACGCCATCGAGGAGTGCATCAAGGGCGCGCAGTCGCGCGACGGCGTCGCCGGCGTCGGCCTCATCGCGTACAGCCGGAAGGAAGGCCGCGCGCTCGGCGAGGTGACCAAGTTCCTGGTCTACAACGCGCGCAAGCGTCAGGTCGGCGGCGACAGCGCGGACACCTACTTCCTGCGCACCGAGTGCGTGGCCGGCGTGCAGGACATGCGCTTCCAGGAGCTGATGCCCGACGTGCTGCACTGGCTCGGCATCACGAGGATCCATCGGCTGGTGTCGATGAGCAACGACAAGTACGACGCGATCACCGGCAGCGGCATCGAGGTCGGGGAGCGCGTCGCGATCCCCGACGCGCTGGTGCCGGCCGATGCCGCCGTCGAGATCCAGGCCAAGATCGCCGCGGGCTACTTCACCGACGGCGCGATACCCGACGCGGCCCGGCTCGCCGACACGAAGGGACGCGGACTTGGCTGAGACGAAGACCGGAGACGGCACGAAGCCGATGCCGACGAAGGCGGGCGAGGGAAGCGCGCGTCGCGCGCCCGCACCGTCGAAGCGGAGCGAGGCGGTCGTCGACGCGGCGGTGCGCGTGTTGCGCGATCCCGCGACCGTGCGTTCGCGCTGTCACGCGATCGCGGCCGCGGTCGACGCCGGCTACTCGGCCCACTTCACGATCGATCGCGCGCAGCTGACGCCGGTCGCGCATCGCGTCGCGACCTTGACGCGCCAGCGCTTTCCCGACCTCGCCATCCCGTATCACAGCCGCTGGCGCCACTTCGAGGCGGGCGGCGTCGATCGCAAGGAACGCCTCGACGCGCTGCTCGAAGGCCGCACCGTCGAGGAGATCGCGCGATCGCGCATCGAGCTCACGCTGATCAGCGTGCTGCTCGACGCGGGCGCCGGTCAGCAGTGGCGCTACATCGAGTACCCGTCGGTCGCGCAACGCTACGCGCGCTCGGAGGGTCTCGCGGTCGCGAGCTTCCGCGCGTTCACGCTCGGTCGCTTCTCGTCGGACGCCGCCGACCCGTGCCGCGTCGACGCGAAGGCCCTGATGGCGATCGACGCCGCGTCGCTCGCGTCGATGTTCCAGGCCGGCCCCGGCAACCCGCTCGTCGGGCTCGACGGGCGCGTGGCGCTGCTGCGCCGGCTCGGCGAGGCACTGCACGAGCAGCCGCAGCTCTTCGGCCTCGACGGTCGTCCCGGCATGCTGTTCGACGTGTTGTCCGCGAAGGCCGTCGCGTCGGGCACGCTCGCGGCCGCCGACATCCTCGGGCTGCTGCTCGATGCGTTCTCCGGTATCTGGCCGAGCGGCCAGTTGTTCGAAGGCCGGCCGGTCGGCGACGTGTGGCCGCATGCGGACGCCGGCGGCGATGGCGCGAGTGGCGGCCTCGTGCCGTTCCACAAGCTGTCGCAGTGGCTGACCTACTCGCTGCTGGAACCGTTCGAGTGGGCCGGCCTCGCGGTGCAGGGACTCGACGCACTGACCGGCCTGCCCGAGTACCGCAACGGCGGGCTGCTGATCGACGCGGGGCTGCTCGTGCCGAACAAGCCACGGCGCATGGCCAAGGCGATGACGCCCGCCGACCCGTGGATCGTCGAGTGGCGTGCCCTGACGGTCGCGCTGCTCGACGAGATCGCGCCGCTGGTGCGGGAAGCGCTCGGCGTCGGACCGACGGCGCTGCCGCTCGCGTGCATCCTCGAAGGCGGCACGTGGGCCGCGGGCCGCGCCATCGCGATCGAGCGACGACCGGGCGGCACGCCGCCGGTCACGGTCGAGAGCGACGGCACGGTGTTCTGAAGCGCGGCATCCTCGTTCCGACCACGACCTCATGACCGCCGGCGCGCACCGGGTGCATCACCTGACCCATCCGCTCATCCAGCACAAGCTGACGCTGATGCGCGAGAAGGAACGCAGCACGTACGGCTTCCGGACGCTGATGAACGAGATCGCGATGCTGATGGCGTACGAGGTCACTCGCGACATGACGACGACCCTGATCGAGATCGAGACGCCGCTCGAGAAGATGATGTCGCCGGTGATCGAGGGCCGCAAGACGGTCTTCGTGTCGATCCTGCGCGCGGGCAACGGCTTCCTCGACGGCATGCTGTCGGTGGTGCCGGGCGCGCGCATCGGACACGTCGGGCTGTATCGCGACCCGAAGACGCTGGGCGCGATCGAGTATTACTTCAAGATGCCGCACGGCATGCACGAACGCGACGCGATCGTGCTGGACCCGATGCTGGCCACCGGCAACTCGGCGATCGCCGCGGTCGACCGGCTGAAGGAGACCGGCCCGAAGTCGATCCGCTTCCTCTGCCTGCTGGCCGCGCCCGAAGGCCTGAAGCGCTTCGGCGACGCGCATCCCGACGTGCCGGTGTACACGGCCGCCGTCGATCGCGCACTCGACGACCACGGCTACATCGTCCCGGGTCTCGGCGACGCGGGCGACCGGCTGTTCGGAACGAAGTAGCGCGGCGAGGCAGCGAGGCGAAGCAGCGCGAAGCGCAGTCGCCGCGCCGCCCGTTCAGGCGGCGCTGCCGAGCTTGCGGCGGATGCCGCTGCGTTCGTCTTCCTCGACCACGATCGCATCGGCCATCGCGAGGATCTCGACGAGGAACAGCAGGTCGCGATAGGCCGTCAGCGAGAAGCCCTGGCGGCTGCCGCCGCGGTCGTCGTTGAGCATCGCCTCGATCGTGGAGCGGGCCTCGGGCGTCGGCCACGTGTTCTGGATCCTCGTCATCACCTGCGGATACGACTCGAGGTCGCGCGCCATCGTGTCCGGCGTCGTGGCCCACGGCGGCACCTCGGCATTGAAGAGCGTCCGGAAGCCCGCTGACAGCGCGTTGTATTGCGCTTCGCGACCGGTGGCCTGATAGAGGTTGAGCAGCATCAGCCACACGGCCGGACCCGGTTTCTCGGTCTCGCGGATGTGCTGCGACAGCAGCGTCATGGCCTGCTTCGGATCGCCGAGCTGCACCAGCAGCTCGGCCTGCAGCAGCGTGTCGGCCACCTCGACGACCTCGATGCGACTGGCCGGCGAGTCGCCCTTGAAGTAGGGATTGAAGCTGGTGCGATAGGGACTCGGCGCCCTGCTCGGCGCCCTGCCGAGCGCATCGTCGGGCTGCGTGCCGGCGTTGGCCGCGGCGTGCACTTCGCTGGTCGACCACTGCGTGACGGCGGCGTCGAGCGACGGCAGGTCGACGTCGGTGCTGGGCATCGTGATCGGCGAGCGGGCGAGCGACGCGCGCTTGTTCTGGTCGAAGCCCCAGTCGGTCGGGCGCTGGATGGTGGGCTGATCGAGCGGGTTGCCGTCGGCGCGGCGAGGACGTCGCGCCGGCCGCGCCGCCGGACGCTCGCGGCGGACCATCGCGGCCACGCGCCAGACGAGGAGCGCGAGGATCAGCACCGCGACCACGATCAGCCCGATCGAGGTCGTGTCGAGGCGACGGACGACCTGCGACAGTTCGGACCCGTCCGCGACCGAATCGGCGGGCAGCGTCGCAGGACTCTGGGCGCGGGCGGCGACGGTCGCCGCGAGCGTCGCCACGGCAAGGCATCCCCGATGGACGAGAGCCATCGATGGGCTCGATGGGTGGAGCATGGATCGAAGAGTCATCGGCGACGCGGAGGGCTCGGGGAGCCGGAAGACGTTGCTGCAGGGCGAACGATGCTGGACGGAGGCCGATCTCGCGCAGGCTCGCGCAACGGGGCATTCTAGCCGCGACGCCGTCCCCGGCGACGGGTATCCGACGAAAGAGCGACAGGCCGTGACAGCCGGTCCGGCGAAGGGTCTATCCGAAGAGGCGCCGCAACGCCTCGCGATACTTGTCGGCGGTGCGCTCGACGATCCCGCGCGGCAAGGCCGGTGCCGGTGCGCGCTTGTCCCAGCCCGGCACCGACTCGAGGTAGTCGCGCAGGAACTGCTTGTCGAAGCTCGGCGGATTGACGCCGGCCTCGAACGCGGCGGCGTACGAGTCGGCGGGCCAGAAGCGCGACGAATCCGCGGTCAGCACTTCGTCCATCAGCGTGAGCGTGCCGTCGGCGTCGAGGCCGAACTCGAACTTGGTGTCCGCGATGACGATGCCGCGCGTCGCCGCGTGGGCGCTCGCCCGCTCGTACAACGCGATGCTGACGGCCCGCACGCGTTCGGCCCGCTCGGCACCGATCGCGGCGACCATCGCGTCGAAGTCGATGTTCTCGTCGTGCTGGCGGAAGTCGCCGAACGCCTCGGCGAGGTTCCAGATCCGCCCGGCGTCGAACGCGGCGT
>CALMOR010000021.1:32359-34531 GCA_937872165.1 uncultured Burkholderiales bacterium | reverse complement strand
GCCCCTGCTCCTGCCTTCGCGACAGCGCCCGAAGCGGATGGCATCCGTTCTTCGCCGGACCGACACGGTTCGACGGCGCCGGCCGACTCACTTCTTCGAGTCCGTCTGCGATACGAGCGCGAGCACGCGTTCGGCGAGCAGGATCACCGGACGGTCGACCATGCGGCCATCGACCCTGATCGCCCCGCCGTGCGATGACTCCGCGGCCTCGACCACGCGACGCGCCCAGGCCGCGTCCTCGGCGCTCGGTGCGAAGGCCGCGTGCACCGGCCCGATCTGGTCGGGATGGATGCACAGCTTGCCGGTGAAGCCGAAGCGGATGCCGCGTCGCGTCGCGCTGACGATCTCGCTCGCCTTGCTGGTCTCCACCGTGATGCCGTCGATCGGACCCGCCAGGCCGGCCGCGCGCGACGCCATCACGAAGCCGAAGCGTGCCGGCGCGAGTTCGGCCTGGTCGGGTCCGGGGACCATCCCGAGGTCGGCCTGGAAGTCGATGTGGCCGAACGCGAGCCGCAACGTGCCGTCGGCCCGCGCGATCGCGTCGAGCTCCGCATAGCCGGCCGCGCTCTCGATCAACGGCACGAGCGGGATGCCGCCGAGGCGTTCGTGCAGCGACGCGAGGGCCTCGGCGCTCTCGGCCTTGGGCACCATCACGCCGGCGGGACCGAGCGACGCGCACAGCGCCGCGTCGTCGGCCAGGTCCAGCGAGTCGAGGCCGTTGATGCGGATGACGACGCGATCCTCGTGGTCGAAGCCGGCCCACGCCGCGTCGAGCAGCATGCGGGCACGGTCCTTGGCGTCGTGCGCGATGGCGTCCTCGAGATCGATCACGACGATGTCCGCACCGGAGGCCATGGCCTTCGCATAGCGGTCCGTGCGGTTGGCGGGGACGAAGAGGAAGCTGCGCGCCGTCAGCAGGCTCGAGGAAAGGTCGGTCATCGGGTCGATCCGTGGCGGCGCGAAGGGTGGTGGTGGCTGCATCGATTGGAACGCGGGGGCGGGCGGCGGTCCATCGGCAGTTTGCCTGACCCGGGCCCGGGTCGTGCCGACGATCGGTGCGTCCGACTACGCGGCACCGGCCGCCTGCAGGGCACCGATCGACGCGAGGTCCATCCCGAGCTCGGCGAGGATGGCCTCGGTGTGCTGGCCGAGAGCGGGCACCGCGTCCATGCGGTACTCGAAGCGATCGTGTCGCGCCGGCGGCAGCGCGGCCGTGACCGGACCGACGGGCGTCTCGACGCGACGCCAACGGTCGCGGGCCGCGAGTTGAGGGTGCGCCCACACCCCGTCCATCGTGTTCATCCGCGCGTTGGCGATCTGCGCGGCGTCGAGCCGCGCGACGAGGTCCGCCGCGGTCGAACGCGCGAAGCTCTCCAGGATCCGTGCACGCAACGCGTCGCGGTTCGCATGGCGCAGGCTGTTCGACACGAAGCGCGGGTCGCTCGCGATCGCCACGTCGTCGAGGACGCGGTCGCAGAACACGCTCCACTCGCGCTCGTTCTGCAGCCCGAGCATCACCGTCCCGCCGTCGCCGGCCGTGAACGGCCCGTACGGATAGATGGTCGCGTGTTCGGCACCCGAGCGTGCCGGCGGCGCCGCGCCGTCGAACGCGTAGTACAGCGGATACCCCATCCACTCGACGAGCGACTCCAGCATCGAGACGTCGATGTGCGCGCCGATGCCGTCCCGCTGCCGCGCGTACAGCGCGGCGAGGATGGCGCTGTACGCGTACATGCCGGCCGCGATGTCCGCGATCGAGCAGCCCGCCTTGGCCGGCTCGTCGGGCGACCCGGTCACCGACAGGAAGCCGGCCTCGCTCTGGATCAACAGGTCGTAGGCCTTCCTGTCGCGATAGGGACCGTCTTCTCCGTACCCCGAGATGTCGCACACGACGAGGCCGGGGTGGGCGGGCCTGAGCGCTTCGGCCGACAGCCCCAGGCGGGCGGCGGCTCCGGGCGCGAGGTTCTGCACCAGCACGTCGGCCTTCGCGACCAGCTTCTTCAACGCGTCGACGGCGCCGGCGTCCTTGAGGTCGAGCGTGAGGCTCTCCTTGCCGCGGTTGACCCACACGAAGTGCGATGCCATCCCGTTGACGCGCTCGTCGTAGTCCCGCGCGAAGTCGCCGATGCCCGGCCGTTCAACCTTGATTACGTCGGCACCGAACCAGGCCAG
>CALMOR010000021.1:31175-32349 GCA_937872165.1 uncultured Burkholderiales bacterium | reverse complement strand
CTTGACGACGCGCGCGCCGAGGTCGGCGAGCTGGCGCGTCGCGAACGGAGCGGCGATCGCGTGCTCGAGCGAAACGACGGTGATGCCGGCGAGCGGAAGCGTCATGGTCGGAACGATCGTGGGGGGCCGAGCACGTGCTCGGTCATCGACGGGAGGATCGGGTCGGTCGGGATCGCCGCGGCCCGACGGAGGCGCGTCTCGCGAACTTCCGCTCCACGTCGTACCCGGCCGCGAAGCCGAAGCCGCCGTGCGTCTGCAGGCGGACGTCGGCCGCTTCGAACGACGCCTCGGCCGCGAGGTACTTCGCGATGTCGGCCTGGACCCCGCAGGGCTGCTTCGCGTCGAACGGCCCGCACGCGCGAGAGCGCATATCGGCTGCGCCTCCACGCCCGGAAGCGGTGTCGGGCGACGGCGTCGCGCGGCTCATGCGGTCCTCATGCGGTCCTCGTGCGGTCCTCGTGCGGTCCGCGTGCGGCCCCGGCGAGGCTCGCGGTCGCCTGCATCGCGAGGCCGCCGTCGGCGTCGCGGGCCCACAGTTCGACGGTCGTGCCGTCGTCCGAGGGCCGGCCGCAGACCGTGAACGGCGCGACGTCGAAGAGCGGGCTCACCGCGCGAAACGAGAACGCGGTCATGCGCGCCGCGGGCAGCCGTGCGCGCAGCAGCTCGACCAGCAGCGTCGCGATCAGCGGACCGTGCACGATCAACCCGGGGTAACCCTCGACCTCGGTCACGTAGCGCCGGTCGTAATGGATGCGATGCCCGTTGAAGGTGAGCGCCGAGTAGCGGAACAGCAGCACGTCGTCGGGCACGACGAGCTCGGACCACGCCTCGTCGGTCGGCGCACGCGGCGGCGTCGCGGATCGCGAGCCCGGCGCGGGAAGATCGCGATAGACGATGTCGTGCTCCTCGGTCAGCGCGACGCCGCGCGACGTGGCGACCGCATGCCTGACCAGCACGAAGACCAGCTCGCCGCTCCTGCCGCCCTTCCGGGCGATGCTCTCGACGCGAGACGTGCGCTCGACGGCGTCGCCGACGCGCAGCGCGTCGTGCCACTGCAGGCGACCGCCCGCCCACATGCGACGCGGCAGCGGCACCGGCGGCAGGAAGCCGCCGCGCGCCGCATGGCCGTCGGCACCGACGTCGGAGCGCTTCGGTCGCGGCAGGAAGTAGAGCC
>CALMOR010000021.1:11164-31165 GCA_937872165.1 uncultured Burkholderiales bacterium | reverse complement strand
CGTCGGTCAGCGTTTCGCTGCGGCCGATCCAGAGGTCGAGATCGACGGGCGATGCGGGAGGCGAGGCTTCGAGGGTCATGATCGTCGCAGGGTTCGAAGCCGCATCGTGCCCGCCGTCACGCGTCGAGGCCATCGGATTTTTCCGATGCCGACCTTCGACTTTTACGAAGGCTTCCGCGGCCGGTGATACCCTTCCCCGCATGCAGTTCGACCTCCACGACCTCAGACTCGTGGCGCTGGTCGCCGACATCGGCAGCCTGAGCGGCGCCGCGACGCGCATGCATCGGTCGCTGGCGGCGGTCAGCGCCCGCATCCAGAACCTCGAGCAGCGCGCCGGCGTCGGCGTCACGCCGCGGGCGAGGCGCTGACCCACCACGCCCGGACGATGCTGTCGCAGGTCGACCGGCTCGATGGCGACCTGCGACAGTACGCGCACGGCCTCCGTGCCCACGTCCGCATCTTCGCCAACACCACCGCGGTCAGCGACTTCCTGCCCGAGATCCTCGCGGACTTCCTCGCGCTGCATCCCGATGTCGACGTCGACCTGCAGGAGCGACTCAACAGCGACATCGCGCGCGCGGTCCGCGACGGCACGACCGACATCGGCATCGTCGCAGGCTTCGTCGAAAGCGAAGGCTTGTCGGCGATGCACTTCAGCACCGACCGGCTCGTTCTCGTGGTCCCGGCACGGCATCGACTCGCTCGGCGCAAGCGCATCGCCTTCGCCGACACGCTCGACGAGGACCATGTCGGCATGCACGAAGGCAGCACGCTGCACGGCTTCCTGTCGGAGGTCGTGAAGGGCGCGGGCCGAAGCTATCGGCAACGCATCCGCCTGCACGGCTTCGACGCGATGTGCCGGATGATCGAAGCCGGGGTCGGGGTCGGCATCGTCCCGGAGTCGGCTGCCGTGCGACATGCGAAGACGATGGCGATCGTCGCCGTCCCGCTGTCGGACGCCTGGGCGGTGCGCGAACGCCATGTCCTCACGCGGGCCGGCATGCAGTTGCCGGTCGCGGCCCGACTGCTGGTCGACGCGATCGCCCGCGTCCACTCGACCGCGACAGGACGCTGAGGACCCGCCCGATGCGTTCGGCCGGTCGCCGCGCCCCGCTTCGATGGCTGCCGGCCGTCGCCGATCGTGCTTCGAGGAGGAACCGGTTCGCTTCGACGACTACGGGGTCGGTGCCGCGCGCGGCACCGACTGCAGCAGCGCGTCGAGGTCCTTCTTCCACCACTTCGCACAGAACGTGGTGCCGTCCCCGGAGGTCTGGTCGCTGGCGGGATCAGCAGGACCCGGCCCTTCCGCACGCGACGGATCTCGCGATCGAGGATGCCGAGCTCCGGCGGATTGCGTTCGTCGTCCGCCGAATTGATCGCGAGGACCGTCGCGCGGATGCGTTCGAGTCGCGGACCCGGATCGAAGTCGCTCGATGCGTCCCACTGGTGGAGCACGTCGTTCGCGTCGGCTTCGAACGGCGCGCGGAGCCGCTGATCGACCGGCGCGTCGGCCTTGTCGTGGGTCGGCGCGATGCGCCGGATCGCCTGGCTGCCGCCATTGGTCGCGAAGTTGAAGAAGACGCTGGCGAAGCTTGCGCTCGGTGTCTGCTGCGCGTAGTTGCCGTCGAGCCCGGCCGGGTCGTTGCGGATCGAGTCGCCGATCAGCCGCCGCAGGATCCGGTCGCGTCCCGACATCGCGGTCGGCATCCGACGCCATCGGCACGGCGATGTCCATGAACTCCGGATGCTTCTCCGCGTAGAGCCACGCTTCCATGCCGCCCATCGAATCGCGATCCACTCGCCGTCGCGCGGCCCGGGATGGCCGGCCGCCACGCACGGCGACAGCGTCACCGCGACTCGCGAGGGTGCCCGATGCCTTGAAGCCGGTTGCGAATCGCATGTCCTCGCCTCCCGGTCGTTGATCCGCCTCGCGAATCGAGGTCGCGCCGCCTCCCGCCGTGATCGGATTCGACCGACCCCGGCGACGACGGGACCATCGCGACGCATTATTACGACGTGCGCAAGGAACGACGTCAGCGTCCCGGCAGCGCGGCTTCGACGGTCTTGCCGCCGTAGCCGGATCGCTGGTCGCGTCCCTGGACGACGACGGTCCGCACCCCCGGCGGAATCTTCACGCCGTACAGGTCGCGCGTGAAGGGCTGCTCGGTCCGATGGTCGTGATCGAGGATGCGCTGACCGTAGACCGTGCCGTCCCGGCCCATCACGCGAAACGCATCGGCGTAACGCTGCGGCGTGTCGTACGGCGACGAGACGCTGACGTCGAAGTCGAAGACGTCGCCACCCCGCGGCCGGACCTTCGCCGACAACACGTCCGGATACGACGCGGTGGCGGCCTGGGCGCCGGTGGCCAGGGTCGCGACCATCGCGGCGGCGACGAACGATCGGAGACGACGACGAAGACGAAGCGGACGCGGACGACGGTTCGATCGGATCATGACGGGCACCTCTGCCGTGGAAGGGAAGACCCGCGAGCGTTCGCGCGTCCGCGGGACCGTACGATCGGTCGCAGGCCGCGTCAGGTGCTCACAGTCACGCGCATGAAGGTGGCGGAGATCGTGGTGCCTCCGCCCGTGCCGGTGTTCATGTCGGTGGCCAGTCCCACGAGCCGATCGTGCAACGCATCGACCTTGCCGTCCTTCTCGGCCGCGTCGAAAGCGTTCATCGTCGGGCCGTAGAACGAGCGGAACGCATCGATCACGTCGACGGGCGTCTTGCCGGGCGACACGAAGCGGAAGGTGTCGCGCTCCATCGCGATCCGCTCGGCGGCGATGCCCGCCCGCCCGAAGCGCTCGACGACGTGCGACTCGACGCCCCACGTCATCGGACTGACGAAGCCCTCCGGCGGCGGCGGCGTGAAGGCCGAACTGATCTTCAGCACCTGCGACACGAACGACGTCGGATCGTCGGGGATCCAGTTGCCCATCACGATGCGACCACCGGGCCGCGTCACGCGCACCATCTCCTTCGCGACGTCGAAGGGCTTCGGCGCGAACATCGCGCCGAAGACCGACAGCGTGAGATCGAACGCGTGGTCGGGCACGTCTTCGAGGCTGCACGCGTCGCCCTCGTGGAACGTCAGGTTGGCGAGACCCAGCGCCCGGGCCCGCGCGTTGCCCGCCTCGACGAGATTGCGCGCGATGTCGATGCCGGTCACGTCCGCGCCCATCTGCGCGAGCGGCACCGCGGTCGTGCCGTCGCCGCAGCCGAGGTCGAGCGCCCGCAGCGGGGGCGCGACGCCCAACGATCGAACGAGCGCTTCGCCCGATGCGCGCATCGTCGACGCGATGACGGTGAAGTCGCCCTTCTCCCACAAAGCCTTGTTCGCGTTCATCGATCCTCCCCTTCGAGCCGGTCGACGCGGTCTTCGACCGGCAATGCGTGCGCCGCGACGAGGTCACGCGTTCCCGATGTCGTCGAGGTCCGCCGACGTCGCGGCACGAGCCGTGAAGCGTCGCCCGTCATCGAGTGCCGCCCCGGTCGACACTCGCGTGGTTCGTCCGACGAAGTCGTCTGCGCGGGTATCGATACTAGCGAAGTGGCGCGGACAAATCGACGGCGACGACGCGGGACCGCGAGCTCGATTCCGTTCCTCGATCGATCACGCGCCGAGGACGGGGGCGACGGCAGTGGCGACGGAGCTCGACCACGGACGTCGCGACCCGATCCATTCGAAGCGCGCGAAGCCCTGCGCGCCCGGGAGCGACTCGATCTCTTCCTCGTCGAGCGGCACGACCGCGAAGGACTGGCGCCATACCGCGTCGGCGAGGTCGTAGCGCAGCGTCATCGTCATCGGGGCGGTGGTGCGGCACACGGCTTCGACCGACACCGCGATCGCTCCGATGCTGCCGGCCGGACCGGGCTGCACGTCGTTCGGCCAGCGCGGGTCCGGGCGCTGCAGCAGCAGTCGCCCTCCTTCCGTCAGATGTCGGCGGGCCGCGCGCGCGAACGCGACCCGCGTGGCCGGCAGTGGATGATCGATCAGGCAACTCGCCAGCAGGACGACGTCGAAGACGCATCGAGGTCGAGCGCTTCGATCCCGGCGCATGTCGGCGAGGCCTGCATCGCCGCCGGGCTCGCCTCGCTCGGGAGCGGCACCGGGCGAAGCATCGCACGCGTCACCGGCTTCCGGCGCAGGCGACGACGGCGACGACGGCGACGACGATGACGGTCAGGCCTTCAGCAGTTCGTCTCCGCCCCGCAACCATCGCTGCAGATGGCGATCCACCGAAGCCGGATCGTCTCTCGACATCGCGACGGCGGTCTCGCGCGCCGCGTCCACGAGGGCCTGATCGGACTGCAGGTCCGCGAAACGCAACAGCGCCTCGCCCGACTGTCGATGGCCGAGGAACTCGCCCGGACCTCGCAGCTCGAGATCCTTCCGCGCGATCGCGAAGCCGTCCTGCGTCTCGCGCATCGTCCTCAGGCGTTGCTTCGCGGTCGGCGACAGCGGTGGCTGGAAGAGAAGGATGCAGGCCGAGTCGGCCGGGCCGCGACCGACGCGGCCGCGCAGCTGATGCAGTTGCGCGAGGCCGAAGCGCTCCGCATGCTCGATCACCATCAGCGACGCGTTGGGCACGTCGACGCCGACCTCGATCACGGTCGTCGCGACGAGGAGCCCGATCTCTCGTCGATCGAAGGCGCGCATCACGTCCGCCTTGTCCGCGCCCGACAGCCGACCGTGGACGAGTCCGATCCGCGTCCCGGGCAGCGCGACGGCGAGCGCGTCGCGCGTGTCGATCGCGTTCTGCAGCTGCAGCTTCTCGCTCGACGATACCGACGCGCGTCGCTTCGCAGGAGAACGCGGAGGCTCGGGCTCGTCCCGGTCGGCGTCCTCGACCAGCGGGCAGACCCAGTAGACCTGACGGCCCTCGGCCAGCGCATGGCGCACACGCTCGATCACGTCGTCGCGGCGCGTGGCTTCGATCAACTTCGTCACGATGGGTCGCCGACCGGGCGGCTGCTGGTCGATGGTCGAGACCTCGAGGTCGGCGAAGTAGGTCATCGCCAGCGTCCGCGGGATCGGGGTCGCGCTCATCATCAGCTGATGCGGCTCGCGATCGGCGGCGACCCCGGCACGCGCCTTGAAGCGCAACGCGAGCCGCTGCCCCACGCCGAAGCGATGCTGCTCGTCGATGATCGCGAGCCCGAGCCTGGCGAAGTGGACGCCCTCCGGGAGCAGCGCATGCGTGCCGAGCGCGCGCCGCGCGTCGCCCGCTTCGATCGCGTCGCGGGCCGAGGCCTTCTGCTTCTTCCTGAGGCTGCCGGTCAGCCATGCGACCGGTACGTCGAGCGCTTCGATCCATTCGGCGAGCTTGCGGAAGTGCTGCTCGGCGAGGATCTCCGTCGGCGCCATCAGCACGGCTTGATACCCCGCGTCGATCGCCTGCAGCGCCGCGATCGCCGCGACCACGGTCTTGCCGCTGCCCACGTCGCCCTGCAGGAGCCGCTGCATCGGATGCGGCCGTGCGAGGTCGTCGGCGATCTCGGCGCTGACGCGCTGCTGCGCGCGCGTCAGCGCGAACGGCAACTGCCGCACGAAGCGATCGACCAGCACGCCGCCGCCCGGCAGCGGCGGCGCGGTCCGCAGGCGCCGCCGCGCGTGCGCCTTCGCCAGCGAGAGCTGCTGCGCGAGCAGTTCGTCGAACTTGATCCGTTGCCACGCCGGATGCGAGCGCGACGTCAGCGCTTCCTGCGAGACGTCGGGCGGCGGATTGTGGATCAGGCGGATGGCCTCGTCGATCGGCGGCAGACGATGACGTCGCAGCCACGGCTCGGGCACCGTCTCGTCGAGCGTGACCGACTGCAGGGCCTTGCCGATCGCGCGGCGGAGCGCGGCCTGGCCGAGACCGACGCCGCTCGGATAGACCGGCGTCAGGCGATCGGGCAACGGCGTGTCCCGCTCGATCACTCCGTAATGCGGATGGATCATCTCGCGCCCGAACACGGAGCCGAAGCCGCCACCCCGGAGTTCGCCGCGGATGCGCAACAGCGTGCCCGGCGAGAAGTGCCGGACCTGGCTTCCGTAGAAGTGCAGGAAGCGGAGCGTCAGGCCCGCGTCGCGGGGGTCTCGGGCACCGGCGTCGTCGACCTGCACGACGAGCTGGCGACGCGGCCGGTACTGGATCGCATGGTCGCGGACCACGGCCTCGATCTGAACCGTGTCGCCGTCGCGGGCATCGGCCAGCGACACCACCCGCGTCTCGTCCTCGTAGCGCAGCGGCAGATGCAGGACGCAGTCGAAGGCGTCGTGCAGCCCGATGCGCGCGAGCCGCGCGGCGAGCGCGTCGCCGCGCGAGACGCTCGCGGCTTCGGGCTTCTTCGTCCGCGTCGCCGCTGGTGCGACCGGCATCGGTCCGACGTCGCGCTAGATCGCGAAAACGCCTTCGACCTCGAAGCACGCACCGAGCGGAAGGGCCGCGACGCCGATGGTCGTCCGCGCCGGGAAGGGCTCGGGCACGAGTTCCTTCATGATCGCGTTGACGGTCGCGAACTGGGACAGGTCGGTCAGGAACAGCGTCATCTTCACCGCGTTGCCGAGCGTCGCGCCGGCTTCCTCGGCCACCGCCTTCAGGTTCGCGAACGCCTGCCGCGCCTCCGCTTCGATGCCCCCGCCGACGAGCTCGCCGGTGGCGGGGTCGAGACCGACCTGGCCCGACGAGTACACCATGGAGCCCTCGCCGGCCGCGAACATCTGCGCGATGCGGATGGCCTGCGAGTAAGGGCCGACGGCGGCGGGTGCCTGGTCGGTCGAGATGACGGTGATGGACATGGGGGCGCCTCGAACGGGATGGATTGCGGCGGCTCGCACGACACGGGAAGGTCGCGTCCCTTTCGAAAAAGGGGCCCGCGAGCCGAGCGCGAGTTTAGCCGAGGCGACCGCGTGGACCGCATCGGCCGATTGGTCGACGAGGCACGCGGGCGTATGATCCCGGCCTTGTCGTTGCAGCGCCGCATACGGTCCGCAGGACCCTTCGTTCGACGTTCGGTCCGCCTGCACCAGGAACGCACGGTCGCGTGGAGATCGCGTCCGGAGCGCCACTGCAGCCGATCGAGGCCGCGCGGAAACGACGCCGAGGAATCTCGTCAATGCGTTCTCACAAGGTCCGGGACCTCGTCCTCGGACGTGCACTCGATCCCCTGAAGACCGAGACCCGTCACTCGCTGGCACTGGTGGCCTTCCTCGCGTGGGTGGGCCTCGGCGCCGACGGCCTCTCGTCGTCGGCCTACGGTCCCGAGGAAGCCTTCAAGGCGCTCGGCGCGCACACCCACTTCGGGCTCTACCTCGCGATCGCGACCGCGGTGACGGTCTTCATCATCTCGCTCGCGTACAACCAGATCATCGAGCTGTTCCCGACCGGCGGCGGCGGCTATCGCGTCGCCACCTCGCTGATCGGGCCGTTCGCCGGGCTAACGGCGGGGGCCGCGCTGATCGTCGACTACGTGCTGACGATCGCGATCTCGATCGCCAGCGGCACCGACGCGATGTTCAGCCTGCTGCCCGTCGCGTGGCAACCCGCGAAGCTCTATGTCGAGCTCGTCCTCGCGGTCGTGCTGATCGTGCTCAACCTTCGTGGCGTGAGCGAGTCGATCAAGATCCTGCTGCCGATCTTCCTCGCGTTCGTCGCGACCCACTTCGTCCTCATCGTCTACGGCATCCTCAGCCACTCGAGCGGCCTGCCGAGCCTCGTCCCCGACACGCTGAGCGAAACCAGCCGGCTCGCCGGCGAAACCAGTTGGGTCTTCGTCGCCGCGTTGTTCCTCAAGGCCTATTCGCTCGGCGGCGGGACGTACACCGGCATCGAGGCCGTCTCGAACAACGTGCAGTCGCTGAAGGAACCGCGCGTGCGGACCGGCAAGCTGACGATGCTGTACATGGCCGCGAGTCTCGCGTTCACGGCGGGCGGCATCATCCTGCTCTACCTGCTGTGGCATGCGCAGCCGGTCGAGGGCAGCACGTTGAACGCCGTCGTCTTCAGCAGCATCCTCGAGGAGATGGGCTTCTCGGGCAACGGCATGGCGATCGCGCTGATCGTCGTGCTCGCGACCGAGGCGGGGCTGCTGTTCGTCGCGGCCAATACCGGCTTCCTCGGCGGCCCCGCGGTGCTCGCCAACATGGCCGGCGATTCGTGGATGCCGCACAAGTTCCGCTACCTGTCGACGCGCCTCGTCACGCAGAACGGCATCCTGCTGATGGGCATCGCCGCGCTCGCGATCCTCGTCCTGTCGCACGGTGCGGTCGAGTTCCTCGTGGTCCTCTACTCGATCAACGTGTTCCTCACCTTCAGCCTGTCGCTGACGGGTCTGTGCATCTACTGGATCAAGCATCGCAAGGACGACCCGCGCTGGATCCGCCGCCTCGCGCTGTCGGCCACCGGCCTCGTCGTCACCGTCAGCATCCTGATCGTGACGACGATCGCCAAGTTCGACGAGGGCGGCTGGATCACGGTGCTGATCACGAGCGCGGTCATCGCCGCGTGCATCGGCATCCGCAAGCACTACTCCAACACCAAGGAGCGCATCCGCGCCGTCGACGCGGTGTTCGCGGACACGCCGAACGGCGCGGAGACCGAGTACCCCGCGCTCGACCCCGAGTCGCCGACCGCCGTCTTCATCGTCGGCACTTCGCGCGGCGGCGGACTGCACGCGCTGTTGTGGGTCCAGCGCATGTTCCCCGGCCACTTCCGCAACTTCCTCTTCATCATGGCCAAGGCGGTCGATTCGCAAGCCTACGGAGGCGTCGACGCGATCGCGGAGATGAAGGACACCGCGAGCGAGTCGCTGTCGTTCTTCGTCGACTTCTGCCACAGCCACGGGCTGGCCTCGACTTCGTACCTCGGCTTCGGGACCGACGCGGTCGAGTCGATCGCCGAGATCTCGGACAAGGTGCGCGTGGAATTCCCGAGCGCCATCTTCTTCACGAGCAAGCTGATCACCGAGACCGAGAACTTCATGACGCGCCTGCTGCACAACCAGGCGGCCCTGGCGTTGCAACGACGCCTGCATCTGGAAGGCATCCAGATGGTGATCCTGCCGATGAAGATCTGAACGCGCCCCGGATCGCGCCCGGCGAGTCGCCGGGTCCCGCCCGCCGCCGCGCATCGACTCAGGGCATGCCGTAGACCCACAGCGAGATCACGGCGAGAAGGGCGATGAAGAGGGCGAGCATCTGAAAGCGGGTCATGTCCGAACCTTCGGCACGAGCCGGCTGGAGGTTGAGCACTGATTCTTGCGGACCTGGCCGATGCCTCGTCGACGACGACGGCGACACGTTGGAGGCCGTCGCGTCGCCTTTCGCAGGTGGCCGAGGCGCGTCCGAAGACGCGTTCCGCGACATGCGTCCGGGCCGCGTTGCGCGACCCGCGTGTCGAGTGTACACAGGTACCACGGTACCGAACTTGCTCGGGCGGTCCGCTTCGTCGCTTCCTTCACCCGCTTTCAGCAGCGCGCCGTCGACGCCTTCGGCGCTTCCGGCGCTAGGACGGAGCGCCATGCGCATCGGCCGAAACATTACTCGCAACTTGCTGATTGCAAAGACGAATTGTCGAGGTTCCTTACACCTTCGCCTTTTTGCGCGGGATCGGCCGAACGAATGCCGCGGCGATTCAACGGGCTGCGCGTCCTGGCAGGCAACGTGCATATGCCGAGCTTCCGATCATCACTGGAAACACGATGCACACCTCATTCGTTCGTAGTCTCGTCGGCGCTTGTGCGCTCGGGGCGGCAACGCTCTTCAGCAACGGCGCCGGCGCGGCCATCGGCGGCAGCACGACCGACATCGACTTCACCGGCGGCTCGACGACCTTCGGCTATCTGGGCCAGTCCTTCACGTTGAGCGACAACGGCCGCGGCTTCCCGAGCCCGGTCAGCGCATCGACTGCGGGAACGGCGATGTATGCCAAGGACTTCTTCGGTATTTCGGTCTTCTTCGATCCGCCCCGCAATCGTCTGGTGTTCGACGACAGCTATCTGTACGCGAGCTATCCGTCGGCGACGGTCCTGAGTTTCTCGGGCACCGCCTCGTTCATCGGGCTGGCCCTGACGGCTGCCGACGGCGTCCACTACGGCTACGCCGAGTTCGCCGGCACGCTGTTCGAGGGCTATGCGTTCCAGACCGCGCCCGGAGTCGGGATCGCCGCCGGCGCGGCTCTCGTTCCGGAACCCGAGACCGTCGCGCTGCTCGGTCTCGGTATCACGGCCCTGCTGTTCGTCCGGCGGAACCGCAAGGGCTGAGGGCTCCACGGGCGGGCAGCCTCGCGCAACCTTCACCGGACGGTAGGGGCACGCGGCGCCCGCTTCGAGACCGGGCAGGCCGGTTCGGGGGCGAGGATGCGCGACTCGTCGTCGACGCCTACATGCGAGGCGGACGACGTCGCCCGGAGGCGTAACCCGTCGGAGGACGCGGTCCGTATCGCGCCGATGTGCGCCCGGTCCGCCCCCGTGGACACTCTGCGCTCCTATCCCGAGTCGGAGGCGCCATGGGCAACTCGCTACTGATCATCTCTCTCGCGGTGATGACGCTGGTCATCGTCATCTGCTACCTCGTCATCGAACGCGTCGCGGTCTCGAAGGCGCAGGACGAACACCATCACTCCGCGATCACGGAGGGAAAGCCCGAGCAACGCGACGGCTGACCGTCGCGTCGCTCGAGCCGCGATCGCTTCGTCCGGTCAGGCCGCGAGACGCGCGTTGGACGGGAACATCTGCTTCCGCGCGTCGGCATCCACCTCGGTCTTGAACGGGTACTTGCCCTTCAGCGCTTCGGCACGCACCGCGGCGGGCCGGGCGTTGACGGTGTCGAGCAGGCGCTTGACGTTCGGCAGCTTCGTCCACGCGTCCGCGCCCAGCGCATACGGCACCGCGCGCGCCCAGCCCCACACGGCCATGTCCAGCAACGTGTAGGTGTCGCCGAGCATCCACGGACGGTCCGCGAGTCGCGCGTCGAGGATGGTCCAGTGGCGCCAGGCCTCGAAGTCGTAGCGGTTGACCGCGTACTCCTTCGGGTCCGGCGCGTAGTGCTTGAAGTGGACGTTCTGTCCCGTGTAGGGACCGATGCCGGTGGCGACGAACATCATCCACGACAACAGCTGCGCCCGATCGGCCGGCGTATCCGACGGCATGAACTTGCCGGTCTTCTCGCCGAGGTACAACAGCATCGCGGTGCTGTCGAAGAGGACGATGTCGCCGTCGGTCATTGCCGGCGTCTTGGCGTTGGGATTGATCTTGAGGAAGTCGGGCGAATGCTGGTCGCCCTTGCGCGTGTCGATCGGCACGACCTCGTAAGGGATCTCCGCTTCTTCCAGGTAGAGCGCGACCTTCGCCGGATTGGGGGAGGGGTGGTAGTAGAACTTGATCACGGCAGATCCTTCCGAGAGAGAGGCGGGGTCGCGATTCTGCTCCGAAGCGAGAGCCCGTGCACCTGCGGGTCGTCGACGCGCCGTCCGCATCACGGCGCGCGACGCGCCGCCCTTAGAATCGGCCTCCTTCACACCGACGATCCCGAGGATTCCGATGAACGCAGTCGCCGCGACGATTCCCGCCACGTTGATCCCGGGCGACGGCATCGGCCCCGAGATCGTCGAGGCCGCGGTGACGATCCTCGAAGCGCTCGGCGCGCCGTTCGCGTGGGAGGTCCATCAGGCGGGGCTTGCCGGCATCGAGGCCCGCGGCGACCCGTTGCCCGCGCCGATGCTCGACAGCATCCGCCGCACGCGCCTGGCGCTGAAGGGACCGCTCGCGACGCCGTCCGGCGGCGGCTATCGATCGTCCAACGTGCGATTGCGCGAGGAGTTCCAGCTCTACGCGAACGTGCGGCCGGGCCTGACGCTGACGCCCGGCGGCCGCTACGACGACATCGATCTCGTGCTGATCCGCGAGAACCTCGAAGGGCTGTACGTCGGCTTCGAGCACTACATCCCGATCGGCGACGACGCGCACGCGGTCGCGATCGGCTCGGGCGTCAACACGCGCGCCGGCTCGCGCCGCATCGCGGAGTTCGCGTTCGAGTACGCGCTGAAGAACGGCCGTCGCAAGGTGACGATCGTCCACAAGGCCAACATCATGAAGGCGCTGACCGGCGTCTTCCTCGACACGGCCCGCGAGGTCGCGAAGAGTTACGAAGGGCGTGTCGAGGTCGACGAGCGGATCGTCGACGCGTGCGCGATGCAGCTCGTGCTGAACCCGTGGCAGTTCGACGTGATCCTCACCACCAACCTCTTCGGCGACATCCTGTCCGACGAGATCGCGGGGCTCGTCGGCGGCCTCGGCAACGCGCCCGGCGGCAACATCGGCGTCAGCGCCGCGATCTTCGAGGCGGTCCACGGCTCGGCGCCCGACATCGCCGGGAAGGGCATCGCCAACCCGACCGCGCTGCTGCTCGCCGCCGCGATGATGCTCGACCATGTCGATCGCCACGACCTCGCGACGACGTTGCGACGGGCGATCGACGGCTGCCTCAACGAGGACCGCATCCGGACCGGCGACGTCGGCGGCACGGCGACGACGAAGGCTTACACGGCGGCGCTGACGAGGCGCATCGGCGCGCCTTGACCGGTCGCTCGGCCCGGACGGCCGACCAGCCGCAGGACCGCACGAAGCCGCCCCCGCGGCGCTCCGTCAATCGCCGAACGGCAGGCCCACGTAGTTCTCCGCGAGCATGCGGCCGCCCGCCTCCGACGACGTCACGTAGTCGAGCTCCGAGCGCTGCAGTCGATCCATGAACGGCGTGTTGTCGCGAAAGCGATGCAGCATCGACGTCATCCACCACGAGTAGTGCTCGGCACGCCAGACGCGACGCAGGCAGGTCGTCGAGTAGGCGGCGAGCTTCTCGTCGCCGAGCCCCCCGTAGTGCGCCGCCAGCGCCTGCGCCAGCACGCGCACGTCGGCGACCGCGAGGTTCATCCCCTTCGCGCCGGTCGGCGGCACGATGTGCGCGGCGTCGCCGGCGAGGAACAGCCGGCCATGGCGCATCGGCTCGGCGACGAAGCTGCGCATCGGGGTCACGCCCCGCTGCAGGATCGGACCCTCGTTCGGCGTCCATCCGTCGTCGCAGGCGAGCCGCTCGTGCAGCTCGTCCCAGATGCGCGCGTCGCTCCACGCGGCGAGGTCCTCGTCGGGCTCGCATTGCAGATAGAGCCGCGTGACCTTGTCCGAACGCATCGAGAACAACGCGAAGCCGCTCGGATGGTTGGCGTAGACCAGCTCGTCGAGCGACGGCGCGGCATCGGCGAGGATGCCGAGCCATGCGAACGGATAGACGCGCTCGAAGACCTTCAGCACGCCGTCGGGAACGGCGCCGCGCGACACGCCGTGGAAGCCGTCGCAGCCGGCGACGTAGTCGCAGTCGATGCGCCGCTCCTCTCCGTCCACCGCGAAGGTCAGCGACGGCGTCCGGCCGTCGAGGCCGTGCAGCGCGACGTCCGTCGCTTCGAAGATCAGCGGCCGTCCGCTCTCGAGGCGCGCGGCGATGAGGTCCTTCACGACCTCGTGCTGCCCGTACACGCGGATCGACCTGCCGCCCGACAGCGCCTTCAGGTCGATGCGATGGCGCGTGCCGTCGAACAGCAGTTCGATGCCGTCGTGCGGCAGCCCCTCGCGGTGCATGCGCTCGCCGACCCCCGCCTCGTCGAGCGTGTCGACGGTGCCCTGCTCGAGCACGCCCGCGCGGATGCGCTCCTCGGCATGACGACGGTCGTGCCGCTCGACGATGACGCTGTCGATGCCGGCGCGATGGAGCAGATGACCGAGCAGCAGTCCGGCCGGTCCGGCGCCGACGATGGCGACCTGTGTGCGCATGGAATCCATCCTCAAGCGGCGACCCGCACGCCGATCCAACGCTCGAGCGCGTGCGGGTCGGCGCGCAACGTCGTGCTGCTGCCTTCGTGCGCGATCCGTCCTCGCTCGAGCACGATCGCCCGATGCGTCAGCGACAGCGCCTGCTCGACGTGCTGCTCGACCAGGATCACCGCCTGTCCCTCGTCCTCCACCATCGATGCGATGGCGGAGGAGAGTTCGTCGACGATCACCGGCGCGAGTCCTTCGAGCGGCTCGTCGAGCAGCAGCAGTGCCGGGTTCAGCATCAACGCGCGGCCCATCGCGAGCATCTGCTGCTCGCCGCCCGACAGCTCGTTGCCGAAGTTGCGGCGCCGTTCCGCGAGACGCGGGAAGAGCGCGTACACGCGGGCGAGCGACCACGGGCCCGGCAACGCGGTGACGGTCAGGTTCTCCTCGACCGTCAGCGAAGGAAACACCGCGCGCTCCTGCGGCACCCAGCCGATGCCGAGCCGCGCACGGTCGCTGGTGCGCATCGTCGACAGGTCGCGGTCCTTCCAGCGCATCGAGCCGCCGTGCACGCGCGCCAGACCCATCAGCGTCACGAGCAGCGTGGTCTTGCCGACGCCGTTGCGGCCGAGCAGCGCCACCGCCTCGCCGGTCCGTATCGCGAACGAACAGCCGTCGACGACGACCGCTTCGCCATAACCCGAGCGGAGACCCTCGATCGCGAGCAACGGGGCGTTCATCTCAGTGCATGCCCGGCTCGACACGCTCGCCCAGATACACCTCGCGCACGCGCGGGTCCGCGGCGATCGCTTCGGGCGCGCCGGTCACGAGCACCCGGCCGCCGACCAGCACCGTGATCTGCCGCGCGAAGCGGAACACCAGGCTCATGTCGTGTTCGATCAGGAGGATCGCGACCTCGGCCGGCAACGCGTCGAGCACCGCGAGCAGCTCGTCGCTCTCGCCTTCGGGTATGCCGGCCGCGGGCTCGTCGAGCAGCAGCACGCGCGGCTTCGCGGCCAGTGCGAGCGCGATCTCGAGGATGCGCTGGCGGCCGTAGGCGAGCGCATGGGTCGGCGTGTCGGCATCGCGCGCGAGGCCGATCGATGCGAGCAGCGCTTCGGCCTCGTCGAGTTGTGCACGCCGTCGCGACACACCCCCGAACCATCGACCCGCGAAGCCGATGCGCGTCGCGTCGCGTTCGAGGAGCGCGGCCGCGACCGCTTCGAACGGCGTCAGGCGGGCGAACAGCGTGGTGATCTGGAAGGTGCGCGACAGTCCGCGTCTCACGCGTTCCTCGACCGTCAGCCGGGTCACGTCGTCGCCGTCGATCAGCACCGCGCCGCCGGTGGGACGCAAGACGCCGGTGAGCTGATCGACGAGCGTCGTCTTGCCGGCGCCGTTGGGCCCGATCAACGCGTGGCGGGCGCCGGCCTCGAGCGACAGGTCGACGGCCTGCGTGACCTCCAGCGCACCGAAGGACTTGCACAACGCGCGCGTCTCGAGGATGGCGGTCATGGACGCGCGGCCGCCGCCCGTCGCGCATCGCGCCACGCCATCAGGCTGCCGACGACGCCGCGACGCAGGAACAGCGTCGTCGCGATCAGCAGCACGCCGAGCCAGAACAACCAGTACACCGGGTCGACGCTCGCGAGCCGGTCCTGCACGACGATGAACAGCGCGGCACCGACGAAGCCGCCGTACAACGTGGCGGTGCCGCCGACGATCAGCATGATCAGCAGATCGGCCGAGCGCTGGAAGCTCAGCACGTCGAGGCCGACGAACTGCGTCGTCTGCGTGAGCAGGGCGCCGGCCACGCCGGCGATGGCGGCCGCGACGACGTACGCGGTCACCAGCCGGCGCTGCAGCGGCACGCCGATCGCCCGGGCGCGCACCGGGTTCTCGCGGATGGTCCGCAGCGAGAGGCCGTACGGCGAACCGATCCATGCGCGCGCCGCTGCGAAGAGCAGCAGCACGACCGCGAAGGTGTAGACGAAACCGGTGCGGCCGTAGAGGTCGAACGGGAAGATGCCGAGGACCTTCGCCATCTCGACGCCCTGCAGGCCATCGACGCCGCCGGTGACGACCGTGGCGCGATTCGCGATCTCGTAGAGCAGCGATGCGATGCCGAGCGTCGTCATCAGCCGCGCGAGGTCGCCGCCGCGCAGCACGAGGAAGCTCGTGATCCAGCCGACGAAGGCCGAGACGACCGCCGCGCACAGCAGCCCGCTGAAGGGTTCGCCCCAGCCGTGCTTCGCGATCAGGCCGGCGGTGTACGCACCGACGCCGAAGAACGCCGCATGACCCAGCGTGACGATGCCCGCATAGCCGAGGATCAGATCGAGCGACAGCGCGAACAGGCCCGCGACGAGGACCTGCGTCGCGAGGACGAGGTTCTGGGGGAACACGAAGTACGCCGAGCCGACCGCGAGCCAGAAGACGAGCTCGCCCGGTTTCCAGCGCTCGCGACGGGCGAGTCGCGCGACGGATGACGACGCGCTCGTCGGCGCCGGGGCCTGCGGCGTCACTTCGCACGCCGCTTCGCGGACAGCCCGTGCGGGAACAGCGACAGCAGCACGATCATCGCGGCGTAGACGACGAACGCGCCGATCTCGGGCACGTAGTACTTGCCGGCCACGTCGGCGACACCGAGCAGCAGCGCCGCGACCAGCGTGCCGACGATGGAACCCGGACCGCCGACGACGACGACGAGGAGGAAGTAGACGAGGTAACGCTGCGCGAAGTTCGCATCGAGGCCCAGCACGTCGATGCCGAGCGCGCCGCCCAGCGCCGCGAGGCCGCTGCCGATCGCGAACGTGACCTGGAAGACGCGGTCGACGCGGATGCCCATCGCCTCGGCGACGGGCTGGCGATCGACCGACGCCCGCACCCGTGCGCCGAAGCGCGTGCCTTCGAGGCCATACACCAGCGCGAACGTGACGACGATGCCGCACGCGACGAGGAACAGCCGATAGCGCGACAGCTCGACACCCATCAGTTCGAACCGGCCCTGCAACGAGGCGGGCAATGCGATCGGCTGCTGCTGCGATCCGAAGACGTAGATCGCGACCGCGGTCGCGACGAAGAGGATGCCCACCGTGAGCAGCACCTGGTCGAGCGGTCCGCGCCGGTAGAGGTGCCGATAGAGACCGCGTTCGAGCACGAGACCGAGGATCGCGCCGCCCGCGAAGGCGAGCGGCAGCGCGGCGAGGAAGTCGACGTCGTGGCCTCGCGCGAGCGTCGCGCCCAGATAGCCGCCGGCCATCGCGAACACGCCGTGTGCGAGGTTGATGAAGCGCATCAGTCCCATCGTGACCGACAGGCCGACCGAGATCAGGAAGAGCAGCATCCCGTACGCGATGCCGTCGAAGAGGACGCCGAGCGGGACGGTCATCGACGGCCCGGACGACGGCGCGACCGACCACGACGCGGCGTCGCGGCCCGCGGCAGGCCGGCCGTCGCGCGGCTCCCCGTCATGGCTGCCGGGCCGCTTCCTTGCCCGGGTCCTTCACGGCCGGCGTCGTGAAGAACTCCACGTTGTAGAGCTTGCCGTCGACGCGCTTGACCTCGCGCACGTAGACGTTCTGCGTCACGTCGCGCGTGTCGGCCTCGATCTCGACCGGGCCGCGCGGGCTCGCGATCTTCATGCCCTTGATCAGCGCCATCGCCTTGTCGGGATCGACGTTGCCGTTCAGCTGCCGGACCACCGAATAGATCACCGCCATTGCGTCGTAGCCGCCCACGGCCATGAAGTTGGGACGGTGGTTCGGGTCGACGGCCGCATAGGCCGCGAGGAACGCCTTGTTCTCCGGCGACTCGTGAGCGGCCGAGTAGTGATGGGTGGTGATGATCCCGACCGCGCTGGCGCCGAGCGCGTCGATGACGCCGTCGTCGGTCATGTCGCCGGTCGCGATCAGGCGGATGCCGGCTGCCGCGAGGCCGCGCTCCGCATAGGCCTTCATGAAGCCCACCGCGGACTCGCCGGCCGGCACGAACACGAAGACCGCGTCCGGCTTCGAGTCCTTGATGCGCTGGACGAACGGGCCGTAGTCGGGATTGGTCAGCGGCATCCGCACGTCGCCGGTGATCTGACCGCCGAGCGCGGTGAAGCTCTTCTTGAACGCGGCCTCGGCATCGTAGCCGGGACCGTAGTCGGCGACCGCGGTGTAGACCTTGCGAATGCCGTTCCGGTAGGCCCAGTCGCCGAGCGGCGCCGTGACCTGCGGCAGCGTCATCGACACGCGCGTCAGGTACGGCGACTTGGTGGTGATGATCGACGTCGCGGCGTTCATGATGATCGTCGGCTTCTTCGCTTCGGTCGCGATCGGCGCGACCGCCAGCGCGTTCGGCGTCAGCCCGAAGCCGGCGAGGAAGTCGACGTTGTCCTTGACGACCAGCTCCTGCGCGAGCCGCTTCGAGACGTCGGGCGACGGACCTCCGACATCGCGGACGATCAGCTCGATCTTCCTGCCCGCGACCGTGTCGCCGTGCTCCCGGATGTACGCCTTCGCGCCGGTCGTCATCTGCCGGCCGAAGTCGGCGAAGCTGCCGGTCATCTCCGCGATGACGCCGACCTTGACGGTGTCGGCGGCGATCGAGGTCAGCGGCAGCGCGGCCAGCAACGCGAGGCTCGACAGCAGCGGGCGGATCGGGACGCGGATCATCGGGGTCTCCTGGGTACTCGTCGTCGTCGAAAGGGAAGCGAACAGTACAAGCGTCGCGGGTCCGCGACCATAGGCGCCGACACCGATGCGTCGATCGGTGTCAGAAGTCGAAGAACACGGTCTCGCCGACGGCGTCCGACTGCAGCGTCAACGTCCATCGATAGCGCATCGGTCCGACCGCCTGCGCGATCAGCGTGCCGCGTCGCGCGGCCGGCACGAGGCCGAGCACGAAGTCCTCGCCGTTGGCTTCGCTCTCGTCGGCGAAGTAGAGGCGCGTCGACAGGTGCCTCAGCAACCCGCGCGCGAAGAAGGCGACGACGAGATGCGGCGCCTGCAACGATCCGTCGGGCGCGGGCACGCGACCGGGCTTGACGGTCGTGAAGCGGAAGCGTCCCTCGTCCCCGGTCGGGATGCGCCCGAAGCCCGACGCGTCGCGCGCGGCCTCGTCGAGACTCGAGCGCGGATCGTCGGGATGCGCGAAGCGACCGGCGGCGTCGGCCTGCCAGATCTCGATCATCCCGTCCGTCAGCGGCGCCCCGTCGCCGTCGAACACCGCGCCGTCGACGACGATGCGGTCCGGCTGATCGGTGCGACCGCCGAACGGGATGTCGGCGCAGTTCCGCGGGGCCAGCCCGATGTGCAGGTAGGGACCGACGGTCTGCGAGGTCGTCGTGCGCTCGATCATCGCGTCTTCGTCGCCGTGTTCATCGCGGTCCTCATCGCGTCCCCATCGGCGTCTGGCCGCGACCGCGCAGCACGATGTCGAAGCGATAGCCGAGCGCGAACTCGGCCTCGGTCGACTGCCAGTCGAAGGCCGCGATCAACCTCTCGCGGGCCGCCCGGTCCGCGGTGCTGTTGTAGATCGGATCGAAGGCCATCAGCGGATCGCCGGGGAAGTACATCTGCGTGACGAGCCGCTGCGCGTACGCGTTGCCGAAGAGCGAGAAATGGATGTGCGCCGGCCGCCACGCGTTGTGATGGTTGCGCCACGGATAGGCACCCGGCCGGATGGTCATGAAGCGATAGCGGCCCTCGTCGTCGGTGACCGCGGCGCCGAGCCCGCTGAAGTGCGGATCGAGCGGCGCGTCGTGCCGGTCGCCCGCATGCACGTAACGGCCGGCGGCGTTGGCCTGCCAGATCTCGATCAGCGCGTCGCGGACCGGTCCGCCGGCCTCGTCGATCAGGCGGCCCCCGACGACGATGCGCGTCATGTCCGCGTCGCCGGGTCGCAACGCCGCCTTGCCGAAGCGCGGTCCGGTCAGCTCGGACAACGTCTGCGGCATCTCGATCGGCGGTTGCGACGGGGCCCGCTTTCTGGTCGACCCGTAGGCCTCGACGGCATAGGGCGGTTGCGTGTCGGCCGCGTGTCGTCGATAGGACGCCGGGGGCAGCGCCACGGCCTCGTTCGCTGCGCCATCCGTCATGCGGCCCTCCGTGGATCGGCCTTCGTCAGCGACACGCCGGTGAGCGCGACCAGCTCGTCGAAGCGGAGGCCGTCGACGAGATCGCGGGCGACGACGACGCCCGACGCGAGGTCGAAGGT
>CALMOR010000021.1:9387-11154 GCA_937872165.1 uncultured Burkholderiales bacterium | reverse complement strand
GGTCGGTGTAGACCCGGCTGACGCAGCGCAGGCCGGTCAGCGGATAGGTGCACCGGTCGACGAGCTTGCTGCGGCCGTCGCGCGTCAGGAGTTCCATCATCACGAAGACATGGCGGGCGCCGATCGCGAGGTCCATCGCGCCGCCGACCGCCGGGATCGCGCCCGGCGCACCGGTATGCCAGTTGGCGAGGTCGCCGTCGACCGACACCTGGAAACCGCCGAGCACGCAGTAGTCGAGGTGGCCGCCGCGCATCATCGCGAACGAGTCGGCGTGATGGAAGTAGGCCGCGCCGGGCAGTACCGTCACGGGCTGCTTGCCGGCGTTGATCAGGTCCCCGTCCTCGTGCCCCTCTTCGGGCGCAGGGCCCATGCCGAGGATGCCGTTCTCGCTGTGCAGGACGATCTCGCGTCCGGCGGGCAACGCGTCGGCGACCAGCGTCGGCAGGCCGATGCCGAGGTTGACGACGGCGCCCTCCGGGATGTCGGCCGCCACGCGCGCGGCCAGTCGCGACCGGGTCAACGGCAGGTGGTTCATCGAGCGTCCGTCCCGCTCATGCCGCGGGGGCCGGATGCCGCGGCGAGACATCGCGTCCGGCCGTCTCGTCGCAGGGCGTCGCAGGTACGTCCTCGCCCACGACGCGGACCACGCGCCGCACGAAGATGCCGGGCGTGACGATGGCCTCGGGGTCGAGGTCGCCGAGCGCGACGATCTCGTCGACCTGCGCGATCGTGCAGCGGGCCGCCATCGCCATGACGGGCCCGAAGTTTCGCGCCGCCTTGCGATAGACCAGGTTGCCCCAGCGGTCCGCGACGCGCGCCCTGACCAGCGCGAAGTCGGCGTGCAGCGCCGTCTCGAAGACCATCGGCCGATCGTCCAGCACGCGCGTCTCGCGGCCTTCGGCCAGCGGCGTGCCGTATCCGGTCGGCGTGAAGAAACCGCCGATGCCCGCTCCCGCCGCGCGGATGCGCTCGGCGAGGTTGCCCTGCGGGACCAGGTCGAGCTCGATCTCGCCGGCGCGATACAGCGTGTCGAACACCTGCGAGTCGGCCTGACGCGGGAAGGAGCAGACGATCCTGCGGACGCGCCGCGCCTTCAACAGCGCGGCGATGCCGGTCTCGCCGTTGCCCGCGTTGTTGTTGACGACGACGAGGTCCCGCGCGCCCTGGTCGATCAGCGCGTCGACGAGCTGCACCGGCATGCCGGCGCCGCCGAAGCCGCCGATCATGATCACGGCGCCGTCGTGCACGTCCCTCAGGGCCTCGGCGGCCGATTCCACGATCTTGTCGATCAAGCGTTCTGTCTCCGGCGACGGTCGCGGCCGTCTCGCTTCGCGACGCCGGACGAGCTTGTCATCCGCGGGTCGCCGTGTTCCAATTGTTCGCACATCGAACAATGATTCGCTCCACGAACCGAGCATAGCGACGGCGTCCCGGACCGTCAAGTTCGTGCCGTCGATCGAGCAACCGGACCGGCCGATGCCCCGTAAAGCCCTCGAAGCGGTCGACAGGACGTCGCTGCCTCGTCCCGACCAGGGCGGCGCAGCCGCCGTCGCGCCGGGCGACCGCTTCGTGCTGGCCTTCGCCCGCGGCCTGCGCGTGATCCATGCCTTCGACGGCCGCTCGCCGAAGCTGACGCTGACCGAAGTGGCCGACGCGGCCGGCCTCACGCGGGCCGGCGCCCGCCGCATCCTGCTGACGCTGGAGCACCTCGGCTACGTGCGGCTCGACGGGCGCGCGTTCAGCCTCACGCCGCGCATCCTGTCGCTG
>CALMOR010000021.1:3993-9377 GCA_937872165.1 uncultured Burkholderiales bacterium | reverse complement strand
GCTATCCGTATCTCACGTCGCTGCCGTTCTGGAACCTCGCGCAGCCGGTGATGGAGTCGCTGGTGCAGCAGGTCCACGAGAGCTGTTCGGCCGCCGTCCTCGACGGCACCGAGATCGTCTACGTGCTGCGCGTCCCGACGCGGAAGATCATGGCGATCAACCTCTCGATCGGCAGTCGCCTGCCGGCCTACTGCTCGTCGATGGGACGCGTCCTGCTCGCGGGGCTCGAGCCGGCCGAAGCGCACGAGGTGCTGCGACGCTCGGAACGGAAGGCGTTGACGTCGCGGACCGAGACGCGCATCACCCGGCTGAGGGCGTTGGTCGACGAGACGCGTGCGCGCGGCTGGACGCTGGTCGACCAGGAACTGGAGGAAGGCCTGATCTCGCTCGCGGTGCCGATCGTCGACGCGGGCGGCCGCACGATCGCGGCGATGAACGTCAGCGGCCAGGCGAACCGGACGCCCGCGGCGCAGATGACGAAGCGCTTCCTCGCGCCGCTGAGGGTCGCGGCCGAGCGCATCTCGGCGTCGACGGCCGCGCACGGCGGGGGCCGATGAGCCGCTCGTCGCCCGCGGCCCACAATGCGGGTCCCGCTTCCTCGGACCTGCCGTCATGAAGATCAAGACCCTGCGCCGCTTCTACATCGCGCGACCGCGCCTGGTCTACGCGTTCGTGCTCGGCGTGGCCGCGGCGCTCGTCCCGCTGCCGGGAGCCGACCTCCTGCTGCATACGCTGGTCGGCTACAACGTCGCGGTCTATTTCTATCTGGTGGTCATCGCGGTCATGATGGCGCGCGCCGACGAGGAGGACGTGAAGACCTTCGCCGATCGTCAGGACGAGAACGCCTACGTCGTGCTCACCGCCGTGTCGCTCGCCGCGCTGATGAGCCTGGCTGCGATCGTGCTCGAGCTCGCGACCGCGCATAGCGAGTCGATGCATCATCCCTTCCACGTCGTGCTGACCGCCGCGACCGTGATCGGGTCGTGGTTCCTGATCCCGACCATCTTCGGACTGCACTACGCGCACTACTACTACCTGATGGACAAGGACCAGCCGCCGCCGCTGATCTTTCCCGAGAAGGGACTGAAGCCGAACTACTGGGACTTCCTCTACTTCTCGTTCACGATCGCGGTGGCGTCGCAGACCGCCGAGATCGCGCCGGGCAACCGTTCGATGCGGAAGGCCGTCCTCGCGCAGGCGGTGCTGTCGTTCTTCTTCAACGCCAGCATCCTGGCGCTGTCGATCAACATCGGGGCGAGCCTGGTGGCGAACTGACGGACGCGGCCGGCGGCGCACCCCGGCCGTGTCGACGTGACGGACGACCGCAGCAGGGCGGCGCCGCATGCCGGGTCGCGCGCCCCCGGCGGCGTCCATGGTCGCGAGCACGAGCGGCGATCCGCGTCATCGCCACCCGCCGCCGAGCGTCCTCACCAGTCCCACGCTCGCGATCATGCGGCTGCCGAAGATCGACACGGCGTTGCGCTCGTTCGTCAGCGCGGTGGCCTGCACCGTCACGACGTTGATGTAGCTGACGGTCCCGGCCTTGTACTGATTGACCGTCAACGCGACCGACTCGCGCGCCGACGCCAGCAGGTCTTCCTCGGCCGCCGCCTCCTGCTCGAGGATGCGCAACGACGCGAGCTGATCCTCGACTTCGGCGAAGCCCGACAACACGGTCTCGCGGTACGACGCGACGCTGGCATCGTAGGTGGCGATCGCCTGCGCGGTCTGGGCGCGGCGCAGGCCGCCGTCGAAGAGATTGAGCGCGAGCGACGGGCCGAGCGACCAGAAGCGGTTCGGCACGGTGAAGAGATCGGACGCCGAGAGGCTCTGGAAGCCGCCCGACGCGGACAGCCCGATCGTCGGGTAGTAGGCCGACTTGGCCACGCCGATCTCGGCGTTCGCGGCGGCCACGCGTCGTTCGGCGCCCGCGATGTCCGGACGCCGTTCGAGCAGCTGCGACGGGACGCCGGTCGCCGGGATGGCCGGCGCGCGCTTCTCGTCGAAGGCGTGCCAGCGCTTGACGGGGATGGAGAACTCGGACGCGGGCTTGCCGACGAGGAGAGCGATCGCGTGCTCGAGCTGCGCGCGCGAGATGCCGAGGTCGATCGCCTGCACCTGGGTCGTCTTGAGTTGCGTCTCGGCCTGGGCGACGTCGACGCGGGCCGACACGCCGCCGACGTAGCGGTTGCGCGTCACGTCGAGCGTGCGCTGGTAAGCGGTGATGGTGTCGTCGAGCAGCTGCTTCTGCGTGTCGACCTGGCGAAGCTGGAAGTAGTCGGTGGCGAGCGCCGCCTGCGTCGACAGGCGGATGCCCGCGAGGTCCGACGCGCTCGCGTCGACGTTCGCGCGTTGCGCCTCGACGAGCCTTCGGACGCGGCCCCACAGATCGATTTCCCACGAAGCGTCGACCGTGACCTGATGGGTCGTCGAGGCGCGCGACTGCCCCGAGAGGCTGTTGTTGCCACGACCGCCGCCCGACCTCGTCACGGCGGCGCTCACGCCGGCCGTCGGAAAATAGCCCGCGCGAGCCTGGTCGACGAGAGCGGCCGCGGTGCGGAACGAGGCCTCCGCCTGCGCGATCGACTGATTGTTCGCGTTGGCCGCGTCCATCAGCAGGTCGAGGTCGGCGTCGCCATACATCGTCCACCACGCGCCGCGCGGCAAGTCGTCGGCCGGCGTCGCCGCGCGCCAGCCGCCGCTCTCCTTGAACTCGGCCGGTGTGGCGACGTCGGGGCGAACGTAGTCCGGGCCGACCGTGCACCCGGCGAGGAGGACGACGACGGTGCTTACGGCGCGAAGGGCGCGATGCGGAGCGGGCAGGGTCATGCGTTGTCGTGGGCCACCGGCCCGGTCCGTTCGCCGAGCTTCCGCTGATAGCGCGCCTCCTTCCGCGCGCGGCGCTGCTCGCCCCGCCGGCGCGACCAGAGGCTCATGCGGTCGAGATAGAGATAGACGACCGGCGTCGTGTAGAGCGTCAGCACCTGACTGACGACGAGGCCGCCGACGATCGCGATGCCGAGCGGCACGCGCAGCTCGGCGCCGTCGCCGGAGCCGAGCGCGAGCGGCAACGCGCCGAAGAGCGCAGCCATCGTCGTCATCATGATCGGACGGAAGCGCAGCGTCGCCGCTTCGAGGATCGCGTCGCGCGGACTCATGCCCGCGTCGCGTTCCCGCGCGATCGCGAAGTCGATCATCATGATCGCGTTCTTCTTGACGATGCCGATCAGCAGGATCACCCCGATCAGCGCGATCAGCGAGAACTCGGTGTCGGTCGCGAGCAGCGCGAGCAGCGCACCGACGCCGGCCGACGGCAGCGTCGACAGGATCGTGATCGGATGGACCAGGCTCTCGTAGAGCACGCCGAGCACGATGAACACGACGAGCAGCGCGGTCGCGATCAGCAGCGGCTCGTTGCTGAGCGAGTCCTGGAAGGCCTTGGCCGTGCCCTGGAAGCCACCGTGGACGGTGGCCGGCACGCCGATGCGCGACATCGCGTTGTCGATCGCGCCGGTCGCCTGCGACAGCGACGTGCCTTCCGGCAGGTTGAAGGTGATGGTCGACGCGACGAACTGGCCCTGATGGCTCACGCGGAGCGCGGTGTTGGTGGTCTCGTAGCGCGCGAAGCTCGACAGCGGCACCGTGCCGCCGTTGGCCGCGACGTAGACGTTGTCGAGCTGGTCGGGGCTCTGCCAGTACTGCGGTGCCGCCTCCATCACGACCTTGTACTGGTTGAGCGCGTTGTAGATCGTCGAGACCTGACGCTGGCCGAAGAGGTCGTTCAGCGTCGTGTCGATGGCGACCGCGGTCACGCCGAGCCGCGACGCGGCGTCGCGGTCGATGACGAGCGAGGTCTGCAGTCCCTTGTCCTGGGTGTCGGTGTTGACGTCCTCGAGCTCGGGCACGCCCTGCAGTGCCTGGCGGATCTTCGGCTCCCAAGTCCGCAGGTCGGTGAGGTCGTCGGCCTGCAGCGTGTACTGGTACTGCGCGTTGCCCGCGCGGCCGCCGACCCGCAGGTCCTGTACCGCCTGGAAGTAGAGCGACGCGCCGGGTTCGCGCGCGGTCTTCGTGCGCAGCCGCGCGATCACCGCGTCGATGGTCTCCTTGCGCTCCGACAACGGCTTCAACGCGACGAACATGTTGCCCGAGTTGCGTTGACCGCCGCCGGTGAACGCAACGACGCTGACGACCGCCGGATCGGCCGTGACGATGTCGGCGAAGCGCTGCAGCTTCAGCCGCATCGCCTGGAACGAGATGGCCTGGTCCGCCACCACCGCGCCGCCCATGCGCCCCGTGTCCTGCTGCGGGAAGAAGCCCTTCGGCACGATCGTGTAGAGCCACACGTTGAGCACGATGGTCGCGATCAGGATCACGACCATCAGCGGCGCCACCGCGAGCGCCCATCCGAGCGAGCGCGCATAGCCGCGCGTCGCCGTGTCGATGACGCGGCCGCTCGCTCGCTCGATGCGCCGGAGCACGTGACGATCGAAGCCGTCCATCGTGCGGCGCCAGGCGCTGCGCCGCACCGGCGCCGGAGCGCGCCCGAGGTCCTCGTCCTTCTTCGGCTTCAGCAGATAGGCGCACATCATCGGCGTCGTCGTCAGCGACACCACCAGCGACACCAGGATGGCGACCGACAGCGTCACCGCGAACTCACGGAACAGGCGGCCGACGATGCCGCCCATCAGCAGGATCGGCAGGAACACGGCGATCAGCGAGATGCTCATCGACAGCACCGTGAAGCCGACTTCCTTCGCGCCGCGCAACGCCGCGTCGAACGGCTTCGTGCCGTCCTCGATGTGGCGTTGCGCGTTCTCGAGCACGACGATCGCGTCGTCGACGACGAAGCCGGTCGCGATGGTCAGCGCCATCAACGAGAAGATGTTGAGCGAGTAGTGCAGCAGGTACATCGCGCCGAAGGTGCCGATCAGCGACACCGGCACCGCGACGCTCGGGATCAGCGCGGCCCGCGCGCTGCCGAGGAAGAGATAGACGACCAGGATCACGAGCGCGACCGACAGCAGCAGCGTGGTCTCGGTGTCGCGCAGCGACGCGCGGATGGTCGGCGTGCGGTCGAGCATCAGCTGCAGGTCGATGGCGGCCGGCACCGACGCGCGGAACTGCGGCAGCAGCGCCTTGACGCGGTCGACGGTCTCGATGATGTTGGCGTTGGGCTGGCGCGAGATGATCAGCAGCACCGCGGGCCTCGCGTTGGCGAGACCGGCGTTGCGCAGGTCCTGGTTCGAGTCGATCACCTGCGCCACGTTGCCGAGGCGCACCGGCGCGCCGTTCTGGTACGCGACGATCAGCGGCCGGTACTCGTCGGCTGTCTTCGCCTGGTCGTTCGCGTAGATCTGCCACGCGTGCCGGCCGTCGTCGAGGAT
>CALMOR010000021.1:1361-3983 GCA_937872165.1 uncultured Burkholderiales bacterium | reverse complement strand
GCGTACTGGGATTTCGTCGCCGCGCCGACCAGGTCGTCGAGGATGCCCTTCGGCCGGTTCGCGTTGGTCGACGCGATGGCGTTGCGGATCGACTCGATCGAGATGCCCGCGTTGTTGAGCTGCGCCGGATTGAGCTCGACGCGCACCGCGGGCCGCGCGCCGCCGCCGACGGTGACGTTGCCGACGCCGCTCACCTGCGCGATCTTCTGCGCGAGGATGGTGTCGGCCGCGTCGAACATCTGGCTCTGCGTCAGGGTCTCCGACGTCATCGCGAGGATCATGATCGGCGCGTCGGCCGGGTTCACCTTGCGATAGGTCGGATTGTTCGGCAGCCCCGAAGGCAGCAGGCTGCGCGCCGCGTTGATCGCGGCCTGCACGTCGCGGGCGGCGCCGTCGATGTCGCGGTTGAGGTCGAACTGCAGCGTGATGTTGGCCGAGCTGAGCGAGCTCGACGACGTCATCTCGGTCACGCCCGCGATGCGGCCGAGCGCCCGCTCGAGCGGCGTGGCGACCGTGGCCGCCATCGTCTCGGGACTCGCGCCGGGCAGGTTCGCGCTGACGTTGATGGTGGGAAAGTCGACCTGCGGCAGCGGCGACACCGGCAGCAGCATGAAGGCCATCAGGCCCGCGAGCGCGATGCCGATCGTCAGCAGCGTCGTCGCGACCGGGCGTTCGATGAACAGGCGCGACGGATTGACGGTGCCCTTGCTCGCGCGGAGATCGGCGAGCCGGCTCACGGGACCGCGCTCCCGATCGGCTCGTCGAGCAGCGGATCGTGTTCGTGCGCGTCGCCCGACGGTCGATCGCGCCGCCGCCAACGCCGCAGCCGCTGCGCGACGTCGTCGAAGGCGAGATAGATCACCGGCGTCGTGAACAGCGTCAACACCTGCGAGACCAGCAGGCCGCCGACCATCGCGATCCCGAGCGGCTTGCGCAGCTCGGACCCGACGCCGCCGCCGACCATCAGCGGCAACGCACCGAGCAGCGCGGCCATCGTCGTCATCAGGATCGGACGGAAGCGCAGCAGCGCGGCCCGGTGGATCGCGTCGCGCGCGTTCATGCCCTGCTCGCGCTCGGCGTCGAGCGCGAAGTCGATCATCATGATCGCGTTCTTCTTGACGATGCCGATCAAAAGGATGATGCCGATGATCGCGATGATCCCGAGGTCCTGGCCCGCGATCATCAGCTACAGCAGCGCGCCGACCCCGGCCGACGGCAGCGTCGACAGGATCGTGATCGGATGGATGTAGCTCTCGTAGAGCACGCCGAGCACGATGTACATCGTGACGATGGCCGCGATGATCAGCAGCAGCGTGTTGTCGAGCGAGGCCTGGAACGCGAGTGCGGCGCCCTGGAAGTTGATCGCCAGGCTGGCCGGCGTACCCAGGTCGGCCTGCACCGCGCGTACCGCCTTCGTGGCTTCGCCGAGCGAGGTGCCGGGCGCGAGGTTGAACGACACCGTGGCCGACGGGAACTGCCCGATGTGGTTGATGACGAGCGAGGTCGGCTTCTCGATCACGGTCGCGATCGACGACAGCTGCACCTGCGACGTGGTCGCGCCCGCGGCCGCGGTCGACTGCGTGGCGGTCACCGCCCTCGCCTGCGACTGGCCCTGCGTGTTCTGCCCGACGGCCGACGCCACGCCCGACGCGGCGACGTAGATGCCGTCGAGCGCGAGCGGGCCGCGGCCGAACTCGGGCTTGACTTCGAGCACCACGCGGTACTGGCTCGCCTGCGTGAAGATCGTCGAGATCTGGCGCTGGCCGAACGCGTTGTAGAGCGCGTTGTCGATCGCCGCCGGCGTGATGCCGAGGCGCGCGGCCGCGTCGCGGTCGATCTGCACGAAGGCCTGCAGGCCCTTGTCCTGCAGGTCGCTAGCGACGTCCGAGAAGCCGGCCGTGTGCGACAGGCGCTCGGTGAGCTTCGGGACCCATCGCGCCAGTTCGTCGGGGTTCGCGTCCTCGACGCTGAACTGGTACTGCGTGCGCGACACGCGCGTCTCGATCGTCAGGTCCTGCACCGGCTGCATGTACATGCCGACGCCGACCACCTTGTCGACCTCGCCCTGCAGGCGGCGGATGACGTCGGACGCATGGATGTCGCGCCTGCCGTCGCCGCTGCCGAACGCTTTCAGGTTGATCAGCATGCGGCCGCTGTTGAGCGTGGTGTTGGTTCCGTCGACGCCGATGTACGAAGTCAGGCTCTCGACCGCCGGGTCCCGCAGCACGATGCGGGCGATCTCCTGTTGGCGCTCGGCCATCGCGTCGAACGAGATCGACTGCTGCGCCTCGGTGATGCCCTGGATGGCGCCCGTGTCCTGCACCGGGAAGAAGCCCTTCGGGATGAGGATGTAGAGCAGCACCGTCAGGGCGAGCGTCGCGACGGCCACGATCAGCGTGATCGGCTGGTGGTCGAGCACCCACTCGAGCGCCCGGCCGTAGCGCGCGACGACGCGATCGAAGAGAGCGTTGGTCTTGCGCGCCCACGCGGCCTCGCGCTCGGGCGGCGTGTGCCGCAGCAGCCGCGCGCACATCATCGGCGTCAGCGTCAGCGAGACCACGGCCGAGATCAGGATCGACACGGCCAGCGTGATCGCGAACTCGCGGAACAGGCGGCCCACCA
>CALMOR010000021.1:0-1351 GCA_937872165.1 uncultured Burkholderiales bacterium | reverse complement strand
ACCACGTCGCCCATGAACAGCAGCGGGATCAGCACCGCGATCAGCGAGAAGGTCAGCGAGATGATCGTGAAGCCGATCTGCTCGGCCCCCTTCAACGCGGCCTCGAACGGCTTCATGCCGTCCTCGATGAAGCGCGAGATGTTCTCGATCATCACGATCGCGTCGTCGACGACGAAACCGGTCGCGATGGTCAGCGCCATCAGCGTCAGGTTGTTGATCGAGAAGCCGGCGAGGTACATGACGCCGAAGGTGCCGACCAGCGACAGCGGCACCGCGACGCTCGGGATGATGGTGGCCGGCACGTTGCGCAGGAACACGAAGATCACCATCACGACCAGCACGATCGCGAGCAGCAGCTCGAAGCGCACGTCGTCGACCGACGCGCGGATGGTGGTGGTGCGGTCGGTCAGCAGCGTGACCTCGATCGAGCCGGGCAGCGACGCCTGCAGCTGCGGCAGCAGCTTCTTGATGCGGTCGACGACGTCGATCACGTTCGCGCCCGGCTGACGCTGCACATTGACGATGATCGCGGGGTTCTGGTTGGCCCACGCCGCGAGCCGCACGTTCTCGGCGCCGTCGACGATGTCGGAGACGTCGAGGAGCCGGATCGGCGAGCCGTTCTTGTACGCGACGATCAGGTTGCGGTACTCGTCGGCCGATCGCAGCTGGTCGTTCGCGTCGATCGTCGATGCGCGCGTGGGACCGTCGAAGCTGCCCTTGGCCTGGTTGGTGTTGGCGTTGGTGATCGCGGTGCGGATGTCGTCGAGCGCGAGGCCGAGCGCGGCGACGGCCTTCGGATTGACCTGGATGCGCACCGCGGGCCGCTGCCCGCCCGAGAGGCTGACGAGGCCGACGCCCGGCAGCTGCGAGATCTTCTGCGCGACGCGCGTGTCGACGAGGTCCTGGATCCTCGGCAGCGCGAGCGTCTTCGACGTGACCGCGATCGCGATGATCGGCGTGTCGGCCGGGTTGACCTTGCTGTAGATCGGCGGATTCGGCAGGTCGCCGGGCAAAAGGTTGCCGCCGGCGTTGATGGCGGCCTGCACCTCCTGCTCCGCGATGTCGAGCGACAGCGCGAGGTCGAACTGCAGCGTGACCACCGACGCGCCGCCGGAACTCGTCGACGACATCTGCTTCAGCCCGGGCATCTGGCCGAACTGGCGCTCGAGCGGCGCCGTCACCGACGACGTCATCACCTCCGGGCTCGCGCCCGGATAGAGCGTCACGACCTGGATGGTCGGGTAGTCGACCTCGGGGAGCGCCGACAGCGGCAGCTGCCGATAGGCGACGATGCCGACCAGCATGATCGCCAGCATCAAGAGCGACGTGGCGACCGGACGGAGGATGAAGG